>JAUYQQ010000019.1 GCA_030697165.1 Acidobacteriota bacterium
GGGGGGGGGGGGGGGGGGGGGGGGGGGGGGGGGGGGGGGGGGGGGGGGGGGGGGGCTGGTTGGGGCTTCCCACCCGCCCTACCCGCCCTACCCGCCCTACCCGCCCTACCCGCCAGACCTGCCCTACCTGCCCTACCCCGCCCGACCTGCCCTACAATCCCTTTATGCGCATCGCAATTGGGGCCGATCACGCCGGTTTTGAGATGAAACGCGACCTCGCCGGGCACCTGGCGCAGGCCGGACACGAGGTCACCGACCTGGGTACGCACTCCACCGCGCCGGTCGATTACCCGGATATTGCCGAGGCGGTCGCCCAGGCCATTCGTAACGGACAAGCCGACCGCGGCGTCCTGGTGTGCGGCAGCGGCGCCGGCGCAGCCGTGGCCGCGTGCAAGTTCCCGGGCGTGCGCGCGGCCGTCTGCCACGACGCCTACACCGCGCGCCAGGCGGTGGAGCACGATGACCTGAACGTGCTGTGCCTGGGGTCGCGAGTGATTGGCCCGGCGCTGGCCCGCGTGCTGGCCGAGACGTTTCTGGCCGCCAGTTTCTCGAGCGAAGAGCGGCACATGCGCCGTCTCGCGAAGATCGATGCAATCGAGTTGCGCTACTCCCGGGACAAGTGAAAACAGGAGATCAAAAGATCAGGAGAATATTCTCTCTTGAGCTCTTGAACTCCTGTTAGCCGAGCAGCTCGTGACGCAAGCTGTCGAACTGCGCGTCGGCGCGGCGCACGCCTTCGAGGATGGCTTCGGGGGTAAGCCACGTGTCGGGGTCGAGCGCGGTGGCGCGTGTCATCCACAGGTCGCGTTCGACGGCGTCGGCATGGCGTTCGTGAATGCGGGCCGACAACTCGGCATACCGCGCGCGTAGCCGCGTGGCGATCTCCCGCCCCACGAGCTCCTCCAGCAGGCCGTGCACATGGCGCGGCGGCGGCGGGGCGTCTTCGATCGCGCCGGCGGCGGCTGACACGCCCTCCTGCAGCTCGCTCTCCAACGCTTCGTCCTCAGGCAACGCGTCCAGTTCGGTGGCCGGTTCGGCCGGCGCCTCTGGCCGGCCGCGCGGCTGCGCCTCGCGCTGCGGATCGCGCCCGCGTGGCCGCCGGCCTTCGGGCTGTCGCGGCCGGGCCGGCGCCTCGTCTTCCGGCGTCATCACCTCGCTCAACGCGAGAATCGCCGGCCAGTCGAAATCGATCTCGGGATGCTGGTCCTCGATGGTGCGGATGGCGTCTTCGTCAAGCGGCGCGCGGCCGAGGATGATGCCCGGCGCCGTGCGATACCAGTACAAGAGCTTCGGCCGATCGCCTGGACGATCGGCGTGAAGCAGGAAGGTGTTCTCGGTACCGCGGCGATCGCGGGTCAGGCGGAGGAATGGCACGGCCTGGCCCTAACGCCGCTTCTTTGCGGCAGGCTTGGCCTTCTTGGCAGCCTTGGCTTTCTTAGGCGCGGCTTTGGCCAGTCGCTTGGTCGCAGGCTTGGCTATTGGCTTCGGCTTGACCACCGGCTTGGCCTTGGCGATGGGCTTCGCCTTGGCAGCCGGCTTGGCCGCGGGCTTTGCCGCCGGCTTCTGCACCGGCCTGGCTGCCATCGGCTTGGCTGCGACCGGCTTGACTGCTGCCGGCTTGGCCGCCATCTTCTGCGCTTGCCCCCCGGAGCCTTGGCGAACGGGGGCGGGGGCCCCGACCTTCACCACCGGCGCATCGGGCGACCGGTAGATCATGGTGAACCGGACCTGGTCGAAGGTCGTGTGAAACGTCCACAACTCGGCCACCGGAATGGCGTACTCGGCGCACAGCCGCCGGGCCGCGTCCACCGACGTCGGCGGCACGTACAAGTGCAATGGCACCTTCAACTTGCAGAACACGGCCCACTCCGCTCGCGCCTCGAGCGAGTTCACCGATTCGCCGGTCTCGACCTCGATCGTTCCCAGCAGTTTCTTGGTGCCTTCGGCAAAAATCAGTACGTCCGGGTACACCACCAGGTCGCCGACCGTGATCGACTGGTTTTGCTCGTTCCCGGGATTGATGATGACGTCGGTCTTTCGCTTATAACGGGCCTGAAGCAGGCGAATAACCCGATCGTGCTCGAGTTGTTCGCGAACCGGGCGGGTGAGAATCGGGCTCACTAAGGGCCTCTCCGGGTTGGTCTTAAAAGTCACGGCACTATAACACGCGGCTCCGGGCCGCCCGGCTAGAATGGAAGGATGTTTTTTCGGGTCGTTGCCCTCCTTGTAGCCCTTTTCATCGCCAGTTCGGCCGCCGCCCAGGGCGTGGATCCGGGGGTGGCGAAGCTGCTGGCCGGCATTCGGGCCGCCGACAAGGGCCAACTGGCCGTGTCCGAGGAGGATGGCAAGTTCCTCCGGGTCCTGGTCGGCGCGATCGGCGCGAAGCAGGTGCTCGAGATCGGTGCCGCCAGCGGCTACAGCGCCATCTGGATTGGCCTTGGCCTGCGCCAGACCGGCGGCAAGCTGGTGACCATCGAGTTTGACCCGGACCGCGCCAGGGAAGCCGCCGCCAACATCAAGCGCGCCGGCCTGTCGGACATCGTGCAGGTGGTGTCGGGCGACGCCTTCAAAGAGATCCCGAAGGTGCCGGGCCAGTTTGACCTGGTGTTCCTCGACGCCTGGAAACCCGACTACAAGAAGTTCTTCGACCTGGTGTTCCCGCGGGTCACACCGGGCGGCCTGTTCCTCGCCCACAACGTCATCAACAAGAGGAACGACATGCTCGACTTCCTGTCGCTGATCGAGACGCATCCACAGGCGCTCACGACCACGGTGTCGCCGGGCCACGAGGGGATCTCGATGACGTACAAGAAGAGGAAGTGACATGAAAGCGGTTCACATCATCGGCGTGCCGCTGGACCTGGGCGGTAACCGGCGCGGCACCGACATGGGGCCATCGGGGTTCCGCATTGCCGGTCTCGCCGAGCAACTGGCGGCGCTCGGGCTCGCGGTGACCGACAAGGGCGATGTGCCCTCCCCCATTCCCGAGGCCAAGGGCGCCGGCGATCCCCGTAAGCGGTACGTCAAGGACATTGCGAAAGTTTGCCAGCGGTTGTTCCAGACCTCGCTCGCGTCGTTTACGGAAGGGGCGACGCCGATTGCCCTCGGCGGCGATCACAGCCTCGCCGCCGGCTCGGTCGCCGCGGCGGCGGCACACCTCCGCACGCAGAACAAGCCGCTCGGCCTGATCTGGGTGGATGCGCACGGCGACATGAACACCCCCGCGTCGACCGGCTCGGGCAACGTGCACGGCATGCCGCTCGCCGCGCTGCTTGGGCCCGAGCCCGCGGAGCTCGCGCATTTCGCCGGCGATCGCCCCGCCGTGCTGGCGAAGCACACCGTGCTGGTCGGCATCCGCAACCTGGACGAGCGCGAGAAGCAAGCCGTGCGCGCATCCCAGGTGCACGTCTTCACGATGAAGGACATCGATCGGCTCGGCGTGGCCGCAGTGATGGACCGCGCCATCGCGATCGCCAGCCGCGGCACCGGCGGGTTTCACGTGTCGTACGACCTCGATGCCTGCGACCCGACGGTGGCGCCCGGCGTCGGCACGCCGGTCAAGGGCGGCCTGAGCTATCGCGAAGCGCACGTGGTGATGGAGATGATCGCGGAGTCAGGCAAGATGACGTCGCTTGACCTGGTCGAGGTCAACCCGGCACTCGACGTACGCAACACCACGGCGGAGTTCGCAACCGAACTCGCGCTGTCGGCGTTTGGAAAGAATATTCTCTGATCCCCACGGGAGGGCACTCCTTGTCGGGAGGACAACTCCTGTCGGGAGGGAATTTCTTGTCGGGAAAGATTCAGAACGATCCCGACATGGAGTGCCATCCCGACGAGAGGTTCCCTCCCGTCAAGAATTGTGATCCCGTCGAGTTCTGTTAGGAGGCGGCGATGCGGCCGAAGCCGCTCTGGTTGCCCTTCGACTCCTCGAGCATGTCTTCGAGGGTGTCCATCAGCATCACCAGCGAGTAGGGCTTTTCGACGAGGCGGGTGTTGGGGCGCAGCGTCTCGAGGTCCGCGGATTCCGATCGCAGGCCCGAGAAAATAATCACCGGGATGCCGGGCGGCGTAGAGACCACGACTTCGCGGCCTGAACCGCGGCGCAGGCGCAGGTCGATAATGGCGGCCGCCGGACGGTGCGTCTTGATGGCATCAAGGCCCTCGTCTGCGGTTTCAGCCGTGACGACCGTGTACTGCCGCATCTGCAGGAACTTTACCAACGGCTGGCGAACAGCACTGTCGTCTTCAACGACCAGGACGACCGGCGAGACTTCTCTGACCACGTCGGGATTATCGTCCGATGCTCGGGGGAACGCTAGAGGCGAGTGGTAGGACTGGGCGGTCCGGCATGTGCGTTTAACGGACTGATGCGACAGATCAGCGATTTTTGGCGCCTCGCGAGAATCTGCTTCTCGTGGTGCCGGGTGTGGATCAGGTGGAACCGCAGCCACTGGTCCACCGTGAACGGGCCCAGAATGGGGTGGTCCAGCACGCGGACCCCGCCAAAGACCCGCCTGGTCCGCACGGCCGCATCGTCCAGCCACGCCAGGTCACGTTTCACCCCCTCGAGCAACTCGGGCAAGGGAATGGTTCCGGTCGGCAGGATGTGCTTGGGCGCCTTGCGGCCCTCGGGAAAGTACCCGAGATTGAGCACCGCAAACGTCTGCGCCGCCTGCTTCATCGTCTGGCGCGTTGCCAGTGGTGTGTTCTTCTCCAGGCACCGTTCAAACCCCTTGGCGGTGCCCGAGTAGGACTTCTGCAGGTGCTCGACAATTTCGGCCGGGGACCAGCGATCGCCGATCCGCTTGATCACCGGGTCAGGCGATACACCGGTCGTGGCGTCAACAATGAGGTCGAGACAGGACTGCAGGTAGCTGTTCATGGGGGGTCTACTGTCCTTCGACTCGCGCTGCTCGCTCAGGACATTCGACCTGTTGGTTCGCTCAGTGACCTAGCCATGAGCGAACTATCAAGCCGCCGAAGGTGGCTTGATGGTGAGTCGAATGGTGGGCCGGGTGGGGATCGAACCCACGACCAATCGGTTAAAAGCCGAGTGCTCTACCACTGAGCTACCAGCCCGAACCACCTATTGTACACCGTGACGCGCGCGCTCGACCTGCAGCAACGCCTTCGTCGCCTCATGCTGTGGATGGCTTAGTACCTCTTTGGGGTCCCCCTCCTCCACCACCACGCCATTCGCCAGCACCACCACGCGGCTGGCGTGCTCCCGCACGAAGTCATCGTCGTGCGACGTCATGACCAACGCGCGCCCGGTCGCAGCCAGCGCGCGCAGCGCATCACCCAGTTCGTTGCGGCGCGCGGGATCGAGCGAGGCCGTCGGCTCATCCAGCAGCAACAGCGGCGGATCGACCGCGAGCGCGCGGGCAATGGCCACGCGTTGCGCTTCGCCGCCCGACAACTCCCGCGGCAGGGCGCCGGCGCGGTGACCGACCCCTAGTTGATCGAGCAGCAACTGGGCGCGCCCGCGCGCATCGGCACGGGTCACGCGGTGCACATGAATCAGCGCCAGGGTCACGTTGTCGATCGCCGAAAGATGTTCGAACAGGTAATGGAACTGGAACACCATGCCGGCCTTGCCGGCGCTGATCTCGCCCGCGTCCGGGACGTCGAGTCCGGCAATCACGCGCAGAATGCTGGTCTTGCCCGACCCCGACAGCCCCATCAGCGCCACGACCTCTCCGGCGCGCGCGTCGAGGTCGACGCCCTGCAGGATGGCGCGGGTCCCGCGGGCCAGGTGCAGGCCACGAACGGTCAGCGTGGTGCTCATACGCCTGGCATCCTCCACCGCTCTTCGAGCCGGCGCGCGAGGTAACCAAGCGGCAGCGACATCACGAGGTACATCGCCGCGCACAGCAACCCCGGCACCAGCCAGCTGCCGATATTGGTGGCAAAGATTTGCGTCTGCTTGGTCAGCTCCACGACCGTGATCACCGACACCAGCGACGAGTCCTTGAGCAGGGCGACAAAGTCGTTGGTCATGGGCGCCAGGGCGATGCGAAACGCCTGCGGCGCGCGAATCAGCCGCAACGCCTGGAAGTTGGTGAACCCGAGAATGCGCGCGGCGTCGAGCTGCCCGCGCGGCACGGCCTCGAGTGCGCTCCGGTAGATTTCGCTCTCGTAGGCGGCGTAGTTCAGTCCGAGCCCGACGAGCGCGGCGACGAAGGCGGGCAGGCGAATCACCGACGACAGCCCGTAGTAGATCACAAACAGCTGCAACAGCACCGGCGTACCGCGCATAACCTCGACATAAACCGTCAGCACCGCGCGAGTGATCGGATCTCCGTAAACGCGACCGATGGCGATCAAGGAGCCTAACGCCACCGCGAGAGCCATGGCGAGGCAGCTGAGCCCCAGGGTAATGACGGCCGCTCGAAACAGCGACGGGAGATAGGCCCACACGGCACCCGTGTTCCGGCTCCCGACTCCCGTCTCCCGACTCCCGACCGCCAGTGCGAGCGTCGGAGTGGCCAAGACGCGAGCGAAAAGGGTCGGTTGGTCGTCGTTCCAGACATTCCATTTCCGGAAGATCCGCTCCAGCGTACCGTCGCGCATGGCGTCGCGGAGAATGACGTCCACCTGGTCGCGCAGCGCCGTGTTCTCGGGCGCGGTGATGATGATGTAGTGACCGATCGCCAGCGCCTCGGGATGCGTGAACAAGCCGGTGTTGCGCCGCATGGCGCGCTCGGCGAGCACGTGGTCGAGCACGACCGCATCGACGCGGCCGAGGGCGAGGTCTGAATAGGGATGGACGTCTTCGTCGTACGAGACGGCGGTCAGGCCGTGGCTGCGCTCGGCCGCGAGCAGCAGGTCGTACGCGATGGTGCCGCCCAGGGTCGCCACGCGCCGGCCGCGAAGGTCGGCGAGCGTGCGGTAGCGATCGCGATCGGCGTCGCGGACCGTGAGCACCTCCCGAAATTCGTAGTACGGCACGCTCGCGGCCAGCGACTGGCGGCGCGCGGGGATGTCTTCAATCCCGCTCAGGCCAATGTCGAAATCGCCGCGCTTCGCCGACTGGTCGAGCGACTGGAAGGCCACCTGGACGAATTGGGGACGCCGGCCCAGCCGCGCGGCCACCAGTTCGGCGATCTCGACGTCGAACCCGGCGACCAGCGAGGGATCGGTGGGGTTGGCTTCGACGAATGGGGCGCCGCCCTCCGCATCACCGCCCCACCGGAGGGGCTGCGGTGTCTGCGCGCGGGCCACTGCCGCGAACAGCAGGCAGCATAGGCACACAGCGGCTCGCATCCCGTCAATCCTTGCGACCCGGCTGCGGCCTGTCAAGCAAAAGCCCCGTGGTCGCACCATGCAAATCAGGCTACGCTTGGGTCATGCGGGCCGGCGGGCGATTCTGGATCCTGGTCGGGATACTCGGCGCGATCGGCGCCGGCGTCACGATCGCCCACGCCCAGCAGATTTGGGCTGGGGGCTTCGGCGGGCGCACCCCGCCACGCTTCCCCACCGCCACCAGCTTCGACGGCAGCTTCAATTTCTGCCGCGTGATGTTCCGCAGCGATCGCCGCGAGAAACAGGGCTGGGCCACCGACTACCCCGGCGCCGACATCAACTTCAGCGTCCGGCTCGCCGAGCTCACCAAGGTTCGCGTGAAGATGGCGAACATCGGCACCGAAGACGAGGTGCCCGACGCCGTGGTGGTCCGGCTCACCGACGAAGCGCTGTTCCGGTGTCCGTTCATCTTCATGGAGGATGCGGGCACCGCGCGCTTCACCGATGCCGAAGTGGATCGCCTGCGCGATTACTTTTTGAAGGGCGGGTTCCTGCTGGTCAGCGACTACCATGGCAGCTGGGCCCGCGAACAGTTCGACTCGGAGATTGGCCGCGCGCTGCCGCGCGCCCGTTATCCGATTGTGGACCTGGCACCACCCGACCATGCGATCTGGCGGACGATGTTCCCGGTGGCGAAGTTACCGCAAATGGCGTCGATCAACACCTGGCGGCGCACTGACGATGTGATCGAGCGGTGGAATGAGGACGGCTCGCCGCCGAGCGCGCGTGGCATTGCCGACGAGCAGGGCCGGCTCATGGTCGTGATGATCCACAACACCGACATGCCCGATGCGTGGGAGCGCGAAGGCGAAGACAGCGAGTACTTCTTCCGCTTTTCGCCGGAGGCCTATGCCGTCGGCATCAACATCCTGCTCTACGCCATGACGCACTGACCGGCCGCTACGGCGCCGAGCACGACCGCATCATCATGATGAGCACCGCCGACAGCACGACCGAGATGGCGATCGATCCGAAGCAGCCGAGCTTGTTCGAGAAGAACAGGAACACGCATCAAGTCTCTCACGGCGCGGCCTCGGCACCCGGAGGAATGCGGAACGGCGCCACCGGAATGTGCTCGTAGCGCACGTCGAGAATCTCCAGCTGTTCAGTACCGCCGGGGGCGCGCAGCACCACGCGGTCCCCGGGGCCTTTCTTCATCAACGCACGAGCCAGCGGCGACACCCAGCTGATGTGATCGCGATCGAGATCCACCTCGTCTGCGCCAACGATGCTCACTTCGCGCTCGTTCCCCTCGGCGTTGGCGTAGCGCACCGTTGCCCCGAAGAACACGCGAGCCGCCGCCTGCTTGGGCCGCGGGGCCTCCGGGTCCACCACTTCTGCGGCATCGATGCGTTTCGTGAGGAAGCGGATCCGTGAATCGATCTGCCGCAGCCGGCGCTTGCCGTATTGGTAGTCGGCGTTCTCGCTGCGATCACCGTTACTGGCCGCCCAGGTCACGACCTTCGTCACCGCCGGCCGTTCCCGGGTCAACAGAAACGCGTGCTCATCCTTCAGGCGTTGCAAGCCGCTCGGGGTGATGTAGTTCTTCACCCGAACCGCCGGCGCATCGAGAGCGGGTGTTCTCCGGGAGCCCTTGTACATGCGACCCACTCATTCAATCACGCGCGCCGGCCAACACCGCTGCCAGCGTCGCGTGATCGATGTTGCTGCCCGTCAGGACGAGACCGACCCGCTTGCCGGCCAGTTCGCTGGTCAGGGCGCACAGGCCAGCTAATCCGGCCGCTCCGGCCCCCTCGCACAGGTTGTGGGTGCACTGCAGGTAAGTCCGAACCGCGCCGGCGATGGCGCGCTCGCTCACCGTGATGAAACCCGACAGCCCCTCTCGCAGCACCTCGAATCCGAACCCTGCCGGCGCGGTGACGCGAATGCCATCGGCAAAGGTGTTGGCCGCGCGGCTCATGATCGTGCCGGCGTGCCACGAGTCGTGCACGGCCGGCGCCCCGGCGGCCTGTACGCCGTAGATCTTAAGGCTGGGTTTCATCGCCCGCGCCACCAGGATCGCACCGACGGCATGGGAGCCGCCACCGACGGAGAGCACGAGCGCCTCGAGATCGGGTTGTTGCTCGAGCATCTCCAAGGCGACGGTCGCGGCACCGGCCACGACGGTTGGATTCGCGAACGAGTGCACGAAGACCATTCCGGTCTCGGCCACCGCGCGCTCCGCTGCGGCGATGGTGGCACTGTAGTCGACGCCGACCTCGACCAGTTCGGCTCCGAAGCCGCGAATGGCCGCGTTCTTGTCGGGGTTGTTGTTGAGGGGCACGAAGATCCTCGCCTTCACCCCCAGCATCCGCGCGGCCAGGGCCACCCCCTGACCGTGATTGCCCAGCGTGGTGGCGATCACGCCGCGCGCGCGCTCGTCGTGACTGAGCGCCGTCATCGCCGCCAGCCCGTTGCGGTACTTGAAGGAGTTGGTCGGCAGGTGGTTCTCGTGCTTCACGAACACTGAGATCCCCGAGCCTACCGCCTGGTCCAGGCTGGGATAGGTGCGCAGGGGCGTCACCGGGACGAACGGCGCCAGGCGAGCCCTGGCCGAGATGATGTCGGGCAACGTCAGCATGGCGGCATCCCTCATAGTAGCGGCTGGGATGGGTCCGTCGTGCCCCATCGCCGACCGGACGTCGGCTATGGAGTGTTACCAATGTCTCCGGAATGAACTGTCACCCATGTGCCCGGAAGAGACTGGCGAAGCGGAAGGAACTTCGGCGGGACAGACTTCGCCAGACCTTGAGTCTTGTGTGGCGTCCCCGACGGGATTCGAACCCGTGTTTTAGCCTTGAAAGGGCCACGTCCTAGGCCTCTGGACGACGGGGACGCACTGGCGGAACATCAGATTGTAGCACGCTCGATCGGCTGAACCGGCCGGTGGTTCAGACGGCGGCCGCGTCTTGACCGGCCGGTTGCGACGCTCTAGAATGAATGCATTGACATCACCATGGTGCATTCATGAAGACACTCACCATTCGCAACGTACCCAAACGACTGGCCGATGCGCTCGACCGCGAACGGCGCCGGAAGGATGCCTCGCTGAACAGCACGGTTCTTGACCTGCTCGGCCGCAGCCTTGGAGCCGATGGCCGTGGGCCACGCCGCAATGGCCTGGCGAGCCTGGCCGGTACCTGGAGCGCCGAAGACCAGCGTCAATTCGACGCCGCTCTCACGGCCGTCGAGGCCATCGACAAAGACATGTGGGAGTAATGCGGTTCTGTCTCGATACCTCGGCCTACAGCCATTTCAAGCGCGGCGACCCCCAGGTCGTCGAACTGATCGATCGCGCCGATTGGCTGGGTGTACCGGTTGTGGTGCTGGGCGAGTTGGCGGTCGGATTTCGACAAGGCAGCCGGCGAAAGGAACATGAGTCCGACCTGGCGGAGTTTCTCGCCAACCCGGTGGTCGAGGTGCTGCCTGTCGACGAAGACATGGTCGGCATCTATGCCGATGTCGTCACCGACCTCAAGAAGGCGGGCACGCCGTTGCCGGCCAACGACATCTGGATCGCGACGGTCGCCACGAGACACGGCGCGACCGTCCTCACCTACGACCAACACTTCCGATTGATCGCGCGAACCGGGTCAACCGTCCTGACGGCGCCAACCGACCACGGGTACTAAAGTCGGCCCGCCAACAGGTGGCGGATCATCTCGAAGAGGCGATCCGGCGCCACTGGCTTCACCATGTGCTCGTCGAAATCGCCGGCCAGCGCCCGTGCGCGATCGCGCTCCTGGCCGTATCCCGTGAGTGCGATCAGCCGCACCGATGAATCGAGCGCACGCAGGCGGCGCGCCAGCTCATAGCCATCCATGCTCGGCAGGCCGATGTCGAGAATCGCCAGGCCGGGTTGGAAGGCCTCGAACGCGGCCAGCGCCTCGGGACCGTCGGCGTGGCTCTGCACCTCGTAACCGGCGTGGCCGAGCAGCACGGCCAGGGTCTCGGCCGCATCCACGTTGTCGTCCACCACCAGGATGCGACCGGCGCCGCTGCCTGTCGCCGGCGCCGTGGCGGCGGCGACCACCGTGAGCGCGGCCCCCGCGCCGGCCGCCGGCAGCACCACCGTAAAGGTGCTGCCGCGGCCCACTCCCGCACTCTCGGCCCGCACCGTTCCCTGGTGCATCTTCACCAGCGTCCGCACAATCGACAGCCCCAGGCCCAAGCCACCCTTTTGCCGGTCGAGCGGCTGTTCGCTCTGCACGAACAGGTCAAACACGCGCGGGAGCAGCTCGGCGGACATGCCCTTGCCGTGATCTTCCACGACGACCAGGACCTTGCCGTCCTGGCGACGGAGCCGCAACTCGATGGGCTGGTCGCCGGGCGTAAACTTCGCCGCGTTCGTCAGCAGGTTGCACACCACCTGCACCAGCCGCACGCTGTCGCCGTACACCAACGCCGGCTCGCCCGGCAGCTCGACGTCCAGCGGACGCCGGCGTTGATCGAGCGCCGGCTGCGTCAACTCCAGGGCCCGGTTCACGACCGCCCCCATATCGACCAGTTCGCGTTGCAGCTGAATCTTGCCCTGGGTGATGCGCGAGACATCCAGCAGGTCGTCCACCAGGCGCGACAGGTGCGCCACCTGCCGTTCGATGATGCCGCGCTCGGCGCCACCCGATTCGCCCTTCAACCGCATGACGTGCAGCGCGGTCATGATCGGCGCAAGCGGATTGCGCAGCTCGTGACCGAGCATGGCGAGGAACTCGTCTTTCGAGCGGTTCGCGGTCTCCGCTTCCTTCAGCGCGGCCTCGGCCTCGGCGTACGAGCGCGCGTTGTCGAGCGCGAGCGCGGCGCGGTGGGCCAGCTCCGCGATCAACGCGCAATCATCGTCGGAGAAGCGCCGGCCCGATTCCGCCTGCACCGCTGCCAGCGCACCGAGGGTGCGGCCGCGCGCGATCAACGGGACGGCGAAGTACGAGCGCATGCCGATGGCGCGGGCAAACGTCACCTGGTCCGGATTGCGATCGCGCGGCACCTCGAAGTCCTCGAGGTGCGGCACGCTGTTGGCGGCGACCCACGCCATGGAGCCCTCGGAGTCCGCCGGCACGTGCAGCCGCGCGGCCAGGGCCGCGGCCTCTCGCGCCTTGTCCGGATCGGAATGGTAGGTCAGCGCTCGCCGCAGCTGGCCGGTCGCGTCGAGCAGGTCCACGCGACACCAGTCGGCAACCTCGGGCACGACGATCGAGGCAATCGCCTGCAGCGTGGCGTCGGGTTCGAGCGAACGTGACAACACGGCGCCGGTCCGCGCCAGCAACTCGAGCCGACGCCGCGCATTCTCCGCGACCGCGCGCGACTGGCGTTCCGCCGCCAGCAGTTCCACCCGCTCGGTGACATCGTTGGTCGAACCCACCATGCGGACGGGCCGGCCGTCGTCATCCCGAATCACCTCCGCGCGCGTGACGAGCCACCGCGTGCGTCCATCCGCCAGCTGCACGCGGAACTCGGCCTCGAACGACTGCCCGCCCTGCAAGGCGGTCTCGAGCGCGGCGCCGACCGCCGGCGCATCGTCGGGATGCACCAGGCGCGCGAAGTCCGCGACCGTCCCGCCGAACTCGCCCGGCTTGACGCCGTGCAGCTCGTAGACCCGCTCCGACCACTCGACGTGATCCCGGACGACGTCCCAGTCCCAAATGCCGAGCTGGCCAGCCTGGATGGCGAGCCGGCGGCGCTCGTCCTCCCGCTGTTGCCCGTCGGCGTCGAGGCGGTCTCCGTCCGTCACACTCATGTACCGAGATTCTGTCACGTCGCGGCCGGTTCGCCGCCGAGACCGGGTGGCGCTCAGGTGGCCGCGCCCTGGACGAACTTCGTGTCGATGTTCGCGCGTTTCAACAGGCCCTCGAACCCGGGCTTGTCGACCGCCTTGAGGTACGCCTCCTGGGGCTCGACCAGCTTCTTCGTCACCAGCTCCATCAGCGCGTCGTTCAGGGCGACCATGCCCTGGGCGCGGCCGACCTGCATCATCGACGGAATCTGGAAGGTCTTGGCTTCGCGAATCAGGTTGCTGATGGCGCTGTTGATCAGCAGCACCTCGAGCGCCGCGACCCGGCCGCCGCCGATCTTGCGGCACAGGTTCTGGGCAATCACGCCCTTCAACGACTCGGACAGCATGATGCGGATCTGCGCCTGCTGCTCCTGCGGAAACTGATCGATCACGCGATCGACGGTCGAGGCCGCGGTCGTGGTGTGCAGCGTGCCGAACACCAGGTGCCCCGTCTCGGCGGTCTCGATGGCAATGGCCACGGTCTCGAGGTCGCGCAACTCGCCCACCAGGATGATGTCGGGATCCTCGCGCATCGCGGCCCGCAGCGCGTTCTTGAAGCCGCCGGTGTGCGTGCCCACTTCGCGCTGGTTGATCAGGCAGCGCTGGTTCTCGTGCACGAACTCGATCGGATCCTCGATGGTGATGATGTGATCGGTGCGCGTCTTGTTGATGTAGTCGATCATCGCGCAGAGCGTGGTCGACTTGCCTGAACCGGTTGGGCCGGTCACCAGCACCAGGCCCTTGGTCAGCCGGCACAACTGCAGGATGTGCGGCGACAGCCCCAGTTGCTCGGCCGTGAGGATCTGCGCCGGGATGACGCGAAACACGGCGCCAGGGCCCTTGCGGTCGAGAAACATGTTGGCGCGGAACCGGGCTAGGCCCGTGAGCTCATACGCGAAGTCGGTGTCGTGCCGCGACTCGAACTCCTCGCGATTGGTCACCGGCATGATCGGATGCAGCAGCGCCATGACGTCCTCTGGCGACAGCGGACCGATGCCCGGATCGAGCGGCTGCATGTGGCCGTCCTTGCGGATCAGCGGCGGCATGGTCGACGACAGGTGCAGGTCTGACGACTTCGACTCGACCATCAACCGGAACAGCGCATCGATGGCGTTGCCGCCGCCCGCGGGCGCCGCAGTGGCCACCGGGCGCGTCACCGGCTTCTCGACCGGCGCCGCCGGCGCCGGCGCGGCTCCCCCGGCCGCCACGCTCGTGGCCGGCGCGGACTTGTCGGGCACGAAACTCACCGCCAGCTCGGTGCCGTTGCGCAGCACGGTCACCTTGAAGGCGCCGGCCTCGGACGAGACGTAATCGAAGTCCACGGTCGATTCCTGCGGCAGCCGCCGCCGGGCCTGTTCCGGGATGATCGGGCTGAGCAGCGTGAGAATCTCCTGCCTGGTGAGCGGGGCCGTGCTCGCGTCCTGTGCCGCGCCGTTGGCGTCGATCATCCGTGCCGGGCTGCCGACCGCCAGGCGCAAGCCGCGTGCCCCGGTCTGGGTCATGTTCATCAACAAGCCGTCCACAGCTGCGGCCATTATTCGGTCACCTCGAGCAACGAAACGATGTGCAAGGAGTTAATCAACAGCGTGCGATCGGACTGCTCGACATAGCGAAAGCGATCGTCAATGTGCGCGTAGTCGCTCAACCGGTCGCGGCCCGGCGGCCGGTACACCGCGACCTGGCCGGTCACCGTCTCGCCGCTCGACAACAGAATCCTGACATGCCGCCGCGTCGCCAGGTCGTAGCCATCTTCAAGCTGCGCCTCGATCACGTGCTCGGGCAGCACCACCTTGATGACGTGCGCGCGGTTGATCAACGAGGTGTCGCCGTTGGGCGCCTCGAACGGGAAGAAGCCCGCGGCCAGGTTGAGCAGGTCGCCGACCCGTTCGGGACCGGCGTGCACCTGGCTCGATCCCGACAGGAAAAAGTGGCCGCTCACCGTCGTCCCGGTTGACAGGGTGATCTCCGCCGCCTCGCGCCGTTTCTCGACCCGGAATTCCGACACGCTAAGGCCTCTTGGGCTCGGCGACGACCATGGCCACGGCATCGCCCGTCGGCGACACGCTCAGGCGGCTGACGCCGCCAAGCTGAAAGGTGGCGGCGTCGAACACCTCGGTCCAGCCGGTGGCGCCGCGCGTCCACGAGAAGATTTTCGTGCCCGACGACATCACCACCGTGCGGCCGTCCGGCATCCAGGCATAGTCGCGGTCGGCGCTGCCTTCAACCGTCGCCACGAGCGAAGCAATCTGCCGCGTGTCGATCGCAATCTCCTTGATGGTAAACGCCGCCGGCCGGTCGCGTTGCACGAAGCCAACTGCTTCGCGCTGCACGAAACTTACGGTTCGGCTGCCGGGCACGCGGTGCAGCGAGCGACCGATGTCGCGCGCGACCACCTCGGCCTGGCCCGTCGAGACCCGCGCCACCTGGAGCGTCGCCGGCTGCCCGAGAATGAACATGGCGAGATGATCGGGTTCGACCCAGGCGTGATACCCGACCGGCTTCACGTCGGCGAGTACCAGGTGCGGTCGCTTCCCGGCCGCGTCGAAGCGCCACAACCGCTGGCTGCGATCGGGTTCGGTTTGCACGACACTGAACCCGCCAGGCTCGCCAATGCCGGCCGGCAGGAACGTCGGTGAGTTTTCGTTCTCGGCCGTCTGCGTGAGTTGCGAGACGTGGCCGCTGGCGCGATCGAAGGCGTAGATGTCGATTTGCTTGCCGTCGCGGTTGGCGGCAAAGAGGAGGCGCCCGCCGTCGGGGCTGAACATCGGCTGGTTGTCGTAACCCGGCGCGGTGGACACCGGCACCGGCTTCGCCGTTTTCATGGAGGCGAGGCCGGCCGGCAGCGTCACGAGATAGATGTCGGTGCCCGGCGGCGGTGCGGCCGGCGCGGGCGCCGGTTGCGCCTGCGCCAGCCCCAGGCCCGCCGCCAGCAGAAGGATCAGCGCTCGCATGGGCGAAGTATACCGCGAGCGCCCGAGCCTACATTTTGGGCTTGTCGTTCTTCAGCTCGACGATCACCACCTCGATCGGCTCCTGGCCGCGGTTCAGATCGCCGTGCTGGGTGCCGGCCGGATCGGCATCGAGCCAGTACGCCTTCCCGGTCTCCCACTTGTAGGTTTGCAGCGTCGCGCCCTTCCCGTCGACGACGTCGAGGTCCCCGCCCTTGAGCACGACGGCGGCGCGGCCGTGATCGTGGCGATGCAGCGCGAGCGGCTGGTTCGGCATGATGATCGACTTCCACACCTTGAGTTCGCTGTTCTCGAACTGCGGTTCGCGGCGGCTCGTGTTCGCCTGCTGCCCCACCGCGACACCGGCCGCGAACACCGCGCCAATCACCGTCACGCCAACCATGAACTTGATTTTCATCTCACCCTCCTGAGAAATGCCACACACGGAAACACGAAAGCACCGAAACACCTAGCGCTCGCACAAGAGCGATTGGTTCCGTGGTTCCGTGGTTCCGTGGTTCCGTGCATGTATTAGTCCACTCCCAACAACCGTGCGGCGTTGCGGCCGTAGATGCCCTCGCGCTCGGTCGGCGAAATCGGCAGGCGGCTGATCGCGTCGAGCATCTTCGGAATGCTGCCAATCTGGTGCGGGTAGTCGCTGCCGGCCAGGATGTGATCGGCGCCCGCGAACTTGATGGCCAGTTCGATGTTGTTGAGATCGAAGTTCACCGTGTCGTAATAGAACTGCTTCAAGTACGTGCTTGGCGCGCGGCTGATGTTGGCGCGGCAGTCGGCGAACGCCTCGTAGCCGCGATCGAACCGCTCCGCCAGGTACGGCACCGCCCCGCCCATGTGGCACAGCACCCATTTGATCTTCGGGTACCGCTCCGGCACGCCGGCAAACACCAGGTGCGCGGCGGCCAGCGTGGTATCCATCAGGAACCCTACCAGCGGCATCAGCCAGTACTGCTCCATCGCCTCCACGCCAAGCGGGTGCGCGGGATGAATGTAGATCACCGCGTGCAGGTCGTTGGCCTTCTGCCACAGCGGCTCGTAGACCTTGTCGGCCAGCGCCACCCCATTGACGTTGCTGAAGACCATGGCCCCCGGCAAGCCAAGGGTCGTCATGGCGCGCTCGAGTTCGATCACCGACGCGCCTGGATCGTTCAAGGGCAACGTGGCCAGCGACAAGAAGTGCTGGCGCTGCCTGACGGCGGCGGCAAACGCATCGTTCACGTGCCGGGCCATCTCGACCGCGGTGGCCGGCTCCTCGAAGTGCGTGCCCGGGGTGGTGAACGTGATCACCTGCTTGTCGACGCCGTGTTTCTTCAACACGCCCTCGCGGTAGTCGAGATCACGATGACCCGGCACCAGGATGTTGTAGTCACCCGGATAGTGCAGGCGCGGGTTGCCCTCGGCGTCGAAGTCCATGCGGACTTTCGTGGGGCCCTTCTTGACCGCGGCCAGGTACTCAGGCGGATAGTAGTGATTGTGAAAGTCTATTTTCATAGGGACTAAGGTGCCAGGGTGCCAAGGTGCCAAGGGTGCCAAGGGTGCCAGAGTGCTAGGGTGCTAGCCACGGCGGCGAGCCCAGAGATAATACGCGGGGATGCCGGTGGCGACAATCGCCAGCCCGATCGCACTGTTCGTGAGATCGGCGCGCACCTGGTTGAACACGATCGCCGCCGACGCCAGCACGAACAGGATCGGCGCCAGCGGGACGAGCGGCATGCGCCACGCCGGCTGATAGCCCGGACGCCGCCGCAGCAGGACCACGCCGAGGGCCAGCAGCGCGAAGAAGATCCATTCGGTGTAGATCACGCGGGTGAACAACGCGCGATACGTGCCGGTGAGCACCAGCACTGATGACCACACCGCCTGCAGCACGATGGCACGGCCCGGCGTCTGGAACTGCGGATGCAGGTGACCGGCCCACTTGAACCACAAGCCATCCTGCGACATCTGGTAATAGACGCGCGGCCCCACCATGACGATCCCGTTCAGCGCGCCAAACGCGCTGAACATGACCAGCGCCGAAATCACGCTGCCCCCGCCCGACCCCATCAGCACGTCAAAGGTGTCGGCCGCGACGCGAGACGAGGCGATCACCTTGTCGACCGACAGCACGCGCAGGTAGATGGCGTTGAGGCCGATGTAACAGAGCGTCACCACCACCACGCCAATCAGCAGCGACCGCGGGATCGTGCGCGTCGGGTTGACGGTTTCCTCGGCGGTGTAGGTGACCATGTGCCAGCCACCAAAGGCGAACAGGCCGGCGCCAACCGCCAACATGAAGTTGCCGGCGGTCACGGCCGCCACCGGGGCCACGGCCGCCTCGGCCGCCGGCGACCCGCTGAGCGCCCACCCAATGGCAATGATCGCCAACACGGCCGCCACTTTCACCACCGTGAACGCCGACTGGAGGCCGCTGCCGAACCGCACGCCCAGGTAGTTGACCGCCGACAGGACGAGAATGGCGCCAATCGCGACGCCGCGGGTGGCGGCATCGTCCAGCGGTACGAAGTAGCCCGTGTAGCGGGCGAACACCGTCGCAATCGCGGCCAGAATGCCGCTGTGCATGGTCCAGAACATGGCCCAGCCCCACAGGAAGCCGAGCACGGGCGAGTAGATCTCTCGCAGGAAGACGTACACCCCGCCGGTGCGCGGATAGGCCGACGCCAGTTCCGCGCACACCAGCGCGCCGATCAACGTGAGCGCGCCGGCCACCGCCCACGCCAGCACCACGGCCGGCGGCGACGGCACGAGCGCGGTAATCTCGGACGCCTGGACGAAGATCGCGGAGCCGATGATTGTGCCGACCACCAGGGCCGTGGCCGCGGGCAAGCCGATGGCGCGATTGAGTGGGCTCATGTGGTGATGCGGGGATGCTATACGATCAGCGCGTGCCGTACTCGCTTGAACTTGTGGCGCTGGCCGTGGCCGGCGTCGTCGCCGGCGCCCTCAACGTGATCGCGGGCGGCGGTTCGTTCCTGACCCTGCCCCTGCTGCTGTTCTTTGGGCTGCCGGCCTCGCTGGCCAACGGCACCAATCGCGTCGGCGTGCTCTCGCAGAACCTGGGCGGCGTCATTGGCTTCCACCGTCACGGGGCGGTCGACTGGCCATGGGCACTGAAGGCCAGCATCCCGGCCGTAGCGGGAGCCGCGCTTGGCGTGTGGGCGGCCCTGGCCGTGCCCGACTTCGCCTTTCGCCGCATCTTGTCGGTCGCCATGGTCGTCGTCACGATCTGGTCGCTGGCCAGCCAAAGACGCAAACCCGTGGCGGCGGCCGATCTCAAGCCACCGACGCACTGGTTCGTCGTCCTCGGCTTCTTCGCCGTCGGCCTCTACGGCGGGTTCATCCAGGCCGGCGTTGGGTTTCTCGTGCTGGCCATCACGTCGGCGGCCGGCATGGACCTGGTGCGCGGCAACGCGGTCAAGCTGCTCAGCGTGCTGCTGCTGACGGTGTTGTCGCTGGTGGTGTTCGCGGGCGCCGGACAAGTGGACTGGCCGCGGGGCCTGGCGCTGGCGGTTGGCAATTGGGGCGGCGCCGTGATCGGCGTGCGCATGGCCGTGCTCAAGGGCCACAAGTGGCTGCAGCAGGTGGTTACCGTCACCGTGATCCTGTTCGCGATTTTGCTCTGGTTTAATTAGGCACTTCTTGTCGGGAGGGCAAATCCCGTCGGGAAGACATTGCCTGTCGGGCTTCTCGGACTTGCACGCCTGTTAAGCTGTGCGTATGCGCCTCGCTGCTCCGGTCCTGGTCGCCCTTCTCCTAACGGTCGTCTGCGCGGGGACCGTCGCGGCCCAACTGCGCACCGCAATCGTCGCTACGGGCTTCACCAACCCGGTGGCCTTTGTCGCCGATCCCGCCGATCCCGCCACCTTCTTTGTCGTCGAGCAGCGCGGCACGATTCGCAGCATCACCAACGGCGTGATCTCGTCCGTCCTGTTCCTGGACCTGCGGGGACAGCTGTCATCAGGTGGCGAGCGCGGCCTGCTCGGCATGGCGTTTCCGCCGGATGCCGCCACCTCGCGCCGGTTCTTCATCAACTTCACCAACCTCAACGGACATACCGTGGTAGCGCGCTACACGCGCGACGCTGCCGGCCGGGTCAATACCGGCTCCCGGTTTGACCTGGTCTGGCCCGATGGCCGCGCCTTCATCGAGCAGCCCTTCTCGAATCACAACGGCGGCCACCTGGCGTTCGGCCCCGACGGCTTCCTGTATGTCGGCCTTGGCGACGGCGGCAGCGGCGGCGACCCGCTCAATCACGCTCAGAACCCCAACTCGCTGCTGGGCAAGATGCTCCGGCTCGACGTCGGCGTCGCCGACACCGACGTGCGCGGCTACCGCGTGCCCGAGGACAATCCGTTCGTGGATCGCGACCCGATCGCCGCGCTCCCGGAGATCTGGGCGTTCGGGCTGCGCAACCCATGGCGCTACAGCTTCGACGACTGGACCCGCGGCGGCACCGGCGCGCTGGTGATTGCCGACGTCGGGCAAAGCGCGCGCGAAGAAGTGAACTGGGAGCCTCGCGGCGCGGGTGGGCGCAACTACGGGTGGCGGGTGCGGGAAGGCCGCCTCCCATTCGATGCGCGGCAGCCGGCCGCGTACCAGCCGCTCACCGACCCGATTCACGAGTACCCACGCAGCGACGGGCAATCGATCACCGGGGGCGTGGTCTATCGCGGCACGGCACTGGACCCGATGTTCAACGGGCGATACTTCTTCGCCGACTACGTGGCGGGACGCGTCTACTCGATCGGCCTCGCACTCGACGAACACCAGGAAGCCACGGCCGTGGATTTGCTCGTGTTGACCGACCTGCTCGGCGGCACCGCGGAACTTGGTTTAATCAGCTCGTTCGGCGTGGACGCATCGGGCGAGATGTATATAGTTAGTTACTCGCGTGGGCGCATCCTGAAGATCGTGCCCTGATACACCGTTGTTACACGCTTGTCACCCGCACGAATACCACCAGTAGAATTGACGCATGGTCACCCCCACCGCCGTCACCAGACGCCCGCGGAAGCGCCGTGCCGCCGAGAGCGTGTCGTCGGTGGCGGTCGCGCCCCATCGCGACTGGACGAAGCTCGACCCTAACGACCTGACCTCGCCGTCGCTCTACATCAACCGCGAGCTGAGCTGGCTGGCCTTCAACGAACGGGTGCTGGCCCAGGCGCAGGACACCACCCATCCGCTGCTCGAGCGCGTCAAGTTCCTGGCTATTTCGGGGACCAACCTTGACGAGTTCTTCATGGTGCGCGTCGCCACCATCCTGAAGAAGTTCCGCGCCGGCATCGAGGAAGTGTCGATCGACGGTATGACCACCGACATCGAGCTGGCGACGATTCGCGGCCGCGCGCTGGCGCAGATCGACGCGCAGATCGCCTGCTGGTCGCAATCGATTCGCCCGCTGCTGGCCGCCGAAGGCATTCACTTCCTCGATCCGCACGACTACACGCCGGCGATCGACGCCTGGCTGGCGCATTACTTCAAGGACCACATCTTCCCGGTGCTGACGCCGCTGGCGTTCGACCCGGGCCATCCGTTTCCGTACATCTCGAACCTGAGCATGAACCTGGCGGTGCGCGTGCGCCACGCCGGCCGCACCAAGTTCGCGCGCGTCAAGGTGCCGGGCATGCTGCCGCGGTTCGTCGCCCTGCCGGAGCACCTGTCGCCGCTGCCGGGCATGTCCCACGTTTTCCTCGAGGACGTCATCCGGCGCAACATCCAGACGCTGTTCCCCGGCACGCAGGTCGAAGGGACGCACCTCTTCCGGATTATTCGCGACACCGACATGGTGATCCAGGAAGACGAGGCCGACGACCTGCTCGAAACCGTCGACCGCGGCCTCAAGCAGTTGCGGCACGGCGCGTTGTCGCTGCTGCATGTCGAGGCCGACATGCCGAAACGCGTGCTCAGCATCCTGATCGAAAACTTCGAGATCGGCGAGGACGTCGTCGCCCGTGCCACCGACCGGCTGGGGTTTGGCGACTGGCACGCGCTGACCAAGCTGCATCGCCCGGCCTTGAAGTACCCGGCGCTGGTCCCGCGCACGCTCTGGGCGCCCGACGAGACCGAGAAGGTGTTCGAGCAGATCGCCGACCAGGACTTCCTGCTCCACCATCCGTTCGATTCGTTCACCTCGGTGGAGACGTTCCTGCGCGCGGCGGTCCAGGATCCGCATGTGATCGCCATCAAGATCACGCTCTATCGCATTGGCGCCAACTCGCCGCTGGTCGACTTGTTGATCGAGGCGGCCGACCAGGGCAAGCAGGTGGCGGTGCTGGTCGAGCTGAAGGCGCGCTTCGACGAACGCAACAACATTGCCTGGGCCAACCGGCTCGAGTCCGCCGGCATCCACGTGGTCTACGGCCTGATGAACCTCAAGGTGCACTGCAAGCTGGCCCTGGTCGTTCGCCAGGAGGCCGACGGCATTCGCCGCTACGCCCATGTCGCCACCGGCAATTACAACCGCGTCACCGCGCAGGTCTACACCGATTTCGGCCTGTTCACCGCCGACGAAAGCATTCTCGACGACGTGAGCGAGGTGTTCAATTCGCTGACCGGCTACTCCAACAAGCGGTCGTATCACGCGCTGCTGGTGGCGCCGGTCGGGCTGCGCCAGGGCTTCCGCGCGCTGGTCGAGCGCGAGATCGAACACGCCAAGGCCGGCCGTTCGGCCTGCATCATCATCAAGAACAACGCGGTCGCCGACCAGGGCATGATCAAGACGCTCTACCGCGCGTCGCAGGCCGGCGTCTCGATCGACATGATCGTGCGCGGGGTGTGCTGCCTGCGCCCGGGCATTCCCGGCATCAGCGATCACATCACCGTCCGTTCGATCGTCGGCCGGTTCCTCGAGCACTCACGCGTTTACTACTTCGAGAACGGCGGGGCGCCCGAGGTGTACCTTGGCAGCGCCGACCTGATGGAGCGCAACCTCGATCGCCGCGTCGAGGTGCTCTGTCCGATCACCGACCCAGGCCTCAAGCAAATGGTGCGTGACCGCGTGCTCGCCGCGCTGTTGAGCGATACCGACCGGGCCTGGACGCTGCAGACCGACGGCGCGTACACCAGGGCCACGCCGCCCGAGGGCGTGCCGCCCTCGAACTCCCAGCGTTCCCTGCTGGAATGGTACGCGGCGCAGCACGAGTCCTGAGCACCGGTCACCCAATTCCTCCCTCGAACAGGCGTCAGTTGCGCTAGGGTATCTGGTGTGAAGGTTCAGCAGTGCCGCTGGTCGGAGGACAACGGATGGGCCGGCCCTCCGCCGGACGCCGCTGCGCAGCTCGTGCTGGTCTTTGGCGACCGCGCCGCCATCGCCCGTCCCGCGGTTGGTGCGGACCTGGCGGCCCGCTGGCCGGCCGCCACCATCGTCGGTTGCTCGACCGCCGGCCAGATTTGCGGCACCGACGTGTTCGACGCCGGCCTGGCCGCCACCGCAATTCGATTTGAGCACACCACCCTGCGCGTCGCGTCGGCGCCGGTCACGGCCGCCGGCAGCGCGGCCGCGGGCGCGGCACTGGCAAAGGCACTCGCCGGTCCCGACCTGGTCCACGTTCTGCTCTTGTCCGAGGGCCTGGACATCAACGGCGAGGCGCTCGTGCGCGGCTTGGGCGAACGGTTGCCCGCCACCGTGTCGGTTACCGGCGGCCTGTCGGCTGACGGCGAACAGTTCCACGAAACCGTGGTGCTGGCGGGCGGGGTGCCGCGCCGGAACCTGGTGATCGCGGTCGGGCTCTACGGGTCATCCCTCCACGTCGGGTGCGGGTCGGTCGGTGGCTGGGATTCGTTCGGCCCCGAGCGCCAGATTACGAAGTCGCAAGGCAACGTGCTCTACGAGCTGGATGGCCAATCGGCCCTGGCGCTATACAAGCGTTACCTGGGCGAGCACGCGTCGGGCCTGCCGGCCTCGGGACTGCTCTTCCCGTTGTCGCTGCGCACGCGCGACGCGAGCACGCCTGTGGTGCGGACCATCTTGGCGGTGAACGAGGCCGAGCAGAGCCTCACTTTTGCCGGCAACGTGCCGGTGGGCGGCTATGTGCGGCTCATGAAGGCGAACTTCGATCGGCTGATCGATGGCGCGGTCGGCGCCGGCCGGATCAGCGCCGACGCACTGGGCACGCCCGTCGCTCTCGCGCTGCTGATCAGTTGCGTCGGCCGGCGAATGGTGCTGCGGCAACGGGTCGAAGAAGAAGTCGAGGGCGTCCGCGACATCGTCGGACCGGGCGCGGTGATCACCGGTTTCTATTCATACGGGGAGATCTCGCCCTTCACGCCGAGCGCCCGATGCGAGCTGCACAACCAGACCATGACGGTCACCACCTTCTCCGAGCGCTGACGTGGCCGACCTGCACAGCCTGTTGCGACGCCAGCTCAAGCGTCACTTTCCCGGGGGGGCCATTCCCGACGGGCTGCAGCCGATGCTCGACGCCGTCGACGAGGCTTACCGGCAGTTCGACGACGACCGCGCCATGCTCGAGCGTTCGCTCGACTTGAGTTCCCAGGAACTGCTGCAGGCCAACACCGAGCTGCGGGCCCTGGTCGGCGCCTTTCCCGACCAGATACTCCGTCTCGACCGCAACGGCGTGATTCTCGACGTGAAGGGAGCCGCGCACTCGGAACCGGCGCGCGGATGGGTCACGGGCAGCGCGATCGTCAGCCTCCTCGACGCCGCCGCGCGCGGCCCGATGGCGGCCGCGCTCGCGCGCATCGTCCAGGACGTCGTCCCGGTCAACCTGGAGCTCGAGATCGGCGCCGACACCGCAACGCCGCGCCATTACGAGGCCCGCCTGCAACCCATGGCCGACGCGCAGGTCATGCTGATCCTGCGCGATGTGACCGAGCGCTACTACGCCGAGAAGCAGCTGCGGGCCAGCCAACTGGCCCTGCACGAGGCCCACCGCGATCTCGAGCGGCGGGTTGACGAACGCACCGCGGCGCTGGCCCGCGTCAATAGCGAGCTGCGGCGCGAGATGGCCGACCGCCAGGCCGCCGAGGCGGCGCGCAGCGAGCTCGAAGAGCAGTTGCGGCACGTCCAGAAGATGGAGGCGATCGGCCGGCTGTCGGGCGGCATCGCGCACGACTTCAACAACCTGCTGACGGCGATCCGCGGCTATTCGGAACTGCTGCTCAGGTCGCTGGCCGACTCGCCGTTGCGCGGCGATGTCGAGGAGATCTTCAATGCCGCCGAGCGCGCCGCGACGCTGACCGGCCAGCTGCTGGCGTTCAGCCGCCGGCAGATCCTCTCCCCCGAGATCATTGTCCTCAACCAGCGCGTCATGGACATGAGCCGGATGCTCAACCGGTTGATCGGCGAGCACATTGCCATCGACCTCCACCTCGCCACCGATCTCTGGTCGGTGCGCGCCGACGCGGCACAGCTCGAGCAGGTGCTGGTCAACCTGGCCCTCAACGCGCGCGACGCCATGCCCGAGGGCGGCCGCCTCGCCATCGAGACGGCCAACCGCGAGATCGCCGCGTCGCGGGCGCGCGCCCTCGAGATTGCGCCGGGCTCGTTCGTCGAGCTGGTGGTGCGCGATACCGGCGTCGGCATTCCGCCCGAGGTCCAGGGCCGCATCTTCGAACCGTTCTTCACCACCAAGCCGAAGGGCGCCGGCACCGGGCTCGGCCTGTCGATGGTCTACGGCTTCGTCCGCCAGAGCGGCGGCACGGTCTCGGTGCAGAGCGCGCCGGGCCAGGGCAGTTCCTTCTCGCTGCTGTTGCCGCGCATCGACGATACGACCGCGGCGCCGCTGACGCCCCGCACGCTCGCCGCGCCGCGGCAGGGCACCGGCACGATCCTGATTGCCGAAGACGAACGCGCCTTGCGGCGCCTGTCGGCGACGGTGTTGCGCCAGGCGGGCTACCAGACGATTGAAGCGTCTGACGGCCAGCAGGCGCTGGACCTGTTCACCGTGCACAGCCGCAGCATCGTGATGGTGGTGACCGACGTGGTCATGCCGCGCATGGGCGGCATTGAACTGGCCCGGCGGCTGCGCGCGGTGCGGCCCGGCCTGCCGCTCCTGTTCGTGACCGGGTATGTCGAACAGGGCGAGACGCTGCACGAGCAGGGTACGCCGGTGCTGCTGAAGCCGTTCTCACCCGACGCCCTGCTGAAGAGCGTTGCGGCGGCGGTCGGCAGCGAAGCCACCTGAGCCACGCGCCACGACCGGGCGGACCCGGCGGCGTCCCACTCAGCCGTGGTACACTCGGCGGTCTGTGTCGTCGCGCATTGTCTTGATCGGACCTGAGGACGCGTTGCCCAGCCTGCAGGAGCGCCTGGGCCCCGGCACCGCGGTTCACACCTTTACCGATAGCGAGGCCCTCGAGGCCCTCGATCACATCATTCGCACCAAGCCGGCGATGGTGGCGATGCAGGACGAGTTCTCGGCCACTTCGCGCGGCACCGCCCTCATCAACCGCATCAAGGACGACCCGGCGCTCACGGGGTGCGAGGTCCGCGTGCTCGCGCGCGACAACGAAATGAGCCGGGTCGCGGTGAAGCGCGGCCAGGCCGGTGGCGCCGCCGTGGCGGTGGACGAGCCGGCGCCGGCCCTCGACCAGCGCGGCACCCGCCGCGCCGCGCGCATCCGCATTCGCGAGGGCGTCGAGGTGGCGGTTGATGGCAACCCGGCCGCGCTCATCGACCTCTCGATGGTCGGCGCCATGGTCGTCTCCCCCACCGTGCTCAAGCCCAACCAGCGCGTGCGGGTCATCATGGGCGACGGCAAGGCCGCGGTTCGGTGCAGCGGCGCCGTGGTGTGGGCCGCGTTCGAGATGCCGAAGGGGATGCCGACGCGCTATCGCGCCGGCCTTGATTGGGGCATGACCGCCGAGGCCTCGTCCATCGAGACCTTCGCCGAAAAGAACAAGAAGGCTTAGACCGCCGGGCGTTTCGGCAGCCAGTCCGCGACGACGCTGTCATCGCGGATGATGGTTTCCAGGCGGTCGGAGCCGGTGGAGATCAGCCCGACCGGCACGCCGCTCACCTCTTCCAGCCGCTTGATGTACCGCTGCGCCTCCGCGGGCAACTGCGCGTAGTCGCGCGCGCCCTTGGTGGGCTTCGTCCAGCCGGGCCACGATTCGTAGATCGGCGTGATCGTGCCGGCGGTGTTCAGGTCCGACGGGAACTCGGTGACCGTGCGATCGCCGATCTGGTAGCCGGTGCAGATTTCGATCGTCTCCAGGTCGTCGAGCACGTCGAGCTTCGTCAGCGCGATGCTATCGATGCCGTTGACGCGCACGGCGTAACGCACGGCGACGGCGTCGTACCAGCCGCACCGGCGCGGACGGCCGGTCGACGCGCCGTACTCCTGGCCGGTTTCACGCAGCCGGTTGCCGATCTCCCCCTCTAATTCGGTCGGGAACGGGCCTTCGCCGACGCGCGTCAGGTAGGCCTTGGCGACGCCAAGCACGCCGTGAATCGCCTTGGGCGGAATACCAAGACCGGTGCAGGCGCCGCCGATCGTGGCGTTGGACGAGGTGACGTACGGGTACGTGCCGTGATCGATGTCGAGCATGGCGCCCTGCGCGCCTTCGATCAGGATGCGCTGCCCCGCCCGGCGGGCCTCGTCGAGGGCCAGCGAGACGTCGCCGGTCCAGCGGCGCATGCGGTCGCCATACGCCAGCAACTGGTCGTACACCGGTTTCCAGTCGAGCGTGGAATCCTTGATCATGCGGTTGCGCGCGCTGACGTTCTCGCGCACTTCGTCGGCCAGCGCCTGGGTGTCGACGAGGTCGCACACCCGGATGCCGCGGCGGCCGATCTTGTCCTCGTAGGCCGGGCCGATGCCGCGCGAGGTGGTGCCGATCTTGCGCTCGCCGCGCCGCGCTTCGCTCAGGATGTCGAGCTCGCGGTGATACGGCAGGATCAGGTGCGCCTTGTCGCTGATCAGCAGGCGGTCGCCGACATCGATGCCGAGCTGGGCCAGTTCCTCGATTTCCTTGAACAACGCCTGCGGATCGACCACCACGCCGTTGCCGATTACACACTTCACGCCAGCGTGGAGGATGCCCGACGGGATCAGGTGGAGGACGAACTTCTTGCCATTCACGTAAACGGTATGGCCGGCGTTGTGACCGCCCTGGTACCGCGCCACCAGCGAAAAGTTGGGCGTCATGAGGTCGACGATCTTCCCCTTGCCTTCGTCGCCGAACTGCGCCCCCAGGACCACGATGTTCATATCTCTCTACTGTATCCTAATGATTCGATGATCCTGCTGGACGGCGCCACACTCTCCCTCGACAACCTGCTCGCCATTGCCGACGATTTCGCCGAGGTCGGCCTCGCCCCGGAGGCGCGGGCCCGCGTGGCGGCGGCCCGCGCGGTGGTGGAGGCCAAGGCCGCTGGGACCGAAGCGGTTTACGGTGTGAACACCGGCTTCGGCAACTTCGCCGAGACGCGAATCGAACAGGCCGACCTCGCCGCGCTGCAACTGAACCTGCTTCGCAGCCACGCCGCCGGCGTGGACGCGCCGCTGCCGGTGCGGGCCGTGCGCGCCTCGATGGCGCTGCGCGCCAACGTGCTCGCCAAGGGCTATTCGGGTATTCGCACCGAAACACTCGAGGCGTTGCTCGCCCTGCTCAATCGCCGGGTGCATCCGCACGTGCCGTCGCGCGGGTCGGTCGGCGCCAGCGGTGATCTTGCGCCACTGGCGCACCTGGCGCTGGTCCTGGTCGGCGAAGGCGAGACCTGGGACGATGGCGTGCGGGTCGCGGGTGCGAAGGCCCTGGCCGCGGCCGGACTCGACCCGGTGGTGCTTGGCCCGAAAGAAGGGCTGGCCCTGATCAACGGCACACAGGTCTCGACCGCGGTGCTGGCGCTGGCGCTGGCCGGCGCCGAGCGCCTGGGCCGCGCCGCCGATATCGCGGCCGCCATGTCCATCGACGGCCTCATGGGCTCGATGCACCCGTTCGAGGCGCGCATCCACGACGCTCGCCCGTTTGCGGGACAGGGCGCCGTCGCCGGCAACTTGTTGCGCTTGATGGCGGGCAGCGGAATCAATTCGTCGCACGTCAATTGCGGTCGCGTGCAGGATGCCTACTCGATGCGGTGTACGCCGCAGGTTCATGGCGCAGCGCGGGAAGCGCTGACCTGGGTCCGTCATATCGTTCACACCGAAATGAACGCGGCGACCGACAACCCCATGGTGTTCGTGGCCGAGGGCGACGCGATGGGCGAAATAATCTCGGGCGGAAACTTTCACGGAGCGCCGCTGGCGTTGGCGGCCGATTTGCTGGCCATGGCCGTGGCGCAATTGGCAACCATCAGCGAGCGGCGGTCGGAACGCTTGGTTAATCCCGCCTTAAGTGGCTTGCCGGCGTTCCTGACCCGGCATGGCGGCCTGCAGTCCGGGTTTATGATCGCGCAGGTCACGGCCGCAGCCCTGACGTCCGAAATCAAGACACTCGCGCATCCGGCGTCGGTCGATACGATTCCCACCTCGGCGAATAAAGAAGATCACGTGAGCATGAGCATGCATGCCGCGCTCAAAGCGGAACGCGCCTTGCAGTTGCTTACGCACGTCATCGGGATCGAGATACTCTGCGGGTGTCAGGCGCTTGACTTGCATGCGCCGCTGCGCAGTTCAGAACCGTTAATGCGCGCGCACGCGGAAGTGCGACAGCAGGTGCCGATGCTCGTTGACGACCGCCCGCCGGCACCGGATATCGAGGCGATCACGAAATTGATCCGTAACGGAAGGCTTGAGTACGCGACCGGCATCGTTGTCAACTGATTTCAATTTGCACTTTCAGTTTGACAACCGGAGCACCACTGCTTAGTTTCTATCTTCACGCTCGCCCCCTCGTCGAGAAGACGTACCGCAGATGCCCATGACTGTTCATTCACTCCGCGCCGCTCGCGGCACGACGCTCTCGTGCCAGGGCTGGCCACAGGAAGCCGCGCTGCGGATGCTGATGAACAATCTCGATCCCGAAGTCGCCGAGCGGCCCGAAGATTTAATCGTCTACGGCGGCACCGGCAAGGCCGCGCGCAACTGGGAGGCGTTCGACGCCATCGTTCGCTCGCTGCGGTCGCTGTCCCACGATGAAACACTCATCGTCCAGTCAGGAAAGCCCGTCGGCATCTTCAAGACGCACGCCGGCGCGCCGCGCGTGTTGATTGCCAACGCGAACCTGGTGCCGAAATGGGCGACCTGGGAGACGTTTCGCGATCTCGAAGACCGCGGTCTCACCATGTACGGCCAGATGACGGCCGGCAGCTGGATCTACATCGGCACGCAAGGCATTCTCCAGGGCACCTACGAAACGCTGGCCGCGATCGCGCGCCGGCATTTTGGCGGCACGCTCAGCGGCCGGATCGTCGTGACCGCCGGCCTCGGTGGCATGGGCGGCGCCCAGCCGCTGGCGGTCACCATGAATGGCGGCGTGGCGCTCGTCGTCGAAGTGGACCCGGCGCGCATCGACAAGCGGCTGGCGTCGCAGTACCTGGACGAAAGCATCACCGACCTTGACGCCGCGGTGCGCCGCGCGCAGCAGTGCGCGGCCGACGGCGTGGCCCGTTCCATCGGCGTGCTCGGCAACGCCGCCGAGGTGCTGCCGGCGCTCGTCGCGCGGGGGTTCCTGCCCGACGTCGTCACCGACCAGACCTCCGCCCACGATCCGCTGGTCGGCTATATTCCCGCGGGGCTGTCGCTGGCCGAGGCCGCCCGCCTGCGCACCGCCGATCCGGCCGACTACGAGCGGCGTGCGGTCGCGAGCATGGGCGTCCACGTCGCCGCGATGCGGGCGTGGCAACAGCGCGGCGCGATCGTGTTCGACTACGGCAACAACATCCGCGCGCACGCGGTCACGGCCGGCGTCGCCGATGCATTCGAGATCCCGGGGTTCGTGCCGGCGTACATCCGGCCGCTGTTCTGCGAGGGCAAGGGCCCGTTCCGCTGGGTGGCGCTGTCGGGCGACCCCGAAGACATTCGCGTCACCGACCGCGCGGTGCTCGAGTTGTTTCCCCACGACGAGCCGCTGTGCCGGTGGATCCGGCTGGCCGGCGAACGGGTACAGTTCCAGGGCCTGCCGGCGCGCATTTGCTGGCTCGGGCAGGGCGACCGCGCGCGGTTCGGCCTCAAGCTCAACGAGTTGGTGCGCACCGGCGCGGTCTCGGCGCCGATCGTCATTGGCCGCGATCATCTCGACACCGGATCGGTGGCCTCACCTAATCGCGAAACCGAAGGCATGCGCGACGGCAGCGACGCCATTGCCGACTGGCCAATCTTGAATGCACTCTTGAACGCGTCGGCAGGCGCGACCTGGGTCTCGGTCCATCACGGCGGCGGCGTCGGTATTGGCTATTCAATTCATGCGGGCATGGTGATCGTGGCCGATGGCACGCGCGAGGCGGACGAACGCCTGGCGCGGGTCCTGACGTGCGATCCCGGCATGGGCGTGGTGCGGCACGCCGATGCGGGTTATCCCGAAGCGATTCAGACCGCACGCGATCACGGAGTGCGCATTCCCATGCAGGAGATGAGCCGATGATGGCTCCCCACGCCGGCCTCGAACGCCGCGTTCTCGCCGCGCTCGACGCGACGCCGCCACGCATTCCGGTTGTGATCGGTGGGTGCGGCTCGGGCCGCACCACGCTGTTGCACGCGCTTGGCGACCGCATGGGCCGCGACCAGTGCCAGTACGTGGACGTCGAGCGGGCCGCCAGCACGCCCGAGCGCTTCCACCAGGCGTTCGCGGCGGCCTCGCCGTTTTCGCTCAACGGCGCCGCCGCCGCGGCGCCGCAGGACGCTGCCGCGTCGGCGCGCGACGCGTTCGACCGCACGCTGGGCCTGATTGGCCGGGCCCGCGCCCGCCACGACGCGCCGGCCACCTTCCTGTTCGACGAAGTGCTCGAGTTGCGCACGTTCGAGAGCTTCCCGGGCCTGCGCCACGTGCTGCGCGAGATGCTGCACGCGATGACGGAAAGCTCGAACCGCTTCGTGCTGACCAGCCGTTACGTCGCGCGCGCGCACCGCCTGCTGCGCGACGGGCACCCACGCTTCGAAGTGATCCACTTGCCGCCGCTCGGCGCGGCCGAAGTCACGGCGATGCTGCCGCCGATGGGCGACACCTCGGCCGACGATCGCGATTACCTGGGGCGCACCATCCAGGCGCTGGCCGACGGCCGCGCCGCGTACGTGCGCGCGCTCGGCGAAGCCGCGTCATCGATGAGCGGCCGCGGCGGCGACCCGATCAGCGCGTTGACGGCGCTGCTCACCGGCGAGGGCGCGCTGGCCGGCTGGTGCGGCCACCGCTACGAGCTACGCCTGCACAAGGCCCGCGGTTACGGCGCACTGAAGGCGATTCTCGAGATCCTCGCCGAGGAAGAGCCGCTCACTCTGACCGAAGTCGCCCACCGGCTGCATCGCACGCCGGGCTCGACCAAGGACTACCTGTCGTGGCTCGAAGACGTCGATCTGATCGTGTCGCGGCAGAAGCGATACAGCTTTTCGGATCCGCTGATGCGCCTGTGGGTGCGGCTGCACTGCCGGCCGGTGCCGCCGTCGGTGGATGAAGTGGCGCGCGAAGTGCAGGCTTACGCGATGGCGCGCTTGCCGCAAGCCGAACCGGTCCACGCCATGGCCGCGGCCGGCGCCGGCGATCGCAAGGACTGGGGCATTATCGAAATCGACTAACCGAGCGCGCTTTCGCTTTCAGCGCTTCTTCCTCGCGGTTCTTGGGCGGTGCATTCGTCGCCAATTGATCGACCAGCCGCCGCGCGACGCCGGCCACCTCGTCGATCGCCTGCTTGAACACGGCCTCGTTGGCCTTTGACGGCGCGGTGAAGCCACTCAGCTTGCGCACGAACTGCAGCGAGGCCGCGCGCACTTCTTCGTCGGTCGCCGGCGGATCAAAGTTGAAGAGCGTCTTGATGTTTCGGCACATGGCTGTGTCCAGGTGTGGTGTCCGGCTTCTTGACCCGCCGTAGCCTTGGCGAAGGCGGTCAGCCGGACCGTCGCTATTCGGCCTTCGTAATCTCGGCGAGCGCCAGCCTCGCCCCTTCCTGTTCGGCTTCTTTCTTCGTCCGCCCGGCGCCCTGCGCCAGCACGGCGTCGCCGACCACCACGTCCACGTAGAACAGCTTGTGGTGGTCGGGACCAAGCTCGCTGGCGACGCGATACGCCGGCAGCGGGCGGCCCAGGCTCTGCAGCCGTTCCTGCAGCCGCGATTTGTGATCGCGGCCGAAATACTCGGGCTGTCGCGCGTCTTCGATGAGGCCCGCCAGCTCGCGCATCAGGAACTGCCGCGCCGGTTCGAGTCCCCCGTCGAGGTAGATGGCCGCAATCAGCGCCTCGCAGGTGTCGGCCAGGAGCGCCTGCTTCTGGCGGCCGCCGGTCTTCTCCTCGCCCCGGCCAAGAATCATGTGGTCGCCGAGGCCCAGCAGGTCGGCCATCTCCGCCAGCGAGGCGGTCGAGACCAGGTTGGCCTTGATCTTCGACTTTTGCCCTTCCGAGTAGGTCGGAAACGCGCGAAACAGCGCGTCCGACACGACCAGCCCCAGCACCGCATCGCCCAGGAACTCCAGCGACTCGTTGTCGACCACGCCGCCGCTCGGATCCTCGTGCGCTTTCGACTTGTGCGTCAACGCGTGCTCGAGCAGGCCGCGATCGCGGAAGCGGTAGCCGACCCGTGTTTCGAGCGCGGTGAACGCCTGCGACAACGGGACGACGACGCCGGTGGCCGCTTGCGCCCGGTAGCTGTCGATGACCCGCACCGCCTCGGCCGCTTCGTCCGTGCGCACCGAGATCTGCGTCTCGCCGAGCGGGTTCAGCGAAAACGGGAACAGGCCCGGTATCGGACCGGCGGTTCGCAGCGATTCAATGCCGTGGCTGTCGAGCAATCCCTCGATGACATTGGCCTCGATGTCGGATTGCGTCCGGAAGATGACGGTCAGGCCGTGGTCGATCACGCCACCGTCCCTGAGCCGATCGGCACCGGCGCCGGCAGGTCCATCTTCACCAGGATCATGGTCATGTCGTCGTGCTGGTCGGCGCCGCTCGCGAAGGCGCGCAGTTCGGCCAGGATATACGAACGTAACTGGTCGAACGGCAGGTGCGCATACTGCTCCACCACCTGGGCCAGGCGTTCCTCACCGAAGCAGTCGAAGGACTGGTTCATGGTTTCCGAGATGCCGTCGGTGAACCACACCACGAGATCACCGGGCGCCAGGCTGATGGTCTGTTCCTGCAGCAGCCCGTCGAACATGGTGCCGTCGTCGATCTGCAAGCCGACGACCAGGCCATCGGGGACGAGCAACCGCGCCTTGCGGCGGCCCGGCGGCTGATCCGCCGGCACGTGAATCAGCGGGCAATGACCGGCGCGCGCGAACGTCATCTCGCGCCGCTCGACGTCGATCACGCCGTAGGTCATGGTGATGAAGCTGGCAGCGTCGAGGTTGGCCGACACCACCCGGTTCACCGCCGACAGGAATTCTTTCGGCTCGTGATGCAGTCGCGCCAGCGACTGCACGATCACCTTGAGCTGGGCCATGTAGAGGCCGGCCGCCAGTCCCTTGCCCGCCACGTCGGCAATCAACACGCCGGTCATGGTCTCGGTGATCGGCAGGAAGTCGTAGTAGTCCCCGGCCACTTCGCGAGCCGGTTCACAAAATGCCGACATCGCCAACCCGGTCACGCGCAGCGGCCCGCTCGGCAGCAGCTTCTGCTGGATCGCGCGCGCCGCAAACATCTCCTGCTCCATGCGGCCCTTCTCGGCCATTTCGCCGAGCAGGGTCGTCACTTCACCGGTCATCAGGTTGAACGATTCGGCGAGCTCGCCGAGTTGATCGCGCGCGCGCACCGGGATCTGGTGAGCGAAGTCGCCGGAGCGCACATGCTGTGTGCCGGTAAACAAGTCGTGCACCGCGCCCGTGATCTGCCGCGCCAGGACGAAGCCGATCACCAGCGCCACGAACTGGATGATCAGGAACAGCATGCCGATCACCGCCAGCACCAGCAGCAGCAGCTGCCCGAAGTTCATGCTGCCGACGCCCGCCTGCGACACGACCGAGATTCGGTTGTAGATCTCCCAGACGTTGATCAGGATCGCGACCGATGCGCTCTCGGGCTCGCCGGTCGTCCAGTCGGAGAAATCGAGAAACGTCACCCACCGCTGCGTGGCCAGTGAGAAGAACGGGGTGTTCTCGGGATCCGGCGGGCGCCGTTCGAAGGCGCGGCCGAGCGGGGGCCGGCGCCCTTCGCCCAGAAACGCCGTGACCTCGCCCAGGCGGATGCCGGTTTCTTCGGTGATTCGCTGTTCGATGGTCGTCGATAGCGGCATGTCGAGCACGACCGCCCACGCCGGGTTCGCCACCTCCGGCAGCGCGACCGCCCGCATGACCAGGCGGGTGCCGCCTTCTCCGCCGGCGCCGTCGGGCGGCACCTCGAACGCCACGATCCCGGCGAAGCCGTCGCACGTGACCCACTTGGGCAGCGCCGCCGGCACGTCGAGGTGCGACCAGGCCCCGGCGGAAATGGGCAGCTGGGCCGGCAGCGTCCGCGGCACGCGCGCGGCCCGCCGGCCTTCCTCCGGGCAGCTCAGCCCAGAGGCCGGAATGATCGCCAGCGAGAGATAGGGGTACCGGGTCTCGGTGCTTGACTGCCGGCGCTCGAGCGCCTCGGCGACGTTGGCGGCGGTCGCGCTGCGCTGCACCTCGAGCTGCGCGGTCTGCGCAAGAAACCGCGCCTGGTCGGTCAGCGAGCGCACGCGCGTCTGCACCAGGTAGGAACTCACGTTGAACAGCAGGATCAGGCCGGCCAGCAGGAAGAACGTGATCACGAGCAGCGCCGGCACCACGCCGACGAACACGTACGACAGGATCAGTTTACGGCGGACCCGCCACAGCAGCCGCCGCTTGGCCCACATCGCGAGGCGCGTCAGCCCGTATGCACCGGCGAACAGCAGCGCCAGGCTGCCGACCATGTCAATCGCCTCGACCGCCGCTGGCAGCGGCACCGCGAAGCCGAGCGGCCACGTGACCAGCTTGATCGCCAGGCCGAGCAGAAGCGCGCGACCAGGAAAGGTTCGGAGCAGCCACCCTCGCCACACGTGCCACCGCGACGGCGTATCGCCGGGCAGCAGGGCGGCAGGACGAACGGGATTATTCATGGGGCGCTTTGGGCGCCACGGCGCCCGACGGCGCGCGGCAATTGCGCGCGAAAATCATACCAGAGTATCGTTAACCGACAGATCCCATGAAACTTAACGACTCCGCCCGCTTCAGCACCATCTGCATCCATGCCGGTCAGGAACCTGACCCGGCCACCGGCGCCATCATCACGCCGATTTACCAGACGTCCACCTACGTGCAGGACGGCCTCGGCCAGCCGCACGCCGGCTTCGAGTACGGCCGCACCCAGAACCCGACGCGCATGGCCCTCGAGCGGAACATCGCCGCGATCGAGGCCGGCACGGCGGCGTTCGCGTTTGCCTCGGGCATGGCGGCGATCGATGCGGTGCTGACCCGCCTCGAGTCCGGGGACCACGTGCTCGTCAGCGATAACACCTACGGCGGCACCTTCCGGCTGTTCGAGCGCGTCCGCCGCAAGTTCGGCCTCGACTTTACCTACGTCGACACCTCGAAGCCCGAGCTCGTGGGGCCGGCCATCAAGCCCAACACGAAGTACCTGTTCATCGAGACCCCGACCAACCCGATGCTGCACATCACCGACATCGCCGCGGTGAGCGAGATTGCGCACGCCCGGAACGTCCGCGTCGTCGTTGACAACACGTTCGCCAGTCCGTACATCCAGCAGCCCCTCACGTTGGGCGCCGACATGGTGCTGCACAGCACCACGAAGTTCCTGAACGGCCACAGCGACAGCGTCGGCGGCGTGGTCATTCTCAAGCACCAGGACGATGTCGAGTGGTTCAAGTTCGTGCAGAACGCGGCGGGCGCGATCCTGGGGCCAATGGACTCGTGGCTGATCCTGCGCGGGACCAAGACACTGACCGTGCGCATGGAGCGGACCAACACCAACTCGCAGGTCATTGCCGAGTTCCTGGCCGGGCACAAGAAGGTCCAGCGGACCATCTACCCCGGTCTCACGTCGCACCCGCACCATGCGCTCGCCAAGCGGCAGATGCGCGGGTTCGGCGGCCTGATCTCGTTTGACGTGGGCTCGCTGGACGCGGCGAAGAGCGTCTTGAACAACCTGAAGCTGATGGCGCTGGCCGAAAGCCTGGGCGGTGTCGAGACGCTGATCTCGCACCCGGCGATCATGACCCATGCGTCGGTGCCGCCCGAGCGGCGCGCGATGCTGGGCATCACCGACGGTCTGATCCGCATTTCCGTCGGCATCGAAGATGTCGAGGACCTGCAAGCGGACCTGGCGCAGGCGCTCGCGACGGTCTAGTCAGCACTTTCCTGGCCGGTGCTTTCGTTGAGCCAGGAAAGGTAGGCGGGACTGCCCGCCTCGAGGTCGAGGACGATAAATTCCGGCACGTCGTACGGGTGCAACGCCTGCACACGCTGTTCAAGGGCCGCCAACTGGGCGGCCTTTGTCTTGATGAGCACCTGCCGCTCGCTGGCGGTCTCGACTTCCCCTTTCCACCGGTAAAACGACTGCATCGGCGGCAGCACGCTCACGCACGCCGCCAGGCGCTCGTCCACCAGCGTTCGCGCAAACGCCTCCACCCCGCCTTCCGCTGGGAAGGTCGTCAGAACCAGGCTGTATTCAGGCTCCGCCATGCGCCAGATTCTAATCCTCAGACCCGTAAAACCGTAAAAGCATATTTACGCTTGCATGGTTCGCTGTGTTGGTGTAAAAGTGTGCAGCAGTTGAACCACCTTTACGTCTTGCCGTTGTGCCGTAAGGATAGATACACTGCCTCCCGTAGTGGCGGCACGACGGACTGACAGCGACACGGTGAAAACGACCGTCGAACTCCCGGGGGAGCTTTGGCGGGCCGCGAAGATTCGGGCCATGGATGAACGGGCCGACCTTCGCACGGTGCTGATTCGCGCGCTCGAGGATTACCTGCGCGACGGGCCACCGGAACCGATTGTTAGCAACAGTCCGACAAGCCGATGACCGAGCCTGAATCCACCGCACCTTCGCCGTCGCCAGCACCCATGGCTCCCAAGGCGACCCTTGCGCACCGCAGCCGGCGGTGGTTCCGTCACGGCCTGCTCTTCTTCACCTTCGTGATCGTCGTGGACGCGGTGGCCGGTGAAAAGGGCTTGCTGGCTCTGCTGCAGGCGCGCCGCGAGTACGCCGCCCTCGAACGCTCGCTCGAACGCGCGCGCACAGAGAATGCCGATCTTCGCGAACAGGCCCGGCGATTGCGCGAGGAACCCGCCGCGATCGAAGACCAGGCGCGCCGCCAGCTCGGCCTCATCAAGCCGGGTGAAGTCGTCTTCTTCATCAAGGACGTCGACAAGAAACCCTAAGACGGCGTACCCTTGTCTTTCTCGCAACACTTTCGAGGAGGACTCATGGCACGTCAGGCAGAAGCGGAATGGAAGGGCGATCTCAAGGGCGGCACCGGCCGCGTCAAGCTGGGCAGCGGCGCGTACGAGGGCAACTACTCGTTCGCCACGCGTTTTGAAAACGGGAGCGGCGCCAACCCCGAGGAACTGGTCGGCGCGGCGCTGGCCGGCTGCTATTCGATGGCCCTCGCCAACTCGCTCGCCACGGCGGGCTTCACCGCCACCAGCGTGCACAGCAGCGCGGACGTCCACCTGGGGAAGGACGACACGGGCTTCCTGATCAACCTGATCGAGCTCACCGTCACGGCGGTGGTGCCGAACGTGGACGACGCCACCTTCCAGCAGCACGTCGAGAAGACCAACACCGGCTGCATCATCAAGCGCGCGCTGGCCGCCGTCCCGACGGTCACGGTCAAGGCCACCCTCAAGTAGTGCCAGGAGGCCGGCACTTCAGTGCCGGCCTTCCTACCTCACGCCCAACGGTAGCCGCTCTTCGCCAGCGGCAGGTCGCGTACTCGCTTGCCCGTCGCCGTGAAAATCGCATTCGCCACAGCCGGCAAGACCGGCGGCAGCGCCGGCTCGCCCAGCCCGGTCGGCGGATTGCCGGTCTTGAGGAAGTGCACGTCGATGACCGGCGCCTGCGACATGCGCAGCATCTGGTGCTGATGGTAATTGCTCTGAACGACGGCGCCTCGCTCGAGGGTGATCTCCTGCGCCATCAACTCGCTCAGTCCGTCGATCACCGCCCCCTGCACCATGTTCTCGGCGGCAGCCGGGTTGATGATCTGGCTGCCGACGTCGGCCACCACCCACACCTTGTGCACCTTGACGCGATTGTCGCCGCTGACGCTGACGTCGGCGACCTCGGCAAAATATCCCATATGGCTGAAGTGGCAGGCGACGCCAAGCGCGCGGCCCTTGGGCAACGCCGTCTTTCGCCAGCCGGCTCGCTCGGCCACCAGCTGCAGCACGGCCTTCATCCGCGCCGGATCGAACGGACTGGAAAACGGACCCTTGTCTGCCGCCGCCAACTGCGGCTGCTCGAGCAGCTGCACCCGGAACGCGACCGGATCCTGACCCGCGGCGTGCGCCAGCTCGTCGAGGAACGACTGGAACACGAACGCGTAGACGTTCGAGCCGGGCGCGCGCAAGGCGCCGGTCTTCATCCACAGCGGCATCAGGCTGAACTCGAGGGTGAGGTTTGGAATCAGCCGCGCCGGGAACTCGTCGGGACTGATGTCGCCCGCCGACACGAACTGGTCGTCCTTGCCATAGCCGACATAGTGGTTGTGCCACGCGACGATGCGCCCTGACGCATCGAGACCGGCTTTCAGGAACTGGAACCCGCCCGAGCGATAGAAGTCGTGCTGCATGTCGTCTTCGCGGGTCCACAGCAGCTTGACGGGGGCACCGACGGTCTGTGAAATCCACGCCGCTTCGACCATGTAGTCATTGGTCAGGCGGCGCCCGAACCCACCGCCGGCGCGCTGCATGTGAATGGTGATCGCGCTCTCGGGGATGCCGAGCGTTTGCGACACGAGGAGACGGCCGCCCGCCGGAATCTGCGTGTTCGACCAGATCTCCGCTTTCCCGCCACGGCAGTCGGCCACACAATTCTGCGGTTCGAGCGGCGCGTGGGCAATGAACGGGTACGAGTAGGCGGCGGTCACCGTCCGGGCCGCGGTCTTGAGCGATGCCGCCGCGTCGCCGTCCTGGCGAAGGGTCTTGAACCCCTTCTGCGCCGACAGTTGCTGTGCCCGCTGCGCGAAGGCCGCGCTGCTCTGTTGTGAACCGGCTCCCTCGTCCCACTTTACCTGCAGCAGCCGGCGGGCGCTCTGCGCCTGCCACCAGGTGTCGGCCACGATGGCGACGCCAGGCTCGAGATCCACCTCGAAGCCCAGCACCTGGCCTTCCTTCACACGCCCCTCAACCAGGAAGGCGTGCCGCACGCCGGGCTGCTTCTTGATCTCGTCGAGATTGGCGCTGACCGGCTTGCCGTTGAAGACGGGGCACTTGTGGAACACGGCGAACAGCATGCCGGGCACGGTGAAGTCGATGCCGTAGGCCGGCTTGCCCGTCACGATGTCCTTCACGTCGTAGCCGCGCTGCGAACGGCCGATGATGGTGAAGTCCTTCGCATCTTTCAAGACCAGCGTCGTCAGATCCGGCGCCGGCAGCGTTGCCGCTTTCGCGGCCAGCTCTCCATAGCCGGCCGATCGATTGGACGCGCGATGATGGGCGCGGCCGGCCGCCGTGGTGATCTGTCCGGCAGGTACCGACCAGAGTTCGGCGGCAGCGGCGACCAGCAGGTATCGCGACGCCGCGCCAACCCGGCGCATGCCATCCCAGTTCATGGGCGTCGCCATGCTGCCGCCGGCAAACTGCGCGGCGTACTTCGTGTCGTCGAAGTCGGCCTGCTCGATCTTGACCTTGGGCCAGTCGGCGTCGAGCTCCTCGGCCACCAGCATCGGCAGCATCGTCTTCACGCCCTGCCCGGTTTCGGGGTTCTTCGCGACGATGGTGACGGTGCCATCGGCGGCGATGCGAACGAAGGCATTCGGCAGCAGGCCGGGGTCACGTCCCAGCGTCTGCGCGAACGTCTCGGGGACATCGAGATAAAGGCCGACCATCAGGCCGCCACCGGCCAACGAGGCCACCTTCAGGAACGAGCGCCGGTCGATGGTGGGTGCCATTACGACCTTCCCTCCGCGTCGGCCGCGGCATCGGCTGCGGTGGAGATAACAGTTCCGGCCGCCTTGTGAATCGCCTGACGAATCCGCGGATACGTCCCGCAGCGGCACAGGTTGCCGTTCATCGCCCGATCGATGTCGGCGTCGGTGGGCTTGGGTGTCTGGGACAACAACGCGGCGGCCGCCAGGATCTGGCCGGCCTGGCAATAGCCGCACTGTGGCACATCCAGTTCCATCCACGCCTGCTGGAGCGGATGGGACCCATCCGGCGACAGCCCCTCGATGGTGGTGATCGCCGCCTTGACGGTCGACACCCGGGTTTGGCACGAACGGGCGGCCTTGCCGTCTATCAGCACGGTGCAGGCGCCGCACACGCCGGCCCCGCAGCCGAACTTTGTGCCCCTGAAATTCAGGACGTCGCGAAGCACCCACAGTAGTGGGGTGTCCGCGGCGACATCGACTTTGGTTGCCGTGCCGTTGACCGTCAATTCGTAGATCATCGGGGGATTATCCCCGATCCCATGACCGCGTTGCGACAGGACTAGAAGGACGTTCTTGTTTGAGTGCTTGTTGGAGAGAGGCCCTGGCGGAAGTGGCTGCTCAGGGCCGAAACCCTGAGCCGGTCACGCAGAGGCCCAACGAGAGCAGCCGGAACATCGCTAGATAACCGGCCGCTCGAGATTGGTAGGTAGTGCACGCTGGTCAGGCCTCAAGCCTGACCGTGGTCAGGCTTGCGCCGAACCGGCTAGCCAGGTCGATCTTAGACGACCTGAACGTTCTCGCCGCGGGGACCCTTGGGGCCCTGGCCCTTTTCGAACGTCACGTTCTGGCCTTCACGCAACTCGTCGAAACGAGTGTTGGTGCAGGCGCTGTTGTGGAAGAAGTATTCGTTGCCGTCGCTGGCAAGGATGAAACCGAAACCCTTGTCGCTAACGAGCCGCTTGATCGTACCGTTCATTGGAGCCATGTGAGAGTCCGTCCGTAATCCATCGAGTAAATTTGGCAGGTTTGGGAGATTCCCAGCGCTGCCCTGAGGCCGTCGGCGCTGGATAGACGCTGGCAGGCATACCGTGCAGAGACGAATGAGTAGGATAACACCCTTATGTAAAGGGCGATAGCGAAAATTTCGACCGTCAAGTCAAGGGGTGTGCGGCCGCTGTGCGCGCTCGCCCCGCCCAGTGCGCGGATCCTGCTGGATCAGCGATTTTCCTCGTGTTTTTCAAGAACTTTGGCTGGCACGCCCCCTGCTCTTCAGGTCGGCATGCCGGACGCCACCTTAGCCATTTACCAGATTGACGCCCGCTGGCGGATCGTCAGCGCCAGCGAGCAGTTCTGCCGGACCCTTCACTGCACCGAGTCGAGCCTGATTGGCCGTGATGCCCGCGAGTTGCTGCGCGAGGACTGGCGCAACGACTTCCGTCACTACGTGGCGCGGGCCCTGGTGGGCGGCGGTGATGTGGCAGCGACCGTGCCGCTCGTCGCGCCGTGCGGCAAGCAGGCGTGGTTCAAGCACGAGATCGAACCGCTGATCGAGAACGGGATGATCGAGGGGTTTCGGGCGTCGATCCGGCCGCAGGCCGTCGCCAAACCCGCGACCACGAAGCCGTGGTGGGAATGGCGGCCGTCGACGTTCAACCAGGTGTGGGACTTCGAGACCGATCACCTCGCCCAGGCGAGCTAGCGTGAAGGGCCCTCCATGTGGAGGGCCCCCACTGCGTTGCGGTAATTAGATAGCCGAGCGGCGCCGCTGCAACTGCATGTAGCCCAACACCAGGAGCCCGAACCCCAGCATCACGGTGAAGACCTGCGGCAAGGTCGGCACTGCAGTCAGCGTCATCATCGTGTACGCCGCGACCCCGGAACAGCTCGACGGATTGGTCGCCCGGACCTCGAAGTTGTAAACGCCACCTGTACCCGAGGCGAGCGGCATGCCGGAGATCACACCAGCGGACGACAGCGACAGACCCGGCGGCAACGCGCCACTGCCGACCAGTCTGTAAGTGTAAGTAGTGTCGGCCGCCAGTCCGTTCCCGGCGGTAATCGTCTGGCTGTATGCGACGCCGGACGTGGCATTGGGCAAGGTCGGGGGTGCCAGGGTGATCACGGGACAAGTAGTACTGCCGCCGCCACCGCCGCCACCGTCGGTCGTCGCACATGTCGAGCGCGTCACGGTATTGGAATCCAGCGTAACGGCACCATCCTGCGCCAACAACCGACCTGACACAGTCGCGCTGGTGTTCGCCGTGATGCTCGTGCGGGCCAGGATATTGCCGACAAAAGCCGTGCTCGTCCCGAGAGTGGCGGAGCTACCTACTCGCCAGAAGACGTTGCACGCCTGCGCGCCGTTGATCAGGACGACCGACGAGGAAGTGGCCGTGATCAGGGTACTGCCAGACCTGAAGATGAAGACCGCATTGGCGTTGCCTTGGCCATTCAGCGTCACCGGACCGGTGATGGACACCGACGACGCGAAACAATGCACCCCCGGCGTAAACGTCCGGTTACCGATGTTCACGTCGCCGGGTCCGGAGTTCGTGGTGCACGCCTGAGCCAACAGCGAGTTGGCCGCGGTCGTCGTGGCAGTCTGCGCCGCGAGGGCGCTCGCGCCGCCGCGATCGATGTTGCCGCCGGTCACCAGCCCAGGCGGAAAACCCGTGACGCTGGTGCCTGGGTGAACACCCACGTCGCCGGTGATTACGCTGGAGCCGGTGTTCGTGACCGTCGTATTGCCCAGGACCGCGAAGCTGCCCGCGTCGCCCAGCGACGGCGCTGTTTGCGCCAGCACCGTGGATGCCCCGCAGAGGAGCACGACGAGTGTCGCGGCCGCCGTCGTATAGCTTTGTGTGCGCATCATAATCCCAACTCCCAATGCTCGAACCTCGGCATGTACTTGAGAGCGTAGCGACTTCAGCCGTTCGATCGGTGTGCTGTATTGCACAGTGTGCAGGGAAACTCATGAGCTACCGTGAATTAGCTATGCAACGGCCCGAACCACCTCTGCTTTACGCCGCCGAGCTGACTGGTTGCAGCCTGCTCGCCACGTACGAGTTCGGCCGGGTCGGCCTCTTGTTTGCTGACGCACTGACCGCCGCGGGCGCGACCGTCGTGCAACAGGTGACGCATCACTTTCCGGGTGCCGGACAAACCTGCGTGCTGATCCTCGCCGAGTCGCATGCCGTGCTCCACACGTGGCCCGAAACCGGCACCGTGAACCTCGACATCTTCTCGTGCTCGAGCCGGCTGCAATGCCAGGCCGCCATCGCTGAACTGGGCGAGGTGTTCGGTGCCACGCAGGTTACGGTTCAGGAGATTCCCCGTGCGGACGGACATCGCCACCGGTCCGATCCCTAGCGCGCGATTCGTCCTGTCGGCCATGGCCGGCAGCCTCGCGTTGTTTGGCGCGTTGCGGTTGCCGTGGACCGAGGCCGTGCTGCTGCTGCCGCTCACGCGAGCGCAGGGCGTGCTGGCTGAGCGCCTGTTTGGCGCGCCCTCGCTGCCCGTACAAATCACACTCGAATGCAGTGGCGCCGAGGTGCTGGCCCTCTGTGCCGGCGCGGTACTGGCCTATCCCGTGCGCTGGCGCGCCCGACTCGCGGGCGCGGCCGTCGGCATCGGCCTGATCCTCCTCCTCAACACGCTGCGCATCGGGACCCTGGGCCTGGTCGTCGCCTCGCCGGTGTGGTTCAACCGGCTGCATCTGTTTCTGTGGCCGACGCTGCTCACCCTGGTGGTGGCCGGGTATGTGTTTGCGTGGATGGCGCTCGCGGATCGCGGTGCTCGCAAAGTCTCGTCGACGCGGGCGGCGTTTCCCGTGCTGGCCGCGGTCTTCCTGATCGCGTTTGCGGTCGCCTCGCCTTGGTATCTCGAGAGCCCCGGAGTACTCGCGCTTGGTGGCGTGATCGCCACGGCTGCAGCCGCCCTCTTGAGCGGTGTGGGGATGAGCGCGTACGCGGTCTCGAACGTGCTGGTGACCTCCCGAGGCGCCTTTATCGTGACTCAGGAGTGCGTCACGACGCCGTTGATTCCGATCTACCTCGCCGCCGTCGGCGCCTATGCCGTCAACTGGCGGTGGCTGGTGGCAGGAGTCATGGCGGCAGCGCCGTTGTTCACCGCACTCGGCATCGCGAGGTTGCTGGTAGTCGCGTTGCCGGCAGCGGTCGTGGCCTCACCGACGTTCCTGGTGCATGCCTTCTATCAATTGCTGCTCGGCGCCGTCGTCGTGGTCGGCGCCGCGGTGTGGCGTCACGGCCGTGCCACCGCGACCCCGTTTGCGGCCACCGGCCTGGCGATCGGCGGACTGGCCATGGTTCTGCTCGCCATGGCGGGTGCCCGGCTTACCGCCACGATCTGGTTCACCGCGCACGACGATCCGCAGGGCGCCATCCAGTTCCTGCCAGCGTTCCAAGTAGGCCTCTACCTGGCGTTGTGGGCGGCCGCTTTCACCATGGTCCGCTGGACGCACCTCGTGGCGGGCCTCGCCGTATTGGCCGTCACGCAGGTGGCGGTGATGTTCGCCCTTCATGCGCTCACCGTCGCGGCCTACACCGTGCACGTGCGCGACATCAGGGCGTGGGCCGTCGTAGCGCCCGTGCTGATCCTGGCGGCGGTGGCCGGCCATGCGCGCGCGGGCCGTTGAACTTGGCGGCATCACGGCCATCGCAGCGATCCTCACGCTGCTGATCGCAGCCCCCGTCCTGCGCGCGCCGTCGGATCGCATCTTCGGCATGGAACTCGTGGGACGCCACCACGATCCCTTCACGATGATGCAACAGTTCACGCGCCCGCTCGGCGCGAGTCCCGGCAACCAACCACTCACGGGCGTGACCGGCGGACTCTTGGCGCGAGCCGCGGGCGGCGTGGCCGCCTACAATTGGCTGGTCCTGCTCAGCTTCCCGCTGGCCGCCGCGGCGGCGTACCTGCTGGCCCGACACCTTCGGCTCTCGCCACCGGCGGCCGCCATCGTGGCGTGCGCCTTCGCCTTCTCGCCGTTTCATTTCGCCCACGCCGCGTATCATCCGCACATCGCCCAGGTGCAATGGATTCCCCTCTACCTGCTCGCCCTCTGGCGCTGCCTTGACACCGCCAGCCTCGGCGCGGTGACCGCGCTGACAGCAGCGACGATGGCGGTGGGGCTGTCGAACTATTACGGCGGGTTCATTGCCGCCGTGATCACGCCGGTCGCGGTCGCGGCGTACTGGACCGTCACGCGGCGCACGGCCGCGCCGGCCGGACGACGCCTTGCCATCACCGTGGCCACGCTCGTGGTGATCGTGACGGCCGGATCGATCTATGCGTGGTGGGCCATCGATCAGGTCGTGAACGATGGCGCGGTGGCAACCGCCAGCCGCCTGGATCTGTTTCGCTATAGCGCCAAGTGGTGGAGCTACCTCGTGCCACCGGCGGCCCACCCGCTGCTGGGACCGACGGTGATTCGCTTCTGGTCGTCGGCCGGCGTCGACCGGGGCCTGCTCGAGCAACAGCTCAGCCTCGGCTGGGGCCTGATCGGACTGGCACTCGTCGCGGTCGGGTGGTGGTCAGCGCGGTGGCGGGGCGGCGGGGCGCTCGTCTTCGTGCCGGTGCTGGTCCTCCTAGCAGCCGCTGCCTTGCTCTGTTCGCTCTCTCCCGAGCGAACCATCGGCGGGGTCACGATGACGCGGCCATCAGCGTGGCTGTATGAAGTCCTGCCGATGTTCCGCTCGTATGCGCGATTCGGAGTGGTGGTGCAGTTGATGACGGCCCTGCTCGCCGGGATTGGTGCCGAGCAACTGTGGCGCTTCGGGGGGGGGCGCGGACGGGCCTTGTGCGCAGCGTTGCTCGCCATTGCCGGTGCCGAGTACGTGGTGTCGCCGGCCGCGCTCTGGCGCGACGTGCTGCCAACGTCGGCTCATCGCTGGGTCATGCAACAGCCGGACCCGCTGCGTGCACTTGACTGCGCACCGCTCAGCGCCTCGATGGCTTCGGTTCCCTGGCTGACGGGCGATCGGGTCGTGCTGGCCAGCGCCAGCCTCGCCGACTGCGACGAGCCCGGCCTGGCGGCGAAGCTTGCCGCGCTAGGATACACGCACGTGCTGGAACACATCGAGGCGGCGTTGGAGCCCGGTACCGGGCCGGCCACGGACCGGACGGGCTTGCGGCTGAGCGCCAGTTTCGCCGACAGCCGGATTTACGCCGTGACCGCTCCCCGTCCAACGCTTTACACCGGCATCGTCACCGGCTTCTGGCCACGCGAACACGACGCCTGGTGGTCGTGGCGATGGATGGGGACCGAAGCGACCTGGGTCGTCATTAACACCGTCGGCCTCGCGAAAGCGGTCACGCTGGACGTGGAGCTTTCGGCGTTCGCACACGACCGGCAACTGATCGTAGCGTTGAATGGTGTCGACGTCCAGGCGCTGCACATCGAGCCGGCGCGGCGGTCCCATCGCATCGGTCCGTTTATCGTTCAGCCCGGCGCGCACGAACTGCGCTTTCGCTCGGCCGAAGCACCGACGGTCGCCGACCAGGTCATCCACAACGGCGATCGCCGCGCGCTGTCGGTGGCCATCGGCGACTGGAGGTGGCGGGTCGTGGGCGACGAACCATGATGACACCGTCTCGCTATCGCGAGTTCTGGGCCGGGGTCGGGGAACGCTTTCCGGACCTGACCGGGGCCGCCTCGACACGCTACTACGCCGCGAACGAACAACGGTTGTTCACCGAGCACTTCCCTGCGCTCGACGGCCTGACCATCCTGAAGACCGATCTTTGGGATGAAGCCAGGAACACGCGCATCCTCGTGTGGGCCGGCTGTCGGGGCGCCCGTGCATTCGGCGTCGACATCTCCATGCCGACCGTGCAACTCGCGCGGCGGGCGTTTCGTGACGCCGGACTGATCCCGGGCCTGTCGAGCGCGGCTGGCGACGTTCGCGCCCTGCCCTTTGCGGACGGCAGCTTCGACGCGATCTATTCCATGGGCACCATCGAGCACTTTGACGAGACCGAGCAGGCCGTCGCCGAAATGGTGCGGGTCCTCAAGCCCGGCGGCCGGGCGATCATCGGCGTGCCGAACCGGCACGATCCGTTCCTGCGCCCGCTGCTGGTGGCCGCTCTGTACTCGGTGGGCCTCTATGGCTATGGCTACGAGAAGTCGTATTCGCGGCGGGCGTTGCGGCAGATGCTGGAACGGGCAGGCCTTGAAGTCGTCGCCGAAACCGCCATCCTCTTCATCCCCGGGTGGCTGCGCATGCTCGACTTGTTCGTGCACGCCTGGTGCCGCCCGCTGGCGTGGATCACGGCGGCGCTGGTGCAGCCGTTTGTGTATCTCGATCGCCATGTGCCGGCGGTGCGCCGCCACGGCTACCTGCTGGCGACGGTAGTGCGGAAGCCGCTTACCGCGGGCTCGCCGGCTGCGGCCACGGCACCGTAAACTCCACCGGCTGGTCGGCCGACCGGTTCACCGGCTTGGAGTCGCCGCCGACCTGGATGTCGCGCCAGCGGAGCGGACCGTCGACCCCATGCAAGGCGAGCGTCACCTGCTGCGCGGACCGCTCCACGCGCACTTCCATGAAGCTCTGGTAGAACGGCGCGCGGTTGAAGTCAAAGACCGCCGACAGCGCCTCGACCGAGAACGGCCACGCGCCGAAGCGGCGCACCCACCACCACGCCGGCCACTTCCACCACGGCGTCTCATTCGCCAGCTTGGCCGCCACGGCATCGGTGCGCGGGTAGAAGGCGTAGTCACGCACCGGCGGCTGCGCCGGCCAGTCGAGCGCGGTGCCGATGCTCAAGTACGCGCCGCCACCGCCATTCACGAAGTGGCGTGCCCCCTCCTCGCCCGGCTCACGGTAGTACTCGAAGTCGTGGGTGTCGCCGGCCATCACGACGGCCACGCGGTACTCGCGCAGCAGGTCGTGCAACGCGGCAAACGCCGGGTCGCCCGCGCCGGTGTAGGCGCCGCCGGCATAGAACGGATGGCCGAGAATGACCATCGTGAAATGGCCGCGGCTGCGCTCGAGCGCCGCCCGCAGCCAGGCCAGCTGCCGATCGTCGAGACGGCGCAGCGCGCCGGTGTCGGCGGCAATCAGCGAGAAGCCGCCGCTCTGCATCTCGAAGAACGGCGCCTGTTGGTGCGCGGCCGAGACGCCGTACAGCGACCGTAACCGCGCGGCATCGGCAATCAACCGCTCGATGCGTTCGTCGGTCGTGCTCGACAGGTTCAGGTCGGCGTCCACCCGCGCGCGCATCGCGGCGCGGGCGCGGTCGGGCGCCATCAGGTTCGCGGCAAAGCCATCGAGCGCGTTGAACCAGTCGTGGTTGCCGGGAATGGCGTAGATCGGCTTGCCGATTCCCTTGAAGGGCAGGTAGAAGTTGGCCTCGTAGTCGCGCATCGCGCCGTCCGGGTAGACCACGTCGGAGGCAATCACCACGAACTTCACCGCGTCCTGGCCGGCCGTGACCAACAGCCGGTCGCGCAACGAATGCTGCGAGGGGTCGCCCTCGCCCGGGTCGCCAATCACGATGAACGAGAAGTCGCCCTCGGCTGGCACGCCGGGTGGCTGCACCGTGAACAAGCCCGGCTGCCCCGGGTCGGCCGTACCCTCGCGCTCGAGCACCGCGCCGATCATCGCGTGGCGCCACACGTCGGTGCGCGACTCCGCGACCTTCTGCCACACCGCCGACGCCCAGTTTTCGCTATTGAAGTACCACGAAAATCCCCAGATCGGGTTCACCGCGATCAGCACGGCGGTCAGCGGCAGGCCGGCGCGGATGGCCTGGCGCACGGCGCCGTGCAGCGTGTTGTTCTCGCGATCGCGCGCCACGTTACGCCGCAGGCGCCGCTCGGCCCAGAACCGCAACGCCCGCTCGCTCCACCGCTGCGACTGCTCAGGGGATCGATCGTGCAGCATCCGCAACCACACCAGCCGCTCCATCGGGCGGGTCACCCGCTGCAGCGCCAGGTCGAACGGAAAGATCACCACGATCGCCAACAGCAGCGACACCACCACGTCGCCGGCCGTCGCCACCGCCGGCGACACCATCCCGAGCAGCGTCCATTCGGCATCGAGCCGGCCGACGTGGATGGCGAAGAACACGATCACAAAGATCACGCTCCAATAGAGATCCGACGGCGTCTGCGCGCGGGCGTCAGCGATCGCCTCCCGATGGATGAACCCGATCAGTGGGTGTGGCCCGAGACCGAGCGCGCGATTCGGATGCTCGTCTTCGATGCGCGCGAACTCGTCGGCGTCGATCGGCATCGGCGCGAACATCGCGTGCCAGCCCGACGCCGCCATGCGCAAGCCGAGGACGATGCCGAAGCCCAGTGGTCCCAGCGTGTCGCGCAACAGCCACACCAGCAGCGCAATGCCGACGTTCGCGCTGCCATTGAGGAAATCCCACAGCCGGCTGCCCGGCGTCGTGCCGCGGACGGCGCGGACAATGTTCACTCCGCCGTCGGCGAGCAAGACGAGGCTCACCAGGATCAGCAGGCCGGAGAACACCAGGGCGTTCTGGAACGAAATGAGCACGCCGGCCAGCACCGAGAATGCGCCGCTGCTGTAATGGAAATGCCGCCCTTCGGACACCCACGCATCGACCAGCTCGATGATCCCGGAGAGCAGGATCGCGATCCCGACGATCGCCAGGCCCCACACCGACGAGAACAGCGGTGCCAGCACGGCGACCGCGCCGAGCAGGAACAACAGGACGCCGCGGAACTGGGCGCGATTCGGCACGCCCGGCCATGGTAGCCGATTGATGGCGGTCATTCCTGGCCTTGACGGCAGTCCCGATGCGGGGCAGGATCAACTTCTCGACTGTTGAAGAGGGACCCCATGAATTCCAAGGCCGGACGCAACGACGCCTGCCCCTGCGGCAGCGGCAAGAAGTACAAGAAGTGTTGCGAGCTCAAAGAAGCCAGAAGCCGCGGCAACACCACGATGCTGGTCATTGTCGGCCTGCTGATGGCGGCCGGCCTGGTCGCCGGAATCACGTCACTGACGAGCGGCGACTCGCACAAGGGGCAACCAAGCGGCGTGTGGTCGGCGGAGCACGGGCACTATCACTAAGAGATAGGGTGCCTAGGGTGCCTGAGGTGCCTAGGGTGCCTGAGGTGCCCAGGGTGCCTGGGGTGCCTAGGGTGCCTGAGGTGCCGGATCCAGTTCGGGAAACACGTGCGCGCCGTCGGCGTCGAGCGGCAACGGCTTGACCCAGTGCACGGCCGTCAGCGGCAGCGGCCCATAGAGATGCGGAAACAGGTCGCCGCCACGTGACGGCTCCCACTGCAGGTCGAGGCCAGAGGTCGACACGGCCACCAGCAGGAGGTCAGCGGCGTCAGCGAAATGCCTGGCCGCGGTCTCGCGCACCTGGGCCGCCGTGGAGAAGTGAAGAAAGCCATCCTGCCGATCGACCGGCGAGCCGGTGAAGGCGCCCTGCTCCACCGCGTCGCGCCACAGTGACTCCGGCACGATCTTGAAGATGACGGGGGTCACCGGTCCGGGCACGGCGCGTTCAGGAGCCGCCACGACTCCACGTCGATCACGGCCTGCGTCACGTTGGCGTTGGGTCCGCCGGTGGCGCCGACCGGCGAGCGTCCTGGCATGATGCGCACCGTGCCGCCTGCCAGGCCGACGCCCTGCTCAATCAGATCCGACTTTCGCATGAGTCCGGTCAGCTCAACGACGCTTCCCTGGCGAGCCTTGATTTCCTCGAGCAACTTTTTCGGGCCCGACAGCCGCAGGCGCCGGCCGGGTTTGAGCTGGGTGCCCGACAGTTCATGCTCGGGGCTGATGTCGACAATGAACAAGCGATCGTAGGCGCAGCCCGCGACGGTGAGTCGCGAGGAATCTTTCGGCACGGGCTTTTCCTGTGCCCAGGAGGGGCCGCCCGCCACTACCACGACCACCACTACTGCCGCCGCAATCAGCCGGGACGTCATGGCTTCAGCTTACTCCCTGGCCGGGTCAGCGGATCGAGTTTTGGCGGCCGCGGCCCGCGGGGCCGGGCGCCGGCCTTCAGCGGCTCGTAGTCGAGCTCGGCGCCTTCGTTCACGCATCGCAGTAACAGCCCGCCGCGGCTCATGTCACCGCGGCCGACGAACGCGGTGGGATAGTGCACGCGATCGCCGAGCAGCGGCAACAACAGGTCAACATATTTGCCCGACGACACACTACCGAGCAGCACGACCTTGGCCCCCGGCGGCAGGTCACGGGCCAACAACTTGACGTCGCGCTCGAGCGGTCCGCGATAGCGCCAGTCGTCCAGGGCGACGTCAACCGCGGCAAACTCCCGGATCAACTCCGGCGTGACGCGCTCGCGCGGCGACATCAATCCGCGGGTGGGCGTGATGATTAGGGTCGCGCCGGCAGGATCAAAGGCTTGCGCGTAGGCGAGTTTGCCGCGGAAATAGAGGCCGCTGAAGAACGCGAAGGCCGCGCCGAGTTCCAGCGTGCCGGCACGAAGCTGCTGCGCCACAGGAAAGGCCGACTCAGGCTTCAGCGCCAGTCCGGCCCGGCGGCCGCCGCAATACGCCGGAGAGAGGAGAAACACCGTATACTAGATATCTTAGTTCCGCTTTCCTGAGCACTGCGGCCGTTCTGGCCTTCCAGCCCTCACCAAGGCACGTCATCGAGGGGCTTGTGAGCACTAGCACCACTGATAGTCGGCTTGCGTCGTGGGGCACCGTCATTACCGATTCGCTCGGCGCGTTCGCGGCGGTCTGGGGCGTCGCCCTGGGCGTGCTGGTGATTGGCCTGCCAATCGCGCTGGCGTTCGCCCTCGCCCTCCGCCTTGGGCGGATGGTCTTCCCAGGACTGTGATCGCCATGGATAGCACGATGATTTACCTGGCGGTCGGTGTCGGCGGCGTCGCGATCCTGCTGCTGACCGGGCACTACTGGATGGAATCGAATACCAGCGACATGGGCACCATGAGCCGGCAGTGGCTCGCTGAGTACAACCAGTCGCACCCGTAGCGCGGCGCCGACCCGCGCTCGCTCATCCGCTCGCGCGGGCGCGGCATTGACACAAATTACTTTACATCTTAAAGTCAGACCGTGTTGCCCGCCCGCCCCACGACGCTGATCGACGCGACCCACAGCATCCCGGGGGGGACGCCCGGCGAATTACTGCACCGCCATCGTGCCGCAGTCCGCGCACGGCTGCTGCAATCGGATCTGGTGCCGGCCGGACCGGGCAGCATCACCTGGCAGGTCAACCGCGAAGCCTTCGTCCTGGCCGGCTGGGGACGCGCCATCCTGCTGCAGCTGGCGCACCCCGCCGTGGCCGCGGGCGTGCACGGCCACAGCGCGTTCCGCGGGAGCCTCGCGGCCAGTCTCCGGCGCCTGCGCTCGACCGTCGGCGCCATGCTCGCGATCACGTTCGGCGACCGCGAGCAGGTGATCGCGGCGGCCGCCGGCATCAACGCGATTCACGATCGGGTACGTGGCCACGCCCCACCTCCGCTAAAGCTACGGGGGGCAGGCGCACTGACCTACTCTGCTCACGATCCCGATCTGCAGCGTTGGGTGCACGCGACCCTGGTCGAATCGATTCCCCTCGCCTACGAGCGCCTCGTCCACCCTTTGACTCTGGCAGAGCGGGACCGCTATTGCCAGGAAGCGGCGATCATGGAGCCGCTGCTCGGGATGCCGGCCGGATCGCTCCCCCGCCGTGCGGCGCACCTCGACACTTATCTGAAGGACATGCTGGCCGGCGGGAGCCTCGTGGTCACCGACACCAGCCGCGCGCTCGCACGCGCGGTGTTGTATCCGCCGCACTGGCACCTGGCGTGGCCGGCATTCCGGGCCATGCAGTTGCTCACGATCGGAACGCTGCCGCCGTCACTGCGGCAGAAGTACGGGTTCGAATGGCGCAACCGCGACGAGCGCGCCCTGGCGCGCTGGACCACGCGGCTCCGTACCGTGCGCCGGCTGCTGCCGACGCTCGCGCGCGAATGGCCCATGGCAAGGCGCTCATGACGATCAAGTGGACGAAGGTCGGACTCACGCTGGTGGTGGTGGCGATCGGGCTGGTTCCCACGGCAATCCTCGGGCTGTTTATCTACGCCAGCGCCACGGCGCCGGTGCTGCACCCGAACGCGGCGGACGTGACCTCGACGGCGAGTGCCACGCCGCTGCAACAGTGGATCGGCGCCGTCGAACAGGGGCGGCAAGCCGTCCGCGCGGCGCTCGCCGAGCACAACCTGCCGGGCGTGTCGGTGGCAGTTGGCGCGGGTGGCCAGATCGTCTGGGCCGAGGGTTTCGGTTGGGCGAACCTCGACCACAAAGTGCCCGTGTCACCAGAGACGCGGTTCCGGATCGGCACCGCCTCCACCGTGCTCACCTCCGCCGCCGTCGGCCTGTTGCTCGAGAAAGAGCGCCTGAAGCTGGACGAACCGATCCAGGCCTACGTGCCGGAGTTCACGCAGACACAATGGCCCGCGACGCTACGCCAGGTGATGGGACATGTCGCCGGGATCCGGAGCGACGGCGGCGACGAAGGACCGCTGTTCGGTGAGCAATGCGACCGCCCGGCCGAGGCGCTGCCGCACTTTGGCCATGAGCAGCGGTTCGAACCGGGAACCCAATACCAGTTTTCGAACTTTGGCTGGATCCTCGTCAGCGCGGCGGTCGAAGCGGCGGCGGACGAATCCTTCCTGTCGTTCATGCGCAAGCAGGTCTTCGAGCCGCTCGGCATGGACCACACGGAGGCCGACTTCGAAGCTGGGCCGGGCCCCGAGCGCACGACCGACTACTTCCCAAAGTTCGCGGGCGACCCACGCTACGGCCCGGACGTGATGCGGCCGCTCAACCTGTCGTGTTACGCCGGGGCCGGCGTCTTCCTGTCCACACCATCAGACCTGGTGCGTTTCGGAATGGCCATCAACAGCGGCAAGCTGCTGCAGCCGGCGACGGTGCAAGTGCTACAGGCCTCGCTGCGGCTCCCGTCGGGTGAAGACACGGGTTACGGGCTTGGCTGGGATCTCGAGTCTGTCGAACTGGCTGGCCAGCCGACCCGCGTCGCCGGCCACGACGGAAATGTGCTGGGCGGGATGGCGATGTCTTTCCTGACGTTCCCCGCGCACAACCTCGTCGTCGCCGTCACGTCGAACACCTCGTACGCAGACACCCGCGCACTGGGCATCACGATCGCGCAGGCCTTCGCGGGACAGTCCCAGACCACAGCCGAACGATAGCGCCGGTGACGGTACGGTTCGTGCTACTCCCGCTCCATCTGTGGAATTTGCCACCACTAAGGGAGCTATAGCAATGAACGAAACTCTTCATGACGCGTTTGTCGACGAAATCAAGGATCTTTATAACGCTGAGAAGCAACTGACCAAGGCTCTGCCGAAGCTCGCCAAGAACGCGACCAGCGAGACGCTTCGCGAGGCGCTCGAAGCGCACCTGGCGGAGACGGACGTGCACATCCAGCGCCTGGAACAGATTTTCGAGCTGCTCGATGAGAAGCCGCGTGGCAAGCACTGCGCCGGCATGGCCGGCATCATCGAAGAAGGCAATGCCATGCTCGAGGAAGACTTCGAGGGCGCCGTGATGGATGCGTGCATCATCGCGGCCGGCCAGCGCTCGGAACACTACGAGATGGCGGCCTACGGCACCTGCGTCGCGTGGGCCGAAGCGCTCGGCCTGACCGAGGCAGCCGGGCTGTTGAACGAAACGCTCGCGGAGGAAAAGGCCGCCGACCAGAAGCTGTCGGCGATTGCCGAAGGCGACATCAACGAGGCGGCGAGCGCGGGTGCGGGCGACGATGACGAGGACGAGGACGCGAAAGCGCCGGCGTCCAAGCAGACGAGCCAGCCGGCAGCGCGGGCGAGCAAGTCGGCCAAGAGCCCAGCGGCGTCGCGGCGTCGCGCGAACTGAACCGCTAGTTGACAGGGGGCGGCATGGTTGCCGCCCCCGCCAGCAAGACCGTGGCGGACCGGCCGGTGTCGCGCTGGTATGCCGGCCCGACCAAGCGCGCCACCCCTCCCGCCTGCCCCGCTTCCACCAAGCCGACAATCGCGCCGCCGAATCCCCCGCCTGTGAGTCGAGCGCCGTAAACGGCCGGGTGAGCCTGCGCCAGCGACACCAGCCGATCGACGTCCGCCGTGGATACCTCGTAGTCGTCGCGCATCGAGACGTGAGACTCATTCATCAACGTCCCGGCGCGTTTCAACTGCCCCGCTCGCAGTGCGCCGACCATGTCAATCACGCGCTGATTCTCGGTCAGGATATGGCGGGCACGTCGCGCCAGCAGCGGCGGCAGGCCCGCAAGTTTCGAGAGGTCACGAACCGGCAGGTCGCGCAGCCGGACCACCCCGAGCAGTTCAGCGGCGGCGAACGATTCATGGCGACGCTCGGCGTACTGGCCGTCGGCGTGGCGATGCGGGACGCCCGAGTCGAGCACCAGTAGCTCCGCGCCGGCTGGTAACGGCACCCGCTCGAAGGCCAGGGTGTGAGTGTCCAGGAACAACGCTTCCCCAGCACGACCCAGGCTGCACGCCATCTGGTCCATGATGCCGACCGGCGCTCCCACGAAATCGGTCTCCACCAACTGCGCCAGTTTTGCTATCGCGACATCATCCAGTGGCAGCGCAAACAATTGGCGCAGCAAACGAAGGAGGCTGACCGCCAGCGCGGCGCTCGACGACACACCGGCGCCTACCGGGATCGACGAGTCGATGGTGACGTCAAACCCGGTCAAGGACACGCCGCTGCGCCCGAGCACCCAGGTCACGCCTTGCACGTAGTCGAGCCAGCTGTTGGTCAGGAGTTCCCCGCCCAGGCTGAAGCGGCCGGGCACGCCAGGGAAGGCCGCGCTGGTGGCGCGCACTTCCCCGCCGTCGAGCCGGCGGCCCCATACCCGGGTGGTCTGCGGCAGCACCGTCGGCAGTACCCATCCGCCGTGGTAATCGGTGTGCTCGCCGATGAGGTTGACCCGCCCGGGCGCCTCAGCGCGGGCCTCAGCGGACGTTTGTGGGTGACCGCTGAGGTCAGGCATGGATGTCGACCGTGACGGCCTGCAGCTCAGCGTCGAGGGCTAATGGACGGCCATCCGACTTGACGAGCAGTTGGCGAAACATGGCGCTCCGGCGACCAATCAGCGCGCCACCGGACCGGTCCGTCGCGTGGTCATCCAGGTCCACGCCGACGTCACGATGTCGTCCAACTGCTTTCGCGGGTGCCAACCAAGCTCGCGAGCAATGCGAGTGGAACTGGCAATCAACACGGCCGGGTCTCCGGCGCGCCGTGGTGCGGCCTCCGTCTTCACCGTCCGGCCGGTCAACCGCTGGGCGGCATCGATGATTTCCTGCACCGAGTACCCGTCACCGCCGCAACCCAGGTTATACGCGACGCACCGTCCGGGGGCTTGCAGGCTCTCGAGCGCCAGGACATGCGCGGCGGCGAGGTCCTCAACGTGGATGTAGTCACGCACGCACGTGCCGTCACGCGTCGGATAGTCGTCGCCGAAGACCGTGACGTGCGAGCGCTCACCCGCCGCCACCTGTAACACGAGAGGAATGAGATGCGTCTCCGGTTCGTGGCGTTCACCATTACGCGCCGACGCACCGGCGGCATTAAAGTAACGCAAGCTGACCGACCTCAAGGCATGCGCGCCCGCATACCAGTACAAGGCGCGCTCGAAGGCCAACTTGGTTTCGCCATAGGGGTTGGTCGGCTTGGTGGGATCGTCTTCCTCGATCGGCTGCTTCACCGGCTCGCCATAGACCGCAGCGGTCGACGAGAACACCAGGCGCGGCACTCCCGACTCTCGCATGGCTTCGAGCAACGCCAGGCCGGCGCCGAGGTTGTTGTCGTAGTACTTGCCCGGTGACCCAACGGATTCGCCGACCAGCGACGAGGCGGCCATGTGAACCACGGCATTCGCGCCGAACCGCCGTAGCGCGTCGGTGAGCGCCGGGCGGTCCGACAACGACAGTTCCGCAAACTCAGCTTCGAAAGGGACGGTGTCACGATGGCCTTTTGACAGGTCATCGATCACCATCACCTGGTGACCGCCGGCCACGAGCCGTTCGGTGACGATGCTTCCGATGTAGCCGGCGCCGCCGGTCACGGCGACGCGCAAGGTCGCACTCATCGCACTGCCACCGCGGCTTGAGGGCGTGTCTCCGCAAACGCCGCCAGGGCGTCGGTGGTCGAACGCATCACCTTGCCGCGAACGCTGGACAACGCGCTGTAGCGTGGCCGTGGCGCCGGCCAGCCGAATGCGGCTGCGCTCACCGGCTCAATGAGCTCGGCGCGGAGACCACAGGCCAACGCCGCGGCGCGCGCAAACTGAAACCAGGTGGTCGGCCCCACGTTCGAGAGGTGCCACAGGCCCGACTCACGGTCCACCAGCAGGTCCAGCGTGGCATGCACCAGGTCGGGCACGTAGGTCGGCGACACCACGAGGTCGTTGGCCGCCTGCCAACGTTCGCCTCGTTGAATGGTGTCGAGGGCGCGCACCACGAAGTTGCTGCTATCCCAGGGACCAAAGAACGCACTCGTCCGGATCACCAGGGCTGACGGCAACAGGTCGAGTACCCGCCGCTCGGCTTCGGCCTTACTGGCGCCGTAGACGCTCAGGGGGTGCGGTGAGTCGCCCTCGGTGTAGGGGCAATCGCGATCGCCGCCGAAGACCAGGTCAGACGAGTACGTGACCATGGGGATCGCGAGTTCCCGGCACGCAGCAGCGAGGTTCGCTGCCCCGACAGTGTTAACGCCGAAACACGTCTCGCTGTCGGATTCAGCCGCATCGACCCTGACATAACCGGTCGCATTGACAACCGCCCATGGCGCTGCCGCCTGCAGCGTCCGGAGCACCTCCGCCGCATTGGTGATGTCAACATCGCTGCGAGAAATGCAGCGCACCGGCAAACCGCGGTCGGTGGCAATGCGCCGGAAGGCGCGGCCCAGGGTGCCGTGGGCGCCGACGACCAGCAGGGGCCGCGGACCGGCGGATTCCACGGGCAGCGGCGCAGGCGACGAGTGCAGTAGTCGCTCGGGGCGGTGCCACCACCCGGCCGTCGCCACCACTGGGCCGGTGATCGTCCCGCCGGCCGCCAGCGTTTGAATCGCCCTGGCGACCGCGGTCGGGCGGGGCTCAGATCCTCTTACGTCAAACGCGCCGGACTCGTAATGGCCACGCGGTTTGGTGACTAGCGAATCCCAGTCGTACGACCCGAGCAGGGCCCAGGGGGCAACCGCCACCACGTCGGCACCGAGCGCGCGAGCCTGTTGAGCCCCCTGCCACGCTTCGTTCAGCCACCGCACCTGCTCCTCGCGCGTACACGCCAGGTGCACCTCGGTCAGCGCGACCGGTCGCTGATAGCGGCGCCACGCCTCGAGCAAGTGGTCGCGGTGGCCGACAATGCCTGCGGCACGGGTCCTCACGGCTTCGACGTCGGCGTAGGCCAGTTGTCCATTGCCGCCATGAAGCTTCGTCGGATAGTTCGCCAGCTTGTGATCCAGGTAGCGGTCGCTCGTCAGGTAATAGTTCAGGCCCACCACATCGGGTGGCGCCGGCGTCTCGCAGAAGCGTTCGAGTTCGGCGTCCGACGCGCCATTGGCGACCAGGTAACGGTGCAGGGGGTGGCTTGCCGTGACTGTTCCGGACAGCAGGTCCCATGTCAGCCAGCGGCGGTGATTCTCGAACGTCGCCTGCGCTCGGGTGCGCCAGGTACCGAACGCGCGGCCGCAATCTTCGGTTTGGATCAGCCGGGCCGCGGGATTGACTTCGCGGATTGCCCGCATGGCAAGTACGACTCCCCACGTCTGGTTGAGCAGCGCGCGCACGAAGCCACGGTCGTTTTCGAGGTGCGGATGCCACAGTCCGTAGAGTGCGCTGAACCGTGCCGTCGTGAGCGGCTCGTTTACCGGGGTGTAGTCGCACACCCACGGGTAGCGCGCAGCAACCATTCTGGCAAAGCGCGCCAACTGGGTTGGAAACCGTGGATCCAGCAGCGAGGTGTATGCCGGGCCACTGCCGTGGTGCAACAACCCGGCGATCGGCCGCACGCCCAGTTCGAACAGCCGCTCGAGGCGTTGATCGACCCAGTGCCAGTTGGGCCGCGCCAGGGACTCCGGCGCAACGCGCTCCCACAGCACGGGGTAGCGCAGCGCGGTGATGCCCAGCGCGGCGAACCGATCGAGGTCCTCGACCCGCTCTTCATGACCCGAGCGGCACACCTGATCGAAGTACTTGCCCCCAACCCGGTTGAGCGTGCACTCGGGCCCGCCCCACATTTCAAGGGGCGTGGACCCTGGCTGATGGCTCATGTCAGGCTGCGATCTCCCGCCGCGGCACGCCGGCCATCCTGGCGTAGTGTGCCAGCGCCTGGGCGACAACTTGATCCATGTTGTAGTACTTGTACGTTCCAAGCCGGCCCAGAAACTGCACCTCTGGGGTCGCCTCCGCCAGCGCCTGGTATTGGCTGTAGAGCGCGGCATTGGCCGCGGTCGGAACGGGATAGTACGGATCGCCGACGTCTGTCGGATACTCGTAGACGAGCGTCGTCTTCGGGTGTTCCTGCCCGGACAAATACTTGAACTCGGTCACGCGTGTGTACAGGTGATCGTTCGGATGATTGATCACCGGCGCCGCTTGGGCCTGGGGGGTGTCGCGGGTCTCCCACTGGAACCGCAGCGAGCGGTACGGCAACTTGCCGAAGCGGTAGTCGAAGTACTCATCCACGGGGCCCGTGTAGATCAGGTGCTGGTGTGGCACCAGCGCCTTGATGTCGCGATAGTCACTGTTGGTCAGGACGTGAATGTTCGGATGCGCGAGCATCTTCTCAAACATCCGGGTGTAGCCGTGCAGCGGCATCGACTGGTAAGTGTCGGTGAAGTAGCGATCATCGCGGTTGGTTCGCACCGGCACACGGGCCGTGACGCTGGCGTCGAGCTCGGACGGATCGAGGCCCCACTGCTTGCGGGTGTAGTTGCGAAAGAACTTCTCGTAGAGCTCGCGGCCGACGCGGTTGACGATGACGTCCTCCGATGTTTTCAACGGCTGGCGAGGCTCCGCCACCGAGGCGAAGAAATCTTCCAGCTCCAACGACGTGAACGCGGTGCCATACAACTGGTTGATCGTATCCAGGTTGATGGGGATGGGCACCATCTGGCCATCCACCGAGGCGCGGACCCGGTGCTGGTACGGGCGCCACTGCGTGAACCGGGAGAGGTAATTGAATACCTCCGCGGAGTTCGTGTGGAAGATGTGCGGGCCGTACTTGTGAATCAGAATGCCGTGCTCGTCGTAGCAGTCGAAGGCATTGCCGCCGATGTGCGGCCGCTTGTCGCAGATCAAGACGCGCTTGTCGCCGTGCGCGGCCAGGCGTTCGGCCATGGTGGCGCCGGCGAATCCGGCGCCAACAATCAGATAATCAAACACGGTTCCCCCTGACGCCCAGTCCCATGGCAGGCGACGGCAACGGGTGGGACAGCACCGCGGCGCCGGGCGTCTCGATGGTCACAGGCTCGAGCACGCTCGCCAGCAACGCGGCCGTCTTCGCCCAGGTGCGGTCCCACGAGGTGCCGCGCAGGAAGACGTCGGCTCGCACCCGCCGCGGCTCGGGCGGCTCACTCAACGCTCGCTCACAGGCGCGGACGAAGTCGGGCACCGCATCGGCAATGTGCACCAGGTCACGATCACCATAGGGGCTCACTACATCTCGGATCGAGGTCGAGACGACTGGCCTGCCGGCGGCGAGGTACTCCGGCGTCTTGGTGGGGCTGATGAAACGGGTGGCCTCATTGCGGGCAAACAGCAGCAGCGCGACATCCCAACCGGCGACATACGCCGGCAGCTCGTCGTAGGTCTTCGCGCCGAGGTAGTGGATGTTCGGATGCGTCGGCAACTCGGCCGGGTCGATCTTGACGACCGGGCCGATCATCACTAGCTGCCAGTCGGGACGGGCTTCGGCGAGTCCAGCGAGCAGTGGAATGTCGAGGCGCTCGTCGAGCACGCCAAAAAACCCCAGGCGCGGGCGCATCAGGCCCGCCTGGTCGGCCGGGTCGAGAATTGCCTGGCGAGCCTTGGCGAAATGCGCCACGTCAACACTGCTCGGCATCGCGTGAATGTTCGCGTGCTGGTTCTTCTTGGCGTCGTAGAGCGACTGGCCGCCGGTAAGCACCAGGTTGGCTTTTTCCAGCAGGCTGCGTTCGAGGGCCGGCAACTCCGCTGCGGCGTTCTTGAACGCTGACAACTCGTCCATGCAGTCGTAGACCACGGCCTCCGGCGAGAGATGGTCCGAGAACCTGAGGGCCAGAGGCGTGTAGTACCACAGGACGAAGCGGGCAAGCCGATGCGAGGCGATCACGGCGTTCAAGGTGGCGCGCTGGCACGCGATCAATTCCGCGGCCGAGTAGTGGCGTGGGGCGCGCGGCACCACGACCTGCACGCCATCGTGGTTCTCGATGTCGAAATCCGGCACGTCGATGTCGTCGAGAATCGGCTCTTCGACGAAGTACACCGGCTGGCGCTTGGCATAGCGGCTCATCAGGTGTTGCGGGCGTTGAAAGACGAACTTCCAACGCAGGTGGCTGAGGCAGATGAGCGCCGGGTGTGCGGCGGCAAGGGGAGTCAAAGAGCCTGGTGAGGGAGTAAGGCGCATGGTGGTCCATGGCACTGCAACGTGTGTGCCGTGATCGTGACGTCCGCCTCGACCGATATGGAGCGACATTTGCTCACAGTCACGGCATGAGCCAACCCGGCGGTGCGCGAGAGTATCCACGACCCCAACTGGTTCGCGACGGGTGGACTTCCTTGAACGGCCCATGGCAATTCGCGATCGATCGTGACGGCAGCTGGACCAGCGCGACACAGGTGGTGTGGACCGACACGATCACCGTGCCGTTCGCGCCGGAGACCGACGCCAGCGGCATTGCCGACACGGGCCTCTTTCGCGCCGTGTGGTACCGCCGGACCTTCACCCCGCCCCCTGCTGACGGCCACACCGCGCTGCTGCACTTTGGCGCGGTTGACTATCGGGCGACGGTCTGGGTCAACGGCCACCTCGTCGGTCAGCATGAAGGTGGCTACACGCCGTTCACGTGCAACATCGACGGCGCAATCGGTGGCGGTACTCAGTGCGAGGTCGTGGTTCGCGCCCAGGACGATCCCGCCGATCTCGAAAAGCCGCGCGGCAAGCAGGACTGGATGCTGGAGCCGCACTCGATTTGGTACCCGCGAACCACCGGCATCTGGCAAACGGTGTGGCTGGAGTCCGTTCCCACGACGTGGATCGGCCGCCTTCGCTGGACGCCCAATCTCGAGCGATGGGAGATTGGCTGCGCGGTCTGGTGCGAGGGTCCGCGCCGAGAGGGCCTGCAGTTGCGCGTCAGGCTGACCACCGGGGCCATGCTGCTGGCCGAAGACGTCTACCGCGTCACCGGCCACGAGGTGCACCGCCGCATCGTGCTGTCGGACCCGGGCATCGACGACTCCCGCAACGAGTTGCTGTGGAACCCCGGCCATCCGCGACTGATTGACGCCGAGCTCACGCTCGAAACCGACGGCGTCGTCATCGACCGGGTGACCAGTTATACGGCGCTGCGATCGGTGGCCGTCGAGGGGCATCGGTTCGTGCTCAACGGTCGGCCCTACCCGCTCAGGCTCGTGCTCGACCAGGGCTACTGGCCAACCACCGGCCTGACCGCGCCCGATGATGCGGCATTGAGGCAAGACGTGGAGCTGGCCAAAGCCATGGGCTTCAACGGTGTTCGCAAGCATCAGAAACTCGAGGACCCTCGCTACCTGTACTGGGCCGATCGCCTGGGCCTGGTGGTCTGGACCGAGATGCCCAGCGCCTACCGGTTCACCAACGCGTCGGTCGGCCGCGTCACCCGGGAATGGATGGACGCCATCGATCGCGACTACAGCCACCCGTGTGTCGTGTCGTGGGTGCCGTTCAACGAATCCTGGGGGGTCCCCAACCTGCCGAGCAACCCCGCCGAGCGCCACTACGTCCGCACTCTGTATTACCTGACCAAGACGCTTGATCCGACCCGACCCGTGATTGGCAATGACGGCTGGGAAAGCGTGGCCACCGACATCATCGGCATCCACGACTACGACCCGATCCCCGCGCGCCTGGCCGAGCGGTATCACGCGAGTGATGTGCCGCCGCGCTTGTTCAGGCGCGAACGTCCCGGCGGGCGGTCGCTGGTGCTCGAAGGCAAGCGGTCGGTGGATCAGCCCGTGATGCTGACCGAGTTTGGCGGCATCGCGTGCTCGTCCGATCCCGCCACCTGGGGCTATGCCCGTGCGGCCACCCCGGAAGCGTTCGAGTTGCGCTATCGCGCGTTGCTCGCAACCGTTCACACTCTCGGCATGTTCACGGGATTCTGCTACACCCAGTTTGCCGACACCTATCAAGAGGCCAATGGCCTGCTCACCGCAGACCGCCGGCCGAAGTTTCCACTGGCGGAGATCTTCGCCGCGACCACCGGCGCCAGCGCGACGGTGGTTAATCCCGACTCGGTCGAGAGTTCGCCGCGGACCTTGGCACCATCAGACGCAGCTGAGCAAGACATCCTGGGCCCGTCTACCAGTTAGTGGACTAATGCCTCCTGAATCAGACACTAACCGCAGTCCCGGAGTCGGTTCAGCTGGCCGCGGCGGCAATATTGCAATACGAAGAGTCGGATCACAGACCCTCGTAACGCAGGAGCAATAAATGGCTAAATCGAAGAAGTCCCAGCCACAAGGCAAAGCTGGCAACCCGAAGTCCGCCGCGCACGCCCGTCCGACCGTCAGCGGACCATCGAGTCTTCCCTTCTCGCAGGAGAGCGCGGACGCGCTCGAGTCGAAGGCCGCGGCGACGGCCGCGTTGGCAGAGGCGTTTCCGTTTAACGCCCTGAAGCCGTCGGAGTTCGATCCGGCAGCCGCACTGGCTCCGCTTCAAGGCGCCTCAGCTGAACCACCTGATCAGGCGGCGACCGGCAGCACGCTGACCGAAGCGAACGGATCGGACAAAGTGGGCAGCGGCGCGCCCCCCATTGGCATCAACAAGACAATCGCCCCCCTGGACCGGGTTCGCGTGGACTCGAGCGGGCAACGCCTCACGACCAACCACGGCGTCCCCGTCGGCGACAACCAGAACTCGTTGAAGCAGGGGCTTCGGGGTCCGACGCTGCTCGAAGACTTCATCCTGCGCGAGAAGATCACGCACTTCGACCACGAGCGCATCCCTGAGCGCATTGTGCACGCCCGAGGTTCGGCTGCGCACGGCTTCTTCGAGTGCTACGACTCGATGGCACAGTTCACACGAGCTTCACTCTTCGCTGAGGCCGGCAAACAGACGCCGGTGTTCGTCCGCTTCTCAACCGTCGTCGGCGAGCGCGGCTCGACCGACACCGCTCGCGATGCCCGCGGCTTCGCGGTGAAGTTCTACACCGACGAAGGCAATTGGGACCTGGTCGGCAACAACATCCCGGTGTTCTTCATTCAAGACGCCATGAAGTTCCCAGACCTGGTGCATGCGGTCAAGCCCGAACCGCACCACGCCATGCCGCAGGCGGGGTCGGCGCACGACACCTTCTGGGACTTCGCGTCGTTGATGCCCGAGATCACGCACATGCTGATGTGGGTGATGTCGGACCGGGCGATCCCGAGAAGCTATCGCACCATGCAGGGGTTTGGCGTCCACGCCTATCGCCTCGTCAACGACGAGGGCGAGTCGGTCTTCGTGAAGTTCCACTGGTTACCCACGGCCGGGACCCACTCGCTGGTGTGGGATGAAGCGGTGAAGATCTCCGGCGCGGATCCGGACTTCCACCGCCGCGATCTGTGGGAAGCGATCGAAGCCGGGGCGTTTCCCGAGTACGAGTTGAACTTCCAGATCGTCACGGAAGACGATGCCGAGAAGTACTCGTTCGACATTCTCGATGCGACCAAGCTGGTGCCGGAAGAGGTGTCGCCGCTGATTCCAGTCGGCAAGATGACCCTGAACCGGAACCCCGACAACTTCTTTGCGGAAACCGAGCAGGTCGCCTTCTGCACCGCCCATGTGGTACCGGGCATCGACTTCTCGAACGACCCGTTGCTGGCGGGCCGCATTCACTCCTATGTCGACACCCAGATTTCACGCCTGGGCGGACCGAACTTCCACGAGATCCCGATCAATGCTCCCGTGGCGCAGGTCCACAACAACCAGCGCGACGGTATGCATCGTCAGGCCATCAACCGCGGGCGCGTCGCCTACGAGCCGAACTCGTTGGGCGGCGGGTGTCCGTTCCAGGCTGGCGCCGCGGGGTTCGTGAGCTTTGCGGCTAAGGTCGAAAGCCCCGGCGACCACAAGGTGCGCGGCAAGGCGGAGCGGTTTGCCGATCATTACACCCAGGCGACGCTGTTCTGGAACAGCCAGACCACGGTTGAGAAGACCCACATCATCAACGCGTTTCGCTTCGAGCTGTCAAAGGTGCAGACCGCAGCCATACGCGAGCGAATGGTGTCGGGTCTCATGAATGTTGCGCCGGAGCTGGCTGATGCCGTAGCGGCCGGCCTGGGGATCACCGAAATGCCCGAGGCCATGCCGAAGGTGCAGCAGAAGAAAGTGCGTCCAGAAGTGACCGAGTCGAAGGCCCTGTCGCTGTTCGCCCGTCCCGGTGACGGCGGCATTCGCGCCCGGCGGGTCGCGATCCTGGTCGCCGACGGCGTAAACGGCGACAAGGCCAAGGCGATTGCCGATCGGCTGATGGCTGAAGGCGCGGTCCCGGTGTTCGTCGCTCCGCGCCTCGGTACGGTGGCGAGCAGCGGGACGGCCATTCAAGCTGATGCCTCGCTCGAAGTCGCGCCGTCGGTGATCTTCGACGCGATGGTGCTGGCCGACGGTGACGGGTCAGCGGCCATTCTCGCGGCCGACGGCCGGGCCCTGGAGTTCCTCAAGGATCAGTATCGGCATTGCAAACCGATCATGGTGCTGGCGGGCGCGCTGCCGGTCTTCGACAAGGCGGGTATCCCCCGCGCGTTGCCGACAGGCAAGCCTGATTCGGGTCTGATCATCGCCGCCGGCGACGCTGGCGAGCCGCCGACCGACGCGTTCATCCGCGCGCTGGCCGCGCATCGTCATTTCGATCGGGAGACCGATCCGCCACGGGTGTAAGGCGTGATCACAGGAGACCAGGAGATCAGGAGTTAGTCCTCTTGTTCTCTTTGTCTCTTGTTGATCCGCGGGCCGCTGGTGCAGCGACATTCCGATCAATCCCGAGCTGGCGACGGAGCCGGCCGGCGCTGCTCGTGATCTGCGTGCGGGCGTCAGGCGTCAGGCGATCAACGTTCTTGAGGATCATCGCCATCCGCTGGTTCGGTGCAAGCGTCTGGCGGGTGCGGATCAAGAAGTCCCAGTAGAAGACCGTCACCGGGCAGGCGACGGGGCCGCTGCGTTCGGCGGGGTCGTAACGGCAGGTGGTGCAGTAGTTGCTCATCCGCTGGATGTACTTGCCGCTGGCGGCGTAGGGCTTGGTGCCAACCAGTCCGGTGACCCCCTTCGCTGCGCCCTGGCGCCGATCGGCGTGCATGACCATGCCGAGCGCGTTAGGGAGCGTGACCCAGTCCACGCCATCCACAAACATGCCGAGATACCAGTCGCTGACGGCCCGCGGGTGGACGCCGCTGATGAGGGCGAAGTTACCGGTGACCATCAGGCGCTGAATGTGGTGGCCGAAGCCGGTCTCGAGCACCTGGCCCACGCAGGCCTTCATGCAGGCCATGTCGGTGTCCGCGGTCCAATAGAGCGGTGGCAGTTGGCCGTGCTGGTCGAACCCGTTGCGATCGCCATAGGCGGGCCCTTCGAGTTCGTAGACGCCGCGGATGAACTCGCGCCAGCCAATGATCTGCCGCACGAACGCCTCGACCGATTGCAGCGGCGCCTGACCGGCGCGATACGCCTGGATGGCCCGCTCGCAGCACGCGCGCGGATTGAGCAGCTTGAGGTTGAGCGCGCTCGATAACGTGGAATGGTAGAGCGTGGCTTCGTTGGTCCACATCGCGTCTTCGAAGGGGCCGAACTGGGCGAGACGATGGGTAATGAAATCATCGAGCGCGGCGAGGGCCTGCTCACGCGTCACCGGCCAGGCGAAGGCCTCGACCGAGCCGGGCAGATCGGGGAGCATGTGGGTCATGGCCGCCAGCACCGCGCGGGTGATCGCGTCGGGCGCGAAGGCAAGCGGCGGCCGGGGGCGCGGACTCGGGCCTTGCTTGCCGAAGGGCAGCCGGTTTTCCTTGTCGAAGTTCCACTCGCCACCGGCAGGCTTGGCGCGCTTGCCCTCCCCTTCCATCAGGTAGCCGGTCTTGCGACGCTGCTCGCGGTAGAAAAACTCCATCGTCAGCGACGCGCGGTCCTTGGCCCAGGCGGCAAACTCGTCCGGTGTGGTGATGAAGTGCTCGTCGGGCAGGATGCTGACCGGAATGCCGGTCGAGTCGCCGACCCGTTCAAGCATCGCCAGCACTCGCCACTCGCCCGGGTGGGTGCACACGATCTGGGTCGGGCCGAGCGCGGCGACCGCTCGCGCGATCTCCGTCTCGAACGCGCCGGTGTTCTCGGGGTCGTCAAGCGCGATATAGCGGACGGGGACTTGCCGCCGCTTCAATGTGGCGGCGAAGTGCCGCATCGCCGACAGGAACAGCGCCGTCCGCTGCTTGTGGCTGGGGACATGGCGCGACTCGCTGGCGACTTCCATCATCAGGATGGTGTCGCCCGGTGCCAGCGAGCGAATCAGCGTGGCCTCGAGGTCGAGCTGATCGCCAAAGACGATCACTAGACGCCCCGGCGTACTTTCACGCGACGAACGGCGGGCGGAGAGGGCGGCAGTGCGTGGCATGGCTACGGAAGATACAGGCACGGCGCATCGGCCACGTCCGATCTCGTTAGCGCAAGGCGACGATCGTCACACTCATCACGAGCATCAGCGCAGCGGGGAGCGACTTCATCAGCGGGTCGCCGACCTTGAGGTGCATGGCCAGGGCGCCAATCATGAGCGCGGCGACCAGCGCCGCGGCCTCCCGGACTGGAAGCGCCAGCCAGACGCCGGCAATCAGGACGATGGCAGCGGTGATTTTTAGCGCGCCCACGACGTAGAAAGCGAAACCGGGAAGGCCGTAGGCCGCAAACTCGCTCTGCAGGGTCTGCGCGGCGCCGCCGCGATACGATGTGGAGGAGCGTCCGCGCACCAGCCAGACATTCAGCAGTCCGAGCCCGACAACGATTTGCAGCACACTCGACAATGACAACCAATCCATAATGGGTTCCTCCGTGAAACTGACAACTGTCCGGCGTCGCTGGCTAGAAGTGGACGCGTGGTGACGAGCGCTTGTTATGCCTCGATCTTCGTGTCGTCCGCCGTGTTCCTGTTCTACGGCATCGCGTGCCTGTGCCTCGACGGAATGAAGCGTGACTTCGAGCGCTTCGGCCTCAGTCGCCTTCGTATCGTCACGGGCACACTCGAGGTGCTCGGTGCACTGGGTCTGATTGTCGGCCTGTTCTGGCCGCCCCTCGTGGTGCTCAGTTCTGGCGGTCTCGCCTTGATGATGCTGCTAGGCATCGCCACTCGCATCCGCGTGCTCGACTCACTCGCTCAAACCCTGCCAGCCCTGGTCCTGATGTGCCTCAACCTGTTCATCGCCTGGTGCTCGTTGACCCACTGATCAGCGCGGGGGCACCATGAGCGCCAACGCTATCACGCCACGCGCCGACCAGGCGCCGGTTCGCACCCAGTTCGTGCTCACCAGCCAGCTCTGAACGGCGGCGTCGAATCCGCGCTCGAGCCGACGGTGCGCCGGCACCTGCCAGAGCCAGGTGCTGGTCCAGACGATCGCCAGCAATCCCAGCCCGCACCAGGCGAGCACGCCGCCAAGATACCAGACAATCGCGCTGGCGCTTCCGAGTTCGACGAGCATCGGCAGCCCCACCACCCAACCGGTTCGCCGGGCGTGATGACGCTCATATTCAGGGAAGGAGGCCTCGCCGACGCGCGCGAATAGTGGGTAGTGCACCACCTGCACAAACCAGATCACCCCCACCATGAAGAGCGTGACTGCGGCGTGGGCCAGCAGCAGCCACTCGACGGGACCTGGCACAGTCATGACTAATTCACTGGTTTTCCGGTCACTTTTGCCACCCGCGGTATGACGCCGCTGTAGGTCGCGACGGTTCAACAGTATGCTTGAATCGCGCGCCTTGCATCATGGGTCTAACAGGAGGCGGGTCGCTTTCAGGTAAAGGGCTAGGGCATGTTCAAGATTCAAGATTTCATGATTCTCGGCGCGGCGTTCATCTCATTCTTGTTTTCCATCTCCCTGTGGTTTGGGACTTTTTGGCCGCCAAATCGAGAGGCAGGCATCTTCGTCGGCCTGTGGGTTCCTTCGATTCTTGCAGCCGGCGTCTACATCCAGCTGCGCGCGACGAGGCGATAAGCCATGGACCTCTGGATTTTCACCATCGGTGTTGGGACCTTCGGCCTCTTCATAGGGGGGCTGACCTTTACGATCAAGGAATTCCGGCAGATGAAGCCGGGAGACAGCGACGGCATGCGCGAGAAACTGACGGCGCGCGAATACAAGCCGTAGTGTGTGTTAGGTCGTGGTTCGCCGGACGTTCGTGGCCCGAGGCCCTTTCGGACCGTCCTCACTGAGATCGAACTCGACCCCATCGCCCTCGCGCAGGTTGTCGATGCCCTCACCGTAGATGGCGCTGGAGTGAAAGAACACCTCTTTACCGGTCGTATCCCGGATAAAGCCGAATCCCTTGTCTGCTCGCAGCGTCTTGATCGTTCCGGTCATTGGCTTGGCTTCAGTTCGAGCTTGGCTTCAGTTTGCTTAAAGTTGGTTGCGGGGGGGGGATTTGAACCCCCGACCTTTGGGTTATGAGCCCAACGAGCTACCGGACTGCTCCACCCCGCGACAAGGAAGAGACTGATACTAACACATCGGCCTGAAAGTGCCAATTATCGTGTAGTCTTCCCCGCGGAGGATCGATGCGAATACTCGCTCATACCGTCGCAGCTGTGGCACTGGTAACCGCCCTTCCCTTGACCGCCGCCGCCCAGGCACCGGCGGCCGCCGCACCACCCGCCAACCCCAACGCGAACATCGTCGTCGACAACCCGACCTACATTTCCATCCCGCTCGAGATTGCCATCGACCGCCCCGCCGCCGAGGTGTGGAAGCGCATCGGCAAGTACTGCGACATCGCCGAGTGGCTGCAGATCCCGTCGGGCTGCAAGATGCTCTCTGGGGTCGAGGGTGAGGTCGGTTCGGTGCGTTCAGTCGCCAACGAAGTGCTCGTCGGCAAGACCGAGTTCTCGTACACCTACACGCAGACGGTGCGCGCGGGACGGCCTTACAACCTCTACCACGGCACGCTCGAAGTCCGTCCGGTCACGCCGAAGACGTCGCGCCTCTATTACACGCTGATCTACGACAACTCGATGTTGCCCGACGATGCGGCACGGGAGAAGGACAAGGCGTCGCGCACCGCCGTCTTCACCCGCGCGATCCAGAACATCAAGACGCTGGCCGAAGGCGGCACGCTGCCGCCCCGCTAGGCCGCACGCCTAGCGGGCAAACGTGAACGTCTCGACCAGGTGCTGGAAGACGCTCAAGTATTTCTCGTAGATCGGCGCGGGGCCGGAGTAGCTGATCAAGTAGTAGTACGCGCCGTGGTCCAGCACCAGCTGCGTGTGCGCAAAGGGCATCGCGACGCCGGTGGAGTTCTTGGCCGTGTACGTCGCGACGAAGAATGGCGCCTCCTGCCCCGCCACCTGCAGCAGGTCGTGTGACTTGATCACGCCGTTGGGCGCACCCTCGATCTGCTCAACGAGGCTCTGCGCCTGGGCCGTCGCCGACGAGCCCTTGTTCGCTGCCTTGGTCACGAACTGCAAGACCACCGACAACTCGTATGCGTCCGTGCCCTTGGGGCCTTCGACGACGTAGTCCTTGACGGCATTGACCCGGTAGGTCCAGGTGGCAGGGATCTCGTACGCGAAGCCGAACTTGTCGTCGCGCATGACCTTCATGCCGGCTTGCGAGCCAGCTGATTTTGGAGCGGCGGCGGTGGTGCCGGCACGAGCAGTCTTGGTGGCGCGAAGTGTCGACCCCACCATCTCGAAAGCCCCAGCGTATTGGTCGAAAAGGGTCGCCGGTCCGGCATAGGTCAGCACCACCAGGTGGCCGTCGTGTTCGACGACCGCGGCCACCTGCCGGAACCCGATCGTCCGCTTCGACGAGTCCTGCCCCTTGTAGTCGACCACCACCGCCCGCGCCGGCCGCCCTTCTTCGGTCTGCCTCAGTCCCGGCTCGGTGAGGTCGGCCTCGGGCAAGTCAGCCAGCGCCCCTCGGACACTCGACGCGAGGCCTTCAAGGGTGTGCTCCCGCTTGTCGTAGAACGACAGGCGAATGGTCATTTCGTAAGGCTCGGTCCCCGGCTTACCTTCAATCGTCAAGACCTCGCCCGTGCGCCGCGCCACCCAGCCCTCGGGCATCTCACCGGTGTACGCCGGCGATTCGAAGGTGAACGTCGTCCGGCCGGTGACGCCGGGCGTGGCGCCCCTGGTGGGCTTGCTCGGCGCTCCAGGACCCCGAGCCGTCGCCGCACCGTAGGTGAGGCTGCCCCAGATGACGTCGAAGCCGTCGTTCAGGCGCTCGAAGTACGCCTGCGGCGCCGAGTACTGGCCGATCACCACGTAGTCGGGAAACTCGACGAACGCGAAGACCGCGCGCCACCGCGTCATGGCGCCGACGCTCGTCTTGTGCGACCACGAGCCGGGGAGAATCAGGACCTCGCGGCCGCCCTGGGCCCGTTGCGATTCCACCGGCGCCCAGAGAATTCCATCGAGCTTGGCATTGGCGCGCTGGATGTCTGCGAGATAGTCCTCAATGGCCCACTCGGGCTGTTGAACCATGGGGGCGACCCGAATCCAGACCGACGCTTCGGCTTCGGCCGTACCGGCCGGCGCATGGAAGGTGGTGAGCTGAGCGGTCTGTTTCTTGGTCACCCAACCGTCGGGCATCTGCCCCGAAAACGGCGCGGGTGCCAGTGAGTACTGGGTCGACTTGGCGGCCGCGGATAACGGCATCGACACCAGGGCGAGCAACAGGAGTACAGCGAGCGGCATACGACCTCCCGCTGCAGATTCGAAGCATAAGCCGCGCCACCGGAACCGTCCCATTTCGGCCATACGCGCCGGCCAACGCTGCGGGTAATCTCACAGCGCCGTCAAAAATTCCCACCCGGTGGGGCTATTGGGCTCGACTCGAGGTCGATTCGATCGAGACGCCGGCGGGGCGGTACTTGCGCCACAGACGGACGCCAAGCAGGATCGCTACGCCGATGCCGTAGTAAATGGGATAGGTAGCGTCGAGCTTCACCTTCCAGAAGTAATGCAGCACCGCGGCCAGCGCGGTGATGTAGATCAACCGGTGCAGCAGGTTCCACTTCCTGCCGCCCATGCGGCGAATCCAGCCGGTGGTCGAGGTGAGCGCCAGCGGAATCATCAACACGAACGCGGTGAACCCGGCCGTGATGTACGGCCGTTTCACCACATCATCCCACAGCCCGGTGAACTGCAGCTGGTGGTCGAGAATGAAGTAAGTCAGGAAGTGCAGCGTGCCGTAGAAGAACGCGAACAGGCCGATCACGCGACGGTAGTTGATCAGCTGATTGAGGCCGGTGGCCCACCGCAGCGGCGTGATCGCCAGCCCGATCACGATCAGGCGCAGCGTCCAGATGCCGGTGCTGTTGGTGATGGTCTCGACGGGATTGGCGCCGAGCTCACCCTGGAAGCCGTTGTAGATCAACAGCGCGGCGGGCGCCAGGCAGGCGAGCCAGGCGGCGGGCTTGAAGACCCGTCGCCGCCATTGTGTTTGAGTCACGAAACGGGATCGACTCCCGGATCCCGACTCCCGGCTCCCGGCTGCATCAGTAGTTCTTGCGGAGGTCCATCCCCGCGTAGAGGGATGCGACCTGGTCACCATAGCCGTTGAACATCAGCGTCTTGCGGCGGAAGAACTCGCCCAGCCGCCGCTCGCTGCCCTGCGTCCAGCGCGGGTGGTCGACCTGCGGGTTGACGTTGGCGTAGAAGCCGTACTCCGCGGACTGCTGCTGCTTCCACGTGTTGAGCGGTTCGTTCTCGACGAAGCGCACGCGGACTATCGACTTGATGCTCTTGAAGCCGTACTTCCACGGCACCACCAGGCGGATCGGCGCGCCGTTCTGGTTGGGCAACACTTCGCCGTAGAGCCCCAGGCCGAGCAGCGTGAGCGGATGCATCGCCTCGTCCACGCGCAGGCCCTCGACGTAGGGCCAGTTGAGCGCCGGCGCGGTCTGCCCCGGCATCTGCCTGGGGTCCACCAGCGTCCTGAACTCGACGTACTTCGCCTTCGACGTCGGCTCGAAGCGCTTGAGGAACTCGCTCAGCGGATAGCCGACCCATGGCACGACCATGGACCACGCCTCGACGCAGCGCAGACGGTAGATGCGCTCTTCGAGCGGCGCGTACTTCAGGATGTCTTCGATGTGGTAAGTGCCGGGCTTGGCGCACTGCCCTTCCACCACCACGCTCCACGGCTTGGGCTTGAGCGTGTGCGCGTACTTGGCCGGGTCGCCCTTGTCGAGGCCGAACTCGTAGAAGTTGTTGTAGGTGGTGACGTCCTTGTACGAGTTGAGCTTCTCGTCGGTGCTGAACGGGCTCTTCTTGAGGTTGGTCAGCTTCTGCGCCGACGGGTTCTGGGCCATTGCGGTGGGCGTCCCCGTGAACACCGGGCCCAGGCCGTTGGTGGCGACGGCCACGGCCGTGCTGCCGGCCACGGCGAGAAATTCGCGGCGCCGCAGGAAGGTTTCCTTTGGGGTCACGTCGGATTCGCGCAGGTCTGCAGCCTTCTTGATCAACATAGAAATCTCTCCGGGCGCACTGAAGTGCGCCCCTACTCACTTCCCGCCGATGATACCGCACCGGTTCCAGATTAAGACGCCGCGCAAGGGTCGGGGGTTTCGGACGGGTCGTGTGGGATTATGAACCTGAGACCCCATGGCCGAATCTGCCCTGCCCACCTTGCTGTCGCTGGCCTCCCACGAGCTGCGCGGGCCGACCGGTGTCGTGCGCGGCTACCTCCGGCTGCTGGAACAGGACGCCTCGCTCGGCGAGCGGCCGCGCCGCGTCATGGTCGAGATGACCCGCGCCACCGAACGGCTGGCCGCGCTGCTCGACGAGCTGACGGAGCTGGCCCACCTCAAGGATGGCCGCATCAAGCTGGCCCTGAAGCGCACGTCCCTGCGGTCGGTGCTGAACCAGGCGGTGCAGGCGGTGGAGTTGCCCGATCACTTTGAGACCGACCTCGACGTGGTAGCGCCGGCCGATGTCCGCCTGCGACTGGACGAGACCCGCATGCGCGTGGTGTTCTGCACCCTGATCGCGACCCTCGCGCGGGTGCAGTCCGGCGCGTCGAGCTTCGACCTGCGCCTCGTCAAGGGGCGGACCACCACGCAGGTGGTGGTGCAGCCGCGGACGCTCGGCCGCGGCACCCTCGCAGAACGGCCGGTGGACATCAGCCGCGGCGGCACCGGCCTGCAACTCCCAATCGCCGACGCCGTCGTCCAGGCCCACGGCGGCCGCCTGCGCGAGCGCTGGCTGGCGGGCAAGTTCGCGGGCTTCGTCGTCAAGCTGTAAGGACAGAGTCGGGAGTCGGGAGTCGGGAGTCGGGAGTCGGAATATACTGGCTCATTCTCCCCAGAGGACCACCGTGTCGGCTTCCAAAACCATCGTTGTACTCGCGGTCCTGCTCGCGTCGGTCGCCGGTTCCGGGGCCAAAGCGCAAGTGCGGCTTGCCGATGAATCGGATCGCGCCGCGTTCCGGTCGTGGTTCGTGTTGCTGGCCGACGCGCAGTTCGAGCGCAACACGCCGGACGTCGCCGACTGTGCCGCCCTGATTCGCCACGCCTATCGCGAAGCCATGCGGGCGCACACGCCCGAGTGGGTGCGCCGCGCGGCGCTCCCGTTTACGCCGCAGTATGCGGAGGTGCGGTCGGCGCCAAAGCCTGATGCCCACGGGTGGCCTCTCTTCCGGGTCACCGACGGCGCCAACGCGCAGTACGCGGAGTTTGCCGACGCGAAGACGTTGATCGCCCTGAACACGCGCCCGCTCGGCCGCGACACCAGGGCCCTGCGCCCCGGCGACTTAATCTACTTCCGCCAACCAGCACAGAAGGTGCCCGACCATCTGATGGTGTTTGTCGGGCGCTCTGAGTTCGAAGCCGAAGGCGATGACTGGGTCGTGTACCACACCGGCCCGACCGATGCTGAGCCCGGCGACCCTTCGACAAGCTCAGGGTCGCCCCGAGCGAAGTCGAGGGGCGAAGTGCGCAAGGTAAGGCTCAGCACGCTCGAACAACACCCGTCCACGCGCTGGCGGCCCCTCGCGTCGAACCCGCGGTTCATCGGCGTCTATCGATTGGCAGTGCTATGAAGCTGGCCCGCTCGCTCGTCCTTCTCACGCTTCTCACTTCTCTCTTCGTACTTCTGGCCTCTCACTTCGCGCCGGCGTGGGCGCAGGCCGAGAACGAAGACCGCCCGGCATTCTCGCTCTCGACGAGCGAGGTCTTCACGACCAAGGATGCGCCGAACTTCTACCTGACGTTCCGCCGCGTGCCGCAGCTCGACTTCCGGGTTTACAAAGTCCACGATCCGTTCGCGTTCTTTGCCGGCCTCCGCGATCCCCATCAGCTCGGGAGCGGTGATGTCGAGGTGCAACAGGAACGGACGTGGATTGAGCGGCTCGCCGACTGGAAGCGCGGCCAGCGCCAGTCGGTGCAGCGCTTCGCGCGTGGCCAGGTCAGCCAGCCGTACCGCGCCGCACGACGGGCCGCGACCGACCAGGCGGTCGTCGCCCAGCGCGTCGTCTTGAACGCCAACACCTTTGCGCAGGTGCCGCTGCTCAACCCCGACCAGGTCGTCACCACGTGGCGGGAGTTGCTGCCCAACCACCGCGACCCCGAGGTCCGCCGCGTCCCGGTCGATCTGCGCCAACCCGGCATCTACGTGGTCGAAGCCGTCCACGACCTGCTGCGCGCCTACACCATCGTGATCGTGTCGGACGTCGGCCTGGTCACCAAGACCTCGCCGGGCCAGATGCTGTTCTTCGCCGCCGACCGCTTCACCGGCGAACCGGTCGCCGATTGCGCGGTACGCGTGCTCGTGTCGCAGAAGACAGTGGCCGAGGGCCGCACTTCGGTCGATGGCCTGTTCGAGGCCGTGTTGCCCGAGCAGCAGATGGAGAACGTGGTCGGCGTCGCGCACTGCGGCGACCAGATGGCGGCGACCGACCCTGGCTCGTGGTCCCTGCAGGAGCCGGCCCGCGAGCTGGTTGGCTACCTTTACACCGACAAGCCGATCTATCGCCCCGGCCATACCGTTCACCTGAAGGGGATCCTGCGCTGGCGCCATCACGACGCGCTGGCGAAGTTCGACCGTCCCGAAGTTGAAGTGGTGGCCTCGGATCCGAATGACAAGGTGATCTTTCGGCAGCAGGTCAGGGTGGATGCATTCGGCGCAGTGCTGGCGAACTTCGCGGTTCCGCCGACGGCCGCGCTCGGCAGCTACGCGCTGCGTGTGCAAAGCGGCGACCTCCAGACCTCGGGCGGCTTCGAAGTGCAGGAGTACCGCAAGCCGGAGTTCGAAGTCACCGTGACGCCGGCCGCACGGTTCGTGCGCCAGGGCGAAGATGCGGTCATCTCGATCCAGGCCAGGTACTACTTTGGCCAGCCGGTCGCCAACGGCCAACTCCGATGGGTCCTCAACCAGCAGCCCTACTACTCGCCCCTGCGATGGGACGATGGCTTCGAGGGCGGCCAAAGCAGTTATTGGTACGGCGACAACCAGACAGCGCAGGGCACCGTGCGGCTGGATGCCGACGGCAAGGCGCAGGTGCGCGTGCCCCTGGGTGTGGACGAGAACGGCCGCGACTTCAGCGCCCGCATCGACGCCCTGGTCACCGACGCCGCCAACCGCGAGGTGTCGGGCAACACCGTGGTGCACGCCACTTTTGGATCGTTCCTGGTCGCCGCGCAGACCACCAACGCGGTGTTCCAAGCCGGCAACACCGTCGCCATCACGATTCGCGCGGTTGACTACACCGGCGCCGCGCAGGCCAACGTCCCGGTCAGCGTCGTGCTCGAGAAGCTCACCTATCGCGCCGGCTACTACAGCGAACCCGAGGTGAATCAGATCAGCCAGAACGGCGTGACGACGGATGCGAGCGGACTCGCGACCGGCCGCGTGACGTTGCCGCAACAGACCGGTAGCTTTCGCGTCCGCGTGACCGCGCCAAGCGGCGACCGCACGGTTCAAGACGATGTGTGGCTGTGGGTGCCGGGACCGAGTGATACCAGCGACGATAGCAGCGAGCGATATCTCGAGTTGCTGGCCGATCGGCGGTCGTACCAACCAGGTGAGTCGGCACGCCTGATTATCCGGGGCGAGACGATCACCGGCCCCGTGCTGGTGACGAAGGAAGGCCAGCACGTATCGTGGTTCCGGCTGCTGCGAGCGACGGCCACCGAGGCCATCGAGGTGCCGATCGACGAGGGCGACGTCGGTGACGTGTTCGTGAGCATTGCGTTCTTGCGCGACGGGCGATTGAACCGTGCCGAACGCCGCCTCGGCGTGCCAGCCACCTCGCGCACGTTGACCGTGTCGCTGACCGCCGACCAGGCCGTGTCGAGGCCGCGTGAGCCCGGCGCCTTCTCGGTGCTGGTCACGGACCAGGCCGGCCAGCCGGTGCGGGCCCAGGTCAGCCTCGCGGTGATCGACGAAGCGGTGTACGGCGTAAAGGCCGACGATACGCCCGATCCCATTCGTCACTTCTACCGTCGCGAGTACTCACGCGTGAACACCATGTTCTCCCGCGAGTACTACTTCACCGGCTATTCAGGCCGCGATCGCCTGCAACTGGCGCGCCGCGGACGTCGTCCGTTCACGCTGGCCGACTTCAAGGGCGACAAGGAAGTGCAACCCGAGGTGCGCAAGGACTTCCCCGACGCCATCTACTGGGTGGGCGACCTGGTCACCGACGCCCAGGGGCGCGGCCGCATTGCGGTGAACTATCCGGATGCGCTCACAACCTGGCGCCTGACCGCCCGTGCCATTACCGACGACACGAAGGCCGGTGTGGCCGTCGCGCGCACCACCACGACCAAGGACCTGATCGTCCGCGCGATCACGCCGCGCTTCCTCACCGAGGGCGACGAGGTGGTGATCCCGACCATGGTGCACAACTACCGTGCCGACACGCAGACCGCGAGTGTGTCTCTCCAGGCCTCCGGCCTGGAGAGCATGGCGTCGCCTGGTTCCACGTCCTCGCCGCTGGTCAGCGGCGGTGAGCGGCGTGACGACTGGCGCTATGCCGCGAAGGCCGTCGGCACCGCCACCGTCACGGCGACGGCGACGACCGCCCACGACACCGACGCGGTCGAACTGCCGCTACCGGTGTTGCCGTTTGGCATCCATCGCGAGGTCGGCACGGCCGGCTCGATTGTTGGCGCCGGCGAGGCCACCACGGTCGTCACCGTGCCCGATGGCGCCAACCCCGTCTCGCGCACCGTGTCGATCGCCCTGGCGCCGTCGCTCGCCGGGTCAATGCTGGGCGCGCTGGATTTCCTGACCGGCTATCCCTACGGCTGCACCGAGCAGACGGTCTCGAGCTTCCTGCCCAACCTGCTGGTGACCAAGGCGCTCACCGAGTTGAAGCTGGCGCCGACCGAGCGGCTGTCGGCGCTCGATCGACAGGTTTCGTCCGGCCTTCAGCGCCTGGCCGACTACCAGCATGACGATGGCGGGTGGGGGTGGTGGAAGACGGATGGCAACCACCCGTTCATGACTGCATACGCGCTGTGGGCGATGGACGAGGCTCGCCGCGCGGGCGTGAGGGTGCAGGATTACCGCATCAATAACGGCGCCCGCGCCCTGGCGCGGCTGTATGCGGAGTACCCGCGCGTCGAGCCCGACCTGAAGGTCTACGAGGCGTACGTGCTGCAGCGGGCGGCCGGGGGCGAGACCGAGATCTCCTGGTACGCCGACGGCACCGAACACCATTACACCCATGCGGCGGCCCGCGATGAGTTGTGGGAGGCGCGCAGCCGCATGAGCGCCTACGGTCGCGCCCTGCTGTTGCTGCTGCTCGACGAGATCAAGGACCCGCGCGGCAACGAGCTGGCGCAGGCACTGGCCGGCGAGGCGCAGACGCGCGGCGACGTGTCGTGGTGGGCGGTGGCCAACGACCCACTGCTGTTCGACGCGGCCGAGACCAGCATCGAAGCCACCGCCTTCGCGGTGCAGGCGCTGGCCCGCCGCGATCCCCGCAACCCGCTGGTCGAGCGCGCGGTCCGCTGGATGATGCTGAACCGGACGGCCGGCTTCTGGTCCACCACCAAGCAGACGGCCATGGCCATCTACGGCCTGCTGGCGTTCATGCAGGCCCGTGGCGAAGCGGCGCAGCCGTTCTCGGTGGAAGTGTTCGTCAACGGCGCCAACGTGGGCCGGCGCACATTCTCGGCCGCGGCCATGACCGCGCCGGATCCCCAGGTGATTACCGTGCCCGCTAATGCCGGGGCTAATCAGGTGCGGCTGGTGAAGCGCGATCCGCCTTCGCCATCGGCTTCCGACTCCGCCAAGGCGGCGTCGGACAAGTCGGCGGGACAAGCGGCGCTGTATTGGTCGGCGTCCGCCAACTACTACGACACCACCGCCGCTGGCGCGCGCGCGGGCAGCCGCCAACTCGCGATCACCCGCCAGTACGCCGTGCTCGCGCCCGTCACGGTCAAAGGCCGTATCGTCTATCGCGAACAGCCGTTCACCGGCACGGCGAAGCCAGGCGACGTACTGACTGTCCGGCTCACCGTCGCCGGATCGCCCGAGTGGCGATATCTCGCCATCGAGGATCCGCTGCCGGCCGGCGTGGAGGCGATTCAAGACACGACCGCCTACCCTCTCGAACGCGACGCGCCCGAGCAGTGGTGGTACGGATCGCGTGTGGAGTACCGCGACTCGCGCACGGTGTTCTTCCAGGAGACCTTCGACCGTGGCCGCTACGAGTACAGCTACCTCGTGAAGGTGATCGCACCGGGCCAATTCCGCGCGATTCCGGCGCAGGTGTCGCCCATGTATGTGCCCGGCGTGCACGCCTCGAGCGAGCCCCAGACCTTTATCGTGACGGCTCCGGAAGGGGGCGCGCGATGAGGCTCGTGACGATCACCTTGTGGATCCTCATGGGCGCGGCCTTGACCGGCGGCGTCTACTGGTCGTTCCTGATCACGCCCGAATCCACCATCTGGAGCCTGGCCGCTTCGGCGCTGTTGTTACTCGCCGCGGGCTTCCTGCTGGCCCTGACCGTCAGCGGCGCCCTGCTCGGGTGGCAACGCGGCGTGTCGTCCAGCCTCATTCGTGCCGCGGCCGCGGGTGTCCCGGCCAGCATTCCTGCCGCGCTCATCGCCGGCCTGATCTGGTGGCTCGCCGGCGCCGCCACCGACCGCGTCACCATCAACAGCGGACCGATCAACGCATGGTTCATCGCCGCGCTCGGTTGGGACGATGTGTCGTGGTTGTTTACGGGGCTCGCCTGGCTGGCGATGTGGCTCAAGTGGGTGGTCGCGCCGATGTTGGCGCTGGCGCTAATGGCGGCCATCCTGACCGGCGGCTGGCGGGAGATGGCGGGCGCGGCGTGGCTCAAGCGCGCCCTCGCCCCCCTGCCGCTCGCCACGGCGACGCTGCTGTTTGTCGCGTTGGTCGCCGCGCCCTGGATCTACCTGGCGCCTTGGCGGCCAGCCGGGCTGCCCGCCACCTCGGTCGAACTCGCGTTCGTGATCGGCAAGCTGGCCGTGACGGCGTGGTTGATGGCGGTGGGAGTCGCGCTTATCATCCGTCAAGCCACATGGACGATCTCGACGCACTCATCGGCGAACTGAACGCAACTGTCGCCGGCGAGACGCCGCTGCTCGAGGGCTCGAGCCGCGTCGAAGACTGGCTGGCCGAGGTCATTCGCCGCAAGGGCAGTGACCTGTTGCTGGTTGCCGGGCGTGGGCCGGCGGTTCGCATCGACGGGCTGCTGTCGCCGGTCGCCGACCTGGTGCTCGACGGCGACGACATTGCGGCCGCGATTACCCCACTGTTGCCGCCCCACGCGGCCCGCCAGTTTCGCGACACCGGCATCGCCGATGCGTCGCTGCGGTTGCCGGACCTGGGGCGCTTCCGCGTCAACCTCCATCACGAACGCGGCCGGGCCGCCGCCGCGATCCGGGTGCTGCCGAGCCGCGTGCCGTCGCTGGACGAGCTGAACCTGCCACCCGAGGTCGAGCAGTTGTCGCGACTAGGCCGCGGACTGGTCCTGATCGGCGGCGCCACCGGCTCGGGCAAGACCACGACGCTGGCGGCGCTGGTCGATGCTATCAACCGGCGCGAAGCCCGCCACATCATCACCGTCGAAGATCCGATCGAGTACGAGCATGCCCACCAGGCGGGACTGGTGGAACAGGTGGAGGTCGGCATCGACGCGCCTGACTTCCCAACGGCCCTCCGTGCCGCAGTGCGGCAGGCACCCGACATCCTGGTGATTGGCGAGATGCGCGACCACGAGTCCATGCGCATTGCCCTCAGCGCGGCCGAAACCGGCCATCTGGTCTTCAGTAGCCTCCACACGACTGACGTCGCCGCCTCGGTCGGTCGCATTTGCGATTCGTTCCCGAACGAGCGGCACAACACCATTCGCCAGGAGTTGTCGCTGGCGCTGTCGGCGGTGTTGATCCAGACGTTGATTCCGCGGACCGGGGGCGGCCGGGTGCCGGCGGTCGAGTTGCTGATGGTCAGCTTCGGCGCTCGCCAGCACATTCGGAAGGACACGCTGCAGCACCTGCACCAGGAGATCACGATGACCCGCAAGGCCGGCTCGATTACGCGGGAAGAATCCCTGGCGCGCCTCGTGAGATCGGGCGCGATTAGCCGCGCGGAAGCGATCGGCCGGTCGGGCCATGTCGATGAACTAGAGGGCCTGCTGCGATAAAGCACCCTGGCACCCTGGCACCTACCTAACCTGATCCCAACGCTTGCCGTTGGCGATTTCTCGCGCGAAGCAGGCTTCGGCTCGGGCGTAGGCTTCGCGTTGCGCACCGGCGGAGATCGGACGCAACAACTCCGCATCCTTCGGACACGCGACCCTGGCGGCAGCCGTACGCGACGCCGGCGGGGTGGCAAAGTATGCAGCCGCCCCTTCTCTCACCCACATCGGCCGGCTCGACAGCACCTCGTCCAGCAGCGCATGCGCCACCTCGTGGCGGATGGTTCGCTCGAGCTGTCCGCGCTGCTTGAGCGTGGTCAGCGGCAACAGGTCGATGGCGGCGCCGTCGGTCGCGCCCGACACCCACCACGGCTGGCCGGTGGCACGGCCAAAGCTATCGACCGAAGGATGCACGGTGACCCGCAGGCGCGCGGGCGGCTTGGCGCCAGTGGCCTTCGAAATCTCGTCGCGACTGCGGCGGATCAAGGTCAACAGGCTGGCGCGATCGCCTTCCTCACTCCCCGGCAGGGCCAAGGCGATGTCGGTAGAAATAGGTGCCAAGGGTGCCACAGGTGCCAGGGGTGCCATCGGTGCCACAGGGCCGGACGGGGTCGGCACGTTGGTCGTTAGCGCGCTCGGTGAGCCGGCGCCAATGGTCAGGCCCGGATAGTAGAACTTCAGGATCTCGTCGGCGGTCTCGCCTCGCGCCGCGCGCGTGCCGGCGCCGATGACGCACAGGCCTACGCCGTGACCAAACCCACGGCCGCGGAAGTGATACCCGCTGCTGGTCCGCTTGACGTCGAACGCCGTGCTCTTGATGGCGGCGAACCCGGCCACGCGACCCACCGCCATGCGGAACTCGTGGCCGCTCATCTCCGCGGGCGTAAAGCCATCGACCCGCACCCGCGAGACGCGGCCCGACTGGTTGCGGGCCAGCACGCGGACGTCGCGCAGGCGATCGCCGCGCAGACCGGCGTTGCGCAGCGCCCGTTCCACGTCGCGCACGCGAACCTCGCTCTCCCACGCCGGCTCGCTCGCATCCGCATCGTCCCGCACCGACGCGGCGTCGGCATAGTCGATGGCGCCGGGCCATACCTCCGACGCCAGTTCGGTGCGGCCGCCGCATGAGGCCGAATAGAACACAAATGCCGGTTGTCCCCGGCTGAGCAGCAGCCGCCCGGTGGTGGCCTGCGCCGCACGGGTCGTCGTCGGCGTCGCCGCGCGGACCACCTGGCAGTGCGTCGTGTCGCACAAGTCGAACCCCTCGCGACGATGGCGGTTGCGATTGGCAATGGCGAACGTTCGAGCGGTGATCGCGAGCGCCTGCTGCGCCGCATCCCCCGCCCGCGGCTGCCCTTCGCCCGCGAGTACTTGCGAGATATAGATATCGACGGCGATGGTCTCGACCCTGGTTTGACCGCTTGCCAGTGTGCGGCCAAGTCTTATCGGTGCCAAGGGCCCGCCTTCGCGGCCGGAGGCGGATGCCTGGGTGCGCTGGGCAAGAACATCGGCGGCAATCGCCGCGGCATCGACACCGGCGCCGCCGGGCGCGGCGACGATAACGCCGTGGGTCGGGCGGTCGGCGGGTGTGAGCGCGACCACCAGGCCGAGCGACACGCCGCTGGGCATCAGGATGGATCCCGTCTTGGCGAGCGCCGACACGCCGGAATTCTTCAGCGCCGAGGCCGTGCCGTAGTCGGCTGCGCCGCGCAGCCCGTCGAGCAACACGGTCTTGGTGGCGGGGCTCATCGGCACCGGCGTGTCCTTGCCGGCGCCGGCCAGGCGCGCCAACACGTCGATCATCGCGCGGGGGCTGGTGCGCGGACCTGCGAGGCCCACCAGGGCGGGTGCCAGGGCCGTACCGGCGGCGAGCGGCGGCAAGCCGGCGGCAAGGCGCGTGCGGTTCACGCGATCGCGCGACAGCCGCGGCGCCAGCGACACGAAGAAGTCGTTGCAGGAATACGCCAGCGCTTCCGCCGGCGACAGCGCGCGCTTCAGGTCGGGATGCGCGCACACGTACTTCTGGCCGTCGACGGTGACCGTCCGCCGGCACATGTGATCGGAATCGGCGCGGATCACGCCGTCTTCGAGCGCGGCCACCAGCGCCACGGCCTTGACGATGGAGCCAGGCAGGACGGGGGTATCGAGAATGTCGGCGCGGGCTTCGCGCCGCTCACGCGGGTTGTCGAGGTGGCGAACGAAGAACGCTGGACCCGAAGTCGCGGGCCCCTGCTTGTCCACCGTAGCCGTGGCGAAGGTGGAGGCGTGGAGGCTGGCGACCGCAGACATCGCTGCCAACGCCAGCACGCCCCGCCACCATCTCATAGCTTGGTCTTGCAGCCCGGCCGGCACAGGCACGGGATGATCTTGTCGCCTTCGGTGTTGTAGTCGTAGGTCAGCTCTTCGCCCTTGGCGATGGCCTTCGAGGCGCGAATCCAGATGGTCTTGGTCACGGCGTCCACGTCGATCCAGCAGTTGCCCTTGCAGGAGTGGTTGATGAAGCGCGCGTCGTTGCCGCCGACGTGCGCGTCGCGGCTCCAGTTGCGGTTGACGCGGAACACCCAGATGCAACCTTTCTTCAGGTAGCGGTCTTCGCGGCTCTCGCTCTGCTTGTTGGTGATCAGCTCGCCGGCGTAGTCGATGATGCGCTTGTTCTTATTGATGGGCTCCAGGGCGAACACGCCGAAGCCGTGGAGTTTGGAACGTTTTCGGAGCACTTTCGGAAGGGTCGGCGCTTTAGGCATCTGTGGGTGTCTATGGTCGCGGTAACGAATGAGTGAACGGTCTCGTAACAGTTCAGCCAGTGTAGCAAGGAATGATACATTGTCGGTCGAGAGGTGCACCGTGCGAGGCTATTTGACGACGTTAGTGCTTGTGTCCGTAGTGAGTTTGGGGGTGACCGTGCAAGGCCAGCGACAGCTGTTTCCGGCGGCCGGCAATTTGCCCTTCAGTGCCGCAGCCAAGGGTGACGGATTGGTCTACATCGCCGGCACGATCGTCGCCCAGGGCGACATCAAGGCCCAGACCAAGGCCGTGCTCGACAGCATGGGCCAGACGCTGACCAAGGCCGGTTCGAGCCTGCAGAATGTCGCCAGCGTCAACGTCTACCTGAAGAACGCGGCCGACGCAGCCGCGATGACCGAAGTGTGGCGCGAGACCTGGCCCAAGAACGCGCCCGCACGCACGACCGTCATTGCCGACTTCGTCGTCCCCGGCGCGCTGATCGAAATGTCGGCGGTCGCCGTCCCCACTGGCGGTGAACGCGTCGCCATCACGCCGGCCGGGTGGTCAACCGCCAACCCCTACAGCTACGCCATCAGGACGGGCGACTTCCTGTTCCTGTCGGGCATGGTCTCGCGCGGGGTCAAGGACAACGTGCCGGTCGAAGGCGACATGACGACGCAAATGAACACGATCATGACCAACGCCGGTGAGCTGCTGAAGGCGGCCGGGTTCGGCTTTGAACACGTCGTCGCCAACCGGGTCTACATCACCGACGGCACCAAGTTCGGCGAGATGAACAAGGCCTATGTGCCGCACTTCCCGAAGGATCCGCCGGCCCGCGCGACCACCATTGTCGGCCTGCCGGGTCCGACCTACCAGGTCGAAATCACCATGACGGCGAACCGCCGTCCGAAGCAGACCTTTGCCACTCCTAACGCCGACGGCACACCGGGGCGGCCGAGCGCGACGCTCAGCAGCGCGGTGAAGGTGGGCAATACGCTCTACCTGGCCGGCTTGCTCGGCAACAACGCCACCAACAAGGGCGACATGGAAGCGCAAACCAAGGAGACCCTGGCGCGGGTTGGCCGCACGCTGACCGCGGCCGGTTTCGGCTGGGACGACCTGGTCGAGGGCATGGTGTGGATCACTGACCTCGCTGGTTTCGACGCCATGAACGCAGGCTACCGGTCGGTGATCTCGAAAGACTTCCCCGCTCGAGCGACGGTGAAGTCAGGGCTGGTCGGCAACGACGGCCTGGTCGAGATCATGTTCATCGCCACCAAATAACCAAACAATGTAGCCTCCGGCTTTAGCCGGAGCTAGGCAACAACGAAAGGCCGAGGCTACCTAGCCTCGGCCTGTTCCTTTTCCGCCATCACCACCGCCGCCCGATCGAGCGCGGCCTGCACACTCTCGCAAATGTTGGCCTCGCCCAGCCGCTCGTGGAGTTCGGCCTTCTGCAGGGCGGCCAACGGCTGCCGCGGCGCGCCGCACAGCACCAGCGTGCGGCCCTTGGCCTTCAACTCGTCAGCCAGTTCCTCGATCGCGCTGATGCCGGTGGCGTCGATCGCCGTCATGTTCCGGAGACGCAGCACCACGACCGGCGGCAACGTGTCGGCGTGATCCGACATCTCTCGCAGCTTGTCGGTCCCGCCAAACAGGAACGGGCCGTGAATGCGGAAGACGGCGACGTAATCGGGAATGACCTTGTCCTGCAGGATGTGCGGACGTCCCGCTTCAATGTAGGCGTGGGTCACGCGGCTCACGGTCGTCGTGGCCGCGACCCGGCGGATGAACAGCAGCGCCGCCAGCACCATGCCGACCTCGACCGCCACCGTCAGGTCGGCCAGCACCGTGAGCAGGAACGTCGCAGTCCAGACCAGGATATCGGCGTACGACTGCTTGAAGACCTCGCCAATCTCCAGCCACTCGCCCATGTTCCACGCCACCACGAACAGGATGGCGGCGAGCACCGGCAACGGAACGTACGCCGCCAGCCGCGCGCCGAACAGCAGCACCCCCAGCAGGGTCACGGCGTGGATGATCCCCGACATCGGCGATCGCGCACCGGAGCGGATGTTGGTCGCCGTGCGCGCCAGCGCGCCGGTCGCCGGCAACCCGCCAAACATCGGCGACACGATGTTGGCCACGCCCTGGGCAAACAACTCGGTATTCGGATTATGACGATCACCGCCCATGCGATCGGCCACGACCGCCGACAGCAACGACTCGATCGCGCCGAGCATGGCGACCGTGAGCGCCGGTGAGAGCAGCGTCAAGACCAACTCGGGCCGGAACGCCGGGATGTGGAACTCGGGCAGGCCCGCCGGAATGCCGCCAAACCGCGACCCCACGGTGGCGACGTCGAGTTGGAGCGCGAACGCGATGCCGGTGCCGGCAAACAGCGCCACGATGTACGCGGGAACCCGCTTGAAGTAGCGGCTCCAGAGGATCAGCAGCAGCAACGTGCCCACGCCGAGCGCCAGCGAGTCTGGCGACACGGCGCCCAGGTTGGCGCCAATCACCTCGATGCGCCCGATGAACTCCCCGGGCACCTCCATCTCGAGACCCAGGAAGTCCTTGATCTGCGTGCTGGCAATGACCAGGGCAATGCCGTTGGTGAAGCCGACGATCACCGGCTTGGGGATGTACTTCACGGCCGTGCCCGTGCCGGTCAGTCCCATCACGACCAGGATCACGCCGGCCATGAGCGTGCACATGAACAGGCCGTCGATGCCGTACTGGGCGACGATGCCCGAGATGACGACCACGAACGCGCCGGTCGGGCCGCCGATCTGGAACTTCGACCCGCCGAGCGCCGAGATGATGAAGCCGGTGACGATGGCGCAGTAGATGCCGGCCTGGGGCGGGAGACCCGAGGCGATGGCAAACGCCATGGCCAGCGGCAGGGCCACCAGGCCCACGGTGACACCGGCGATCACGTCGGCGGTCACCGCCGCCGAATCATACCCGCCGGCCAGCGTCTGGACCGATCGGGGCACCCACCCTGGCAGTGGTTTCGTCATCGCATGGCAAAGAAGACGGCCTCGTAGCTCCAGACGGTAAAGGCGAGACGCGCACCGTCTGGCGACCAGGCCGGCTGCGTCTTGTGGGACGGATCGCTCGTGACCTGCACCGGCTGGCCACCACCAACGATCGGCAGGCGAAAGATCTGGAAGTAGCCGTCGGCCGCCGGCGCGGTGAACGCGACGTGACGGCCATCGGCCGACGAGGCGAGACCGGGAAAATCGTGCTCGGTGGCGAACTCATGCACGACGTGCGGGCGGCCGCCGGTGATGGGCAGCGTGAAGATGGTGTGCCGGCCGGGCGCCACCTTGGCGATTGCGACTACGGTGGTGCTGCTCGGCAGCCACTCCGCATGCAGGATCTCGCCGTCGAAGCCCTCGGTACGCACTTCCCTTAGCTCCGTGGTGACCTCGCCTGATTGCTGATCGACGCCGATGGCATAGACCACCGAGCGGCCGTCACTCTTGCGGGCGCCGTTGAGCAACACGGTCTGGCCATCGGGCGACCAGCGCGGCCACCCCACTTCGGCACCGCGTCCCAAGAAGGTGATGCGCCGATCGGGGCCTTTCCCATCCGCCGGCCGCAGCCACACATCGTCTGACATCTCGCGATGCGTGTGAAAGGCGATCCAGCGGCCGTTCGGCGACCACGCCATGGCCTGGTCTTCAGAATCGGAGCGGGCGATCACCTCGGCGGGCTCGCCGGCGGGCAGCGCCCGCGACACGTCGATCACACCGATCTCCTGTGCGATATCCGGATACTTCGCATCGTCCACGACCCGGCGCCACGAACCGTAGGTGAATGCGATGCGCCGGCTCGACGGATGGTACGAGGGCGTTTCCGCCTGGAAGGTGGTCAGCTGCCGCGTGGGGCCACCGGTCGCGGGCGCGTCGGCCAGGAACGTGCGGTACGACTGCACCTTGAAGATGGCGGTGCCGTCGGTGGCCACCGACGGTGCGTAGGCATCGCGCGAGAACGACGAGAGCCGGCGCGACAGGCTCTTAGCGGGGTCGGCGGCCCAGAGCTCCACCATGCCGTGCTCGTTCGGTGCGGCGAAGAACACTTCGCGGCCGTCGGCTGAAAAAGCCAGCGGGCCGAACACGTCCAGATCTGGCTCGAAGCGAAGCGGCGGTGCGCCGCAGGGAATCGACAGACGCGGCCGGCCGCCGTCGTGTGAGATGCAGGCGACCTCGCCAGATCGCGACCAGGCTGGTGACGAAGGGCGGCCGCTCAGTGCCGTGCGATGGCGCGTGACGCCGTCGGCCGAGATGCGCCATAACTCCGCGCCGTCCTGGCCGGTCGCCAGCGCGACGACGGTCTTGCCGTCGGGGCTCCACGCCGGTTGACGCAGGTGGTTCACGTCCTTGCCGTCCCACAGCGGCTTGCGGATCGCGCCGGCCGGGCCGAGCGTGTAGCTGTGCCAGCGGACGTCGGCGCCGGTATCTTCGGCCACCAGCGTGTCGTTGCCGGCCCATGCCAGAAAGCGAATCTGCCCCTCGCCCGCCGGTAACGTCTCCGGCACGCCGCCGCCAATCGGCAGCACGCGAACATGGCGACCTTCGGAGTACGCCAGCCGGGTGGCATCCGGCGAGATCACGCCCACCGGATCCCTGTAGCCGACGACGCCGAGTTGATGGGCGGTGGTGAGGTAGGTCAGGCGGGGCGGCTCACCGCCCATGACCATGGCCGGCCGGGCCCACAACAAGGCGACGAGGGCGCCGACGACCACGCCGAACAGAACCAGCGCACGCATGAGACACCTATTCTAAGGTGCCTAGGGGTGCATAAGGTGCCTAAGGTGCCTAAGGTGCCTAGGGTGCCTAAGGTGCCTAAGGTGCCTAGGGTGCCTAAGGTGCCTAAGGTGCCTCGGGTGCTTGAAGACCCTCGAGCACGACGCCGGGCACCCGCGCCTGGATGGCGGCAACGAATGCAACTTTGTCGGCCGGCGACACCATGAGCCACAAGCCGCGGTCGGTTCGGATCTCGATGCGATCGAGCGAGAGGGCGGGTGACGACCACATCTGGCGCGTCGCCTTGAGCGCCTGAATGCGTTGCAGCGGCATGCGCCACCGGAGCCACCCCGCACGCACGATAATCTCGTCGGCGGTGATCTCGTAGGAAACCAGGAAGAGCGGCGCGATACCGAGAAGAAGGCCAATCGGCACAATGGCGCCGGCCAGCGGCCGGCCCTCGGCGAGGCCACCGACGATCAGGAGGAGCGACAAGCCGAGGCCAACCACCAACGGCACCACCAACAGCGCATCAACCTTCGAGCGAAAGCGCATCGCGGTCCCCTCCGCCTGTTACTTTTCCAGCAGGCTCCTGAGCATCCACGCCGTCTTCTCGTGGAGTTGAATGCGCTGGGTCAGCAGATCGGCGGTCGCTTCGTCGCCGGCCTTCTCGACCATCGGGAACAGGGAGCGCGCGGTTCGCACCACGGCTTCCTGGCTTTCGACCAGCACGCGGACCATCTTCTCCGCCTTGGGCACTCCGGTGGTGTCCTTGATTGACGTCAGCTTGACGAACTCAGCGTAGGACCCCGGCGCTGGAAAACCGAGCGAACGGATGCGTTCGGCGATCACGTCAACCGCAAGCGCCAGTTCGGTGTACTGCGTCTCGAACATGACATGCAGCGTCTGGAACATCGGGCCGGTCACGTTCCAGTGGAAATTGTGCGTCTGGAGATAAAGCGTATAGCTGTCGGCGAGCAGGCGCGACAGGCCGGCCGCAATCTTCGCGCGGTCCCGATCCTCGATTCCGATGTTGATTTGCATGATGTCCCTTCTAGAACTACGGTGCCACATTGAGCGAGGCACGGGCAATGCCTCGGAGCATGCCGCCGAACACCAGGTGGTGCAGCGGTGAGATCGAATACCAATACGCCTTGCCGAGCAGGCCGTCCGGATCGAAGGTCGCGACCTGGTTGATGGTGGTGGCATGCGCGTCCTGGCGGACCTCGAACTCGAGCCAGGCGCGGCCGGGTAGGCGCATTTCGGCCGACAGCCGCAAGCGCACGCCGGGCTCGATCGCCTCAACGCGCCAGAAGTCGAGGGTGTCGCCCACGCGCAGGTGGTCGGGCGAGGGCCGTCCGCGCCGCATGCCCACGCCACCGGAGAGCAGATCCAGCGCGCCGCGCAGCCGCCAGAGCGAGTTCCAGGCGTACCAGCCGGTATCACCGCCAATCCGCTCGATGCATGCGAACACGACCGGCGCCGGCGCGTCCACGGAAATGGACCTCGCGTCCTTCAGCTGCCGGCCGAACTGCACCCCCTGCCACGACGGCCGTGGCCGCGCCGACGAGACCGCGTCGGTCCATCGCGTGGCCGTCCCGGCGGCATCGCCACCGAGGGCACGCCGCACGGCGGCTTCGACGCCCATCGGCCGCACCGCGAACGTCCGCAACGCGAGGTCGTCGTTGACCACCGTGGTGTGGACAATGCTTTCGATCAGCTTGCGGCCGACGCGCGCATAGAGCGGCGTGATCAGGCCCAGCCACAGGCTGGAGACGTAGGGCGACAGGATGGGCACCGCGAGCATCCGCAGGCGCCGGCCGCGCAACCGCGCGTAGAGCCGCATGATGTCGGCATACGACACGCGATCGGCGCCGCCAATCTCGTAGACCCGGCAGGCGGTGGCCGGCAGGGTCAGCGCTTCGATCAGGTACTCGAGCAGATCATCAATAGCAATGGGCTGCGCGGGAACCCGCACCCACTTGGGCGTGATCATGAACGGCAGCCGCTCGACCAGCGAGCGGATCATCTCGAACGAGAGGCTCCCGGAGCCAATCACGATCGAGGCGCGGAACTCGAGCACGGGAACGCCCGACTCGCGCAGGATGCGCCCGACTTCCTGCCGGCTGCGAAGATGGGGCGACAGGTCCTCGTCTTCGCGACCGAGCCCGCCGAGGTAAATGATGCGGCCGACTCCGGCGGCCTTCGCCGCCGCGGCAAAGTTCGCGGCGCCCTGCCGATCGGCCTCCTCGAAGGATCCCTCGGCGCCCATCGAGTGCACCAGGTAGTACGCCACGTCGACGCCGCGCATGGCCGCGTCCAGGCTTGGTCGCTCGAGCACGTCACCCTGGACGACGTCGCGCGCGGAGTGCCCCTGCGTCACCACTTCTGGCCGGCGGGTCAGGCAGCGCACCCTGTGGCCACCGGCCTCGAGCGCGGGCAACAGTCGTCCGCCGACATAGCCGGTCGCGCCGGTCAGGAGGATGAGGGGGGCCGTCGCCATGGGGTCTTGCTAGTGTGACGCCTTTATGGACCCCCACGGTCCAGGTAGAGCCTGAATCAGTGAAAATCGTGCGAATCGATCGCCGCGCTGTCGGGCAGGCCGGCCAGCCTCGACACACGCTCGGCCTTGATCGAGGTGACGCCGTCCTGGTTCTGCAGCACGCCCTCGACCATGAGAAACGACGCCTCGACGATGGTCAGGCGATCGGTGGCGTAGAGATCGGGCCGGACGATGATGTTGGCGATGCCGGTTTCGTCTTCGAGCGTGAGGAAGACAAAGCCCTTGGCGGTGCCCGGCCGCTGGCGCGTAATCACCATGCCGGCCGTCCGCACGCGGCGGCCGGCCCGCGCCTTCGGCAGCTCGATGGCCGGCAGCACGCCGCGCATCGACAGCTCGTGGCGGCGGAAGGTCAGCGGATGCGGGCCAACGGTGAGTCCGGTGCCGGAGTAGTCGGCGATCAGGCGCTCGGAGACACTCATGTCTGCCAGAGGACTTGGCCCGCCTTCGCGGCCGGAGGCCGCTTCGGCGAGGTCTCGCCGTAGCTGGTCTGATTCTTCACGAGCGAAGGCGGAGGCTTGGGCGGCTTCCTCGAACAACTCACCTGCAGGACGCACCGCTCGTTCGACTTGCCACAGCGCCGAGCGGCGGTCGTGGCCGAGCGAGTTGAGCGCGCCGATCTCGGCCAGCACCACCATCTCGTCGCGACGGATCCCGGTGCGGCGCACCAGTTCGTCCACGCTGCGGTAGCGCCCGCTACGCGCTGGCGCAACGCACCACTGATGGGAGCACACATTGCAGAACCGTCCGACCCCCGGCCCGACTCCCGACTCCCGACTCCCGACTCCCGGCACAGTTTCAAGCATTGTCGGGTCATCGCACCCGCATTTCGGACAGCGCGTCAGGACGCCGGGTGTATTTTTCTCGGTCGACGAAATGAAAAATACACCCGGCGTCTTTGTCGCAGCAGCGATGGCCTGCCCCGCTTCCGCACGCAAACCGCGAACGTAGCGCAGGCCGAGTCGGATCGAACCGTCCGCTTCCACCGTGCAATCCCAGTCCGACACCTGCACATCGATGGGATTGAAGCGCACGCCGCGTCGCTGCGCGTCCTTCACCAGCGTGGCGGGATGGTAGAAGCCCATCGGCTGGTTGTTGAGCAGGGCCGTGTAGAACGCCGCCGGGTAGTGCGCCTTGAAGTAGGCGCTGGCATACGCCAGCAGTGCGAAGCTGGCCGCGTGCGACTCGGGAAAGCCATACAGGGCAAACGACGTGATGGCGAGCACAATGCGATTGGCGGTCTCGCCGGTGATGCCGTTCTTCGCCATGCCGTCGCGCAACAGCCCCTCGAGCTGCCGCATGCGCTTTTCGGAGCGCTTGAAGCCCATGGCGCGCCGCAGGTCTTCGGCCTGCCCGCCGGTGAAGTTGGCCACCACCATCGCCATGCGCAACAGCTGCTCCTGGAACAACGGCACGCCCAGCGTGCGCCTGAGGATGGGTTCGAGCAGCGGATGATCGTAGACCACGGCTTCGCGTCCGGCGCGGCGATTCAGGTACGGATGCACCATCTGCCCGACGATCGGGCCGGGGCGGATGATGGCGACTTCGACGACCAGGTCGTAGAACTTCTCGGGCTTGAGCCGTGGCAGCGTCGCCATCTGCGCGCGCGACTCGACCTGGAACACGCCAATGGTGTCGGCCGCCCGCAGCATCTGGTAGACCTCGGGGTCGTCCGCGGGAATGGTGGCGAGGCTGATCTCCGACTCCCGACTCCCGACTCCCGACTCCCGGTCATTAATCAGGTGAATGGTGTCTTGAAGCACCGCCATCATCCCGAGCCCCAACAAGTCCACCTTGATGATGCCCATGTCGGCGCAGTCTTCCTTGTCCCACTGCACCACCACGCGGCCGGGCATGCTGGCGTTCTCGAGCGGCACCACCGATGACAGGTCGCCCTGGCACACCACCATGCCGCCGGAATGCTGGCCCAGGTGACGCGGCAGGTCCTGCAGTTGCCGCCACAGCGTCGCAAAGTGGCGCACGCGCGGTTCGTCGGCCGCCATGCCGACCTCGGCGAGCTTCTTCGACAAGGTGTCGGCGGGATCGATGAATTCGAACTGGTGCATCACCTTGGCCAGCCGATCGACCTGCCCCTCGTCCAGGTCGAGCGCCTTGCCCACTTCGCGCGCGGCGCTCTTGCCGCGATAGGTGATGACGTTGGCGGTCATGGCGGCGCCGTGTTGCCCGTACTTCTGGTAGACGTGCTGGATCACGCGCTCGCGCCGATCGCCGCTCGGCAGGTCGAGATCGATGTCGGGCCACTCGCCGCGCTCTTCCGACAGGAAGCGCTCGAACAGCAACTCCATCGCCACCGGATCCACGGCGGTGATGCCGAGGCTGTAACAGACGGCGCTATTGGCGGCCGAGCCGCGGCCCTGCACCAGGATGTCCTGCTGGCGGCAGAAGTTCACGATGTCCCACACGATCAGGAAGTAGCCGGCCAGCTGCAGCTTCTCGATCAGATCCAGTTCGCGGGCCACTTGCGCGCGGGCCTTGTCGTAATACGGGCGGTAGCGATCGCGTGCACCGACTTCGGCGATCTTGCGGAGAAACGAGCTCTCGGTCTCGCCGTCGGGCACCGGGTAGCGCGGGAACCGGTAGCCGAGATCAGTCATCGTGAACTGCAGGCGCTCGGCGAGGTCGCGCGTCGCGTGGATGGCGCCGGGCCGATCCGCGAACAGCCGCGCCATCTGCGCCGGCGGTTTCAAGTAGCGCTCGGCATTCGCCGCCAGGCGGCGGCCGGCCCGGTGCAGCGGCACGTGCTCGCGAATGGAGGTCAGCACGTCGAACAACGGCCGCTCTTCGGGCGTGGCGAAGCCGACGCCGCCGGTGGCCACGAGCGGCACGCGAAACGCCTCGGCCAGGCACACCAGCGCGTCGTTGTCGTCTTCTTGATCGCGGTGCAAGTGCCGCTGCAACTCGACGTACGTGTTGGCGCGGCCAAACGTGCCGACAATGCGATCGAGCAGGCCGCCCACCCCGTACCGCTCGGCCCGCAGCAAGGCGCGGCCCGGCATGGCAATGAGCCCGGTCGTGAAGCCGTCGAGTTCGTCGATGGCGAGCGCGCCCTCGCCCTTCGGCGCCCGCAGCTTCATGCGCGACAGCAGGCGGCAGAGGTTCTTCCATCCTTCCTGTGACGCCACCAGGACAGGAAGATGGAATCGGGAGTCGGGAGTCGGGAGTCGGGAGTCGGAAACGCTCTTGCCGGGTGACTTTTTCGACTCCCGCTTCCCGACTCCCGACTCCCGGCTGGTTTCGACGGTCAGCTCCGCTCCAATTAACGGGCGGAGACCGGCCGCTAACGCTGCCTTATGGAAGCGCGGCGCTCCCGAGACACCGTCGCGATCGAGCAGCGCCACCGCCGGGTAGCCAAGCGTGGCGGCGCGCTCGATCAGGGTTTCCGGCGAGGACGCTGCGCGTAAGAAACTAAAGGCCGAGGAAGTATGGAGCTCGATATACACAGATCAAAAGCACGAAAAAACAGGAGATCAGGAGATTAGGAGCTCAGTCTTTTAAAGAAAATCCTCCTGACCTTTTGATCTCCTGCTTAATCGATCACTCCCTCTAAGAACCACTGGCCGACACCGCGTTCGACGACTAGCCGATAGATGGTGCCGTCGGCCAGCGCCACGTCCCACTCGTCGCGATCCCAGGCCTGCCCTTCCTGCCACCACTCGCCCGAGGTGCGCCACGGTCCGGCAGACTGGACGATGGCGCCGCTCGAGAAACCCTGGCGATCGGTGGCCACGCGAATGGGGCGGCCTTCCTGCACGGTGACGCGCGTGGGAATGGGAAACCGGAACCGTCGCAGCGCGCTCGGGACTTCTCCACCAGGTCTCGCCGCCCCGCCTTCGCTCGCCCGGTCTTTAGGCGCGAGCTTCGGCGAGGTCTCGCCGTAGCGTCCTTCGGCCGCGAAGGCGGACATTTCGAACGCGCCCGGCTTCCAGGTATCCACCAGCCGCGGCGAGCCGACATGCGTGTCGCCCATGAGCGCGCCCAGCCGCGCGACCAGCGTGGACACCTGCTCGGGCGCCGGCTGCGCGCGTTCGAGCAACGTCCACTGCAGCACGCGGCCCGGGGTCGGCTCAATGCACACACGCACCGTGTCGATGGGGGCATCGGGCGGGTGCGTTTCGAGATCGAGCAGCACCAACGTGCGCAGCGTCTTGGCATCGCGCATGGGCGACGGCAGTGGCAGCGTGCGCGCGTGCACCCGCTTGGTGGTGAGGCGCAGCGAGGTGTAGATCACGGCGGCGCCCCGATCGGCCTGCTCCAGCCGTTCCGACAACGGCTCGAACAAGCGCGCCAGCACGAACGACAACGGCTCGAGGCCTTCGATTGGCCATTCCAGTTCGAGCGCGGCTTCGAACGGCACCTCGTCCACCCACGGCACCAGCGGCCGCGCATCCACCCCGCGCGCCCGCGCCTGCCACTGCAGGCCGCGATCGCCCAGGCGTTCGAACACCTCGGGGCCCGCGAGCGCAGCAAAGGCGCCCAGCGTGCGAATGCCCCACTTGGTGAGGATCTCGAGGTGGCGGTTTTCCTGCGCGCGCGGCTTCGGACGGCTCGCTTGATGCGTCTGACGCGGATGGTGCCAACCGGAAGAACCAAGTGCCTCAGGTGCCAAGGGTGCCAGGGGTGCCAAAGGTGCCGGGAGGGTGCTGAGTTTCTCGTAGCGATCGAGCACGCTGATGCTGAGCGGCGCGAGCGCCTTCTCTTCCCGGCCAGGCTCGACCACGGTCAGTCCGGGCCGGCCGAGTGCGAGCAAGGCAGCGGCCGTTTGCGTGGAGGCAATTGCCACTCGGGGCGCGGTCCCACCACCGGTGCCATGTTTCGCCAGCGACTCGCTCAGGTGCGCGCCCAGTTCCTGCGGACTACCGAACAGGCGCGACAGGCCGCCGGCATCGAGCAACACGAGCGGGCCGACCTGCTCGAAGCGGGGCGTGAAGGCGCGCGCCACCTCGATGATGGCCGCCGCCCGAATCGACGGAGCAACGAGTGCGGCAAACACGGTTACACCGCGTGGACGAAGCGAGTATGAACGGCGACTTGTTGGGCGTGCGACCACCGGGCCGCCGAAACGGCAGCGCCAGAGCGAACACCACCCAGGCGGCGCGTCCGGTCATGCTCCCCTTTCCAGACGGGAGTGGTATTTCCGACTCCCGACTCCCGACTCCCGACTCCCGTCTGGATCGTACGGCCGCCGGAGCTGCGCGCCACGGACTGGGCCGCGAGAATGACGACCGCCGTGTCGCTGCCTTCGATGGCGCGTTCGATGCGGAACCAGGTGGAGGCCGGCAGCCGGCGCAGCGCCTGCGCCGGCACGTCGATCAGGTCGATTGCGACCAGCGTGCACACGCCCGACTGAACGACCAGGTTCAGCGACTTGATCGCGCGATCGATCACCCGCTCCACGAACGTGCCGGGGCCGTTGACCGCGCGCACGCCCGGCAGCCAGGCCGGGTCGATGGCCACCGCGGTTTTCGACACCGCCTGGCCGCGCACCCACAGCAGGCGCGGCAGCACGAGGCCGCAGGCCGCGGCCGTCGGCGGGTCGAAGCGATCGAAGGTGTCGATCAGCGCCACGGTTTCGCCACGGCGGGTCGCCGCCGCCAGCGCGGCCCACACCAGTCCCGTACGACCAGACGAAGCCGGTCCCACCACTTCAGACACCTGCCCGCGCGGCAGGCCACCGGCGAGTCCGCGGTCCAGGGCCTCGACGTCCAGCGGCGACACCGCGTCTTCGCCCAGGCGTTCGGGAATGGCAGAGGTGAGGGTTCGGTCGAGTTTTCGCTCTCGGAGCAGGGCTTCTACGGTGGCGCGGACGGCCATATCTCACCTCTATTCGCTTAACTTTCGCCATTGTAACGGCCCGTAGGCGAAAGTCAAGCGAAAGACGGGTGGGCGTTAGAATCCACAGAGTGCTGAACCTCTACTTCACCCGCTATCGCAATCGCCGGTGGAGCCCGATCTGGGGCGCGTTCACGGCCACCACCGTGTCGGCGGTGTATCTCATCGCCGGCTTCAGCGGGTATCACTTGAACCGGCGCGCACGGTTCTTCTCCGACGCCGCCTGGGCCGACAGCATCATCTGGTGGCAAGTCGGTGCCGGAGCCGCAGTGATACCGGTCGCCATCTACTTTTGGCGCAAGGGCGCACGCGAGATCGATCAACGCCTGGCCACCGAGCAAAACAGCCACAGATTAAACACAGATTAGGCACGGATTTATTGAGCGCCCGACCAGCGAGACCCTCGGTTCGCTGGCGGCGCTACGCGCCGCTGGTCCGATGCAGGCCCGCGAGAAATGAGTCTCAAGAAGCCAGCGGACTCATTTCGTCGCGGGCCTGCATCGGACCGAGCGCCGGGCGGTAGCCCGGCGCCAGCGAACTCGCATCTGTGTCTAACCGGTGTTTAATCTGTGGCTGGAACTCTCCCCCTCTGCGGCTCGTCTCTAGCAGGCAGCATGCTGCAAGATCTTCGCTACAGCCTCCGGCTGCTCCTCCGCCACCCGGGCTTTACGCTCACCGCCATCAGCGTGCTCGCCCTCGGCATTGGCGTGAACGCCGGCATCTTCGGCCTGATCAACGGCCTGCTGCTGCGGCCCCTGCCCGGCGCCGAGGCGGCCGGCGAGATCGTCGGCCTCTACAGCCACGACCGCACCACCGAGCGCGGCTATCGGGCCTTTTCGTATCGCGGCTTCAGCGAGGTGCGCGAGGCCGGCGGCCCCTTTGCCGTGCTGGCCGCGCACAACGTGACCATGATCGGCATCAGCGAGGGCAACACCACGCGCCAGTCGTTTGCCGATGTCGTCAGCACGCGCTATTTCGAAGCGCTCGGCGTCAAGCCGGTCTTCGGCCGCGATTTCACGCTCGAGGAAGAACGGCCCGGCAGCCAGCAGCGCTCGGTGATCGTCAGCTATCGCTACTGGCAGCGCCACAATTTCGATCGCGACCTGTTGTCGAAGAGCGTGCGGGTCAACGGCCAGGACTACGGCATCATCGGCGTGGCGCCCGAAGGCTTCGGCGGCACCACCGCCATTCTCGGCACCGAGTTGTGGCTGCCGCTCGGCGTGCACGACGACATCGAGAACGACTTCGACACGCGCGCGCACCGCAAGCTGGCGGATCCCGAGACCTACGCCCTGGTGGCGTTCGGCCGGCTCAAGCCGGAGGTCACACAGGCGCAAGCCGACGAGCAGCTCAAGGTCCTCGCCGCCGCGCATGAAAGCGCCTACCCCGCCGAGAACAAGAACCGCGATCTCATCGTCCGGCCGCTCAGCCGCCTGAGCATCAGCACCAGTCCGAGCGACGACACGCAGCTGTACGTGCCCATGGCCATGCTGCAGGCCCTGGCCGCGGCCGTGCTGCTCACGGCGTGCCTGAACCTGGCCAACATGATGCTGGCGTTCGGTACCGCCCGGCAGAAAGAGATTGCGATCCGTCTCGCCGTCGGCGGCGGGCGCGGGCGCATTGTCCGGCAGCTGCTGCTGCAGGGGCTGCTGCTCTCGCTCGCCGGCGGCGCCATCGGGCTCGTGATCGCGTCGTGGGCCATGCAGATCCTGGTGTCGTCGATCTCCACGGTGCTGCCGATCGCCGTGCTGCTCAACGTGACGCCGGATCAACGCGTCCTGGTGGCCACGCTCCTGTTCAGCGCCGGCGCCACGATCGCGTTCGGCCTCTGGCCGGCGCTGCAACTGTCGCGGCCGGATCTGCTGGCCGCGCTCAAGGACCAGGCCGGCGAGATCAGCGGCCGTCTCGGCCGCCGGGTCACGGTGCGCGGCGCGCTGGTCACCGTGCAGCTCGCGCTGTCGCTGGCGCTGCTGATCCTGAGCGGCCTGTTCGTGCGCACGGCCGCCGCCGGCGCCTCGGACGACCCGGGCTTCCGCGTCGATCCGCTGGTGGTCGCGCAGATCGAACCCAAGCTCGGCGGCTACGACGACCGGCGCAGCCGCGCGGTGCAGTTGACGACGCTCGAACGGCTGCGGAGCACGCCGGGCATCGAGGCAGCCGCATCGGCGTCGATCATCCCCTTCGGCGACATCACGGTCGGCACTGCCGTGCAGCGCGAAGGCCCGCGCCTGACGAACGAAGATCCCGAGGCGCGCGGCAAGCTGTTCCGCGCCCTCAGCTACACGATCAGCGCCGACTACTTCCGCACGCTGGGCCTGACCATGCTGCGCGGCCGCGAGTTCACGCCGGGCGAGGAAGCGGATGGCGCGGGGGTCGAGCCGGTGATCATCGACTCAACGCTCGCGGCACAGCTCTTCCCCGACGAGGATCCGGTGGGCCGGATGGTGCAGTTTGGCGCGCAGTACGGCGGTGACGCTGCGCAGCCGATGCAGATCGTGGGGGTGGCCCCGCCGGTGCGCCACGACCTGATGACGCGCGAGGCCGAGGCGCACATCTACCTGTCGTCGGGCCGCAGCCTGGCCAACCACATGTATGTCTATGCCCGCGCGACCGGCGGCCTCGAGGGCGGCGCCATCCTGGCCACGGTGCGCGATCAGCTGAATGCGATCGATGCGGCGATGCCGGTGGTGTCGCTGAAGCCGTTTCGCACGCTGCACGAACAGAGCGCCTCGGTATGGCTGCTGCGAGCCGCCGCGCGGTTGTTCCTCGCGCTCGGCCTCGCCGCCGCCTTCGTCGCCATTGTCGGCCTCTACGGCGTGCGCAGCTACCTGGTATCGCGACGCTCGCGCGAGTTCGGCGTGCGCATGGCCGTCGGCGCCGCACCGGCCGACGTGCTGCGATTGGTGATGCGCGAAGCGTTTGTCACCACTGCGGCGGGGCTCGCCGGCGGGCTGGTGCTCGGCGCCGCGCTCGGCTACGGGCTGAGCCGCATCATGTTCCAGGTCAGCCCGTTCGACGTGGCCACGCTGGCCACGGCCGCAGGGCTGCTGGGGATCGCGTCATTGGCCGCGGCCTTCATCCCGGCATGGCGTGCCGCCGGCATCTCACCCAGCACAGCCATTCGAGCCACCGATTAAGAGCAAGACAGCCACAGATTCAACACAGATTGGGCACAGATTTGCGCGTTCGCTGGCGCCGGGCTTCCGCCCGGCGCCCGGTCCGATGCGCGCCCGCGACGAAATGAGTCCGTTGACTGATGGAAGACTCATTTCTCGCGGGCGCGCATCGGACCGAGCGGCGCGTAGCGCCGCCAGCGGACGGTGCCAAATCCAGTAATCGGTGGCTAATCGGTGCCTAATCTGTGGCCTGTCGTGATCTGCGTTAATCTGTGGCCCATGACGAAGCGCATTATTCTGATCTCCGGCGCGACTGGCCAGCAGGGCGGCGCGACGGCGCGCGCGCTGGCCGGCAAGGGCTTCACGATCCGCGCGCTCACCCGTAATCCTGACAGCGATGCCGCCAAGGCATTGGCCGCCACCGGCGCCGAGCTCGTCAAGGGCGACCTGGATGACGAGGCGTCGTTGAAGGCCGCGCTGGCCGATGCGTGGGGCGCCTACGCGGTGCAGAACACGTGGACGGCCGGCGTGGAAGGCGAAGAAGCGCAGGGCCATCGTTTTGCCAGGGCCGCGCGCGCGGCCGGCGTGCAGCACTTCGTGTATGCGTCGGTGGCGTCGGCCGATCGCAAGACCGGCATTCCCCACTTCGACAACAAGTCGCGCGTCGAAGACACCGTGCGCAGCCTCGGGTTCACGTCCTACGCCATCATCCGCCCGGTGTTCTTCATGGAGAACCTGCCCAGCCCGTGGTTCCTGAATGGCGACAAGCTGGTGAGCGCGCTCGACCCGAAGACGGTCCTCCAGATGATTGCCGTGAGGGACATCGGCCAGTACGGCGCGCTCGCGTTTACCGACGAGCGCTTCAGGAACCTCGAGCTCGACATTGCCGGCGATGCGGCCACCATGCCGCAGACCGCCGAGATCCTGAGCGGCGCACTCGGCCGCACGATCGAGTACCTGCAGATCCCGATGAGCGAGATCCGCAAGAACAGCGACGACTTCGCGTTGATGCTGGAATGGTTCGAAGCCGTGGGCTACGACGCCGACATCGCCGGGAATGCGAAGACATATGGCGTGAAGCCCACCTCACTCAAAGAGTGGGCCGCACACCTGAAGAAATAGGCGGCTGGGGCGGGTGGGGCGGGTAAGGCTGGTCAATGCCCTACCTGCCCTACGTGCCCTACCTGCCCTACCTGCCCTGACTGGTCGTTGGAGGACTATCCAGTTTCGTGGGCTTCCTCGTGTGGAAGCCGGCCGCATCCTGATAGGCCTTGGCGAGCGCGATGATTTCCAGCTCGCGATACGGCTGGCCGAAAATCGTCGCGTTGGTCGGGCTCCCGGTGTCGGCAAAGCCGTTCGGCAGGTTGATGGCCGGATAGCCCGCCGAGTTGGCCATGCTCGAGTGACGCTGCGTCGGTGTCTGCGGCCGATCGGGCTGCGGCGCGGCTGGTGGCGCCCCGGCCGCCGCCGGTGGCCGGCCTCCCCCGCCCACGCCCGTGTTGTTCGATCCCACCACGTAGACGTCGACGTGCGAGGTGGCCTTCGCCAGCTCGATCATCATCATCATGCGCGCGCGCTGCTGCTGCAGGTAATCGGGCGCCGGAATGAGCCGGCCGTTGGCCTGGTTGCCGCCACGCGTCCCCTTCATGCGGCCGGCGCGGATGTGCTCGTCGAAATACGCCGTGCGCTCGACGTTGAGGCCACTGACGCTGGGGTTGAACTCGGGCACGGTCACCGGGATGAACTGCGCAATCCCCAGACCACGCAACGTCTCGAGCATCTTCTCGGCGTTGGCCTTGGCCGCGGCATTGGTGATGCTGTCGAACGAATCCTGGATGATGCCGACCCGCAGCTTCTTGATGTCGAACTGCGCGTTCCAGTTGAAGGGTACATCCGTCACGCTCATGTCGCGGCCATCGGGCTTCGCAGTGGCCTGCATGACGATAGCGGTGTCTTCGGCGTAGCGGCAGATCGGACCGACGCGGTCGAGCGTCCACGACAGCGCCATGCAGCCGTGACGGCTGATCCTGCCGAACGTGGGCCGCAGGCCCGCGAGGCCGCAGCGCGCCGCCGGGCTCAGGATCGATCCGCTGGTCTCGGTGCCTATGCCAAAGGCAATGCAGCCGGCGGCGGTTGCGGACGAGGGGCCGGCCGACGAGCCGCTCGAGCCCTGGGTCGGGTCCCACGGGTTCTTGGTCTGGCCGCCGAACCAGTTGTCGCCACCGGCCAGTTCGCCGGTCGTCACCTTGGCAATCAGCACGGCTCCGGCCTCGCGCAGCATCTCCACCACGCTGGCGTCGTAATCAAGCACCTGTTCCTTGAACGGCGCCGATCCCCACGTCGTCGGATGGCCCTTGACGGTGATGATGTCCTTGGCGCCCCACGGGATGCCGTGCAGCGGTCCCTTGTACTTGCCCGCGGCAATTTCGCTGTCGGCGCGCTTCGCCTCGGCGCGGCCGTAGTCGTCCAGGAAGGTGACGACGTTGTTCAGCAGCGGGTTGTAGCGGTGCAGGCGCGCCAGGTACATCTCGGTGAGTTCGAGTGACGACACTTGCTTTGTGCGTACCAGCTCGGCCAGGTGGCGCACGGGCCAGAACGCGACGTCTTCGAGATTGGCCGGGCGCTTGACCGACGGCGCCGAGCTCAGCCGGAAGGGCTGGCGGGTCTTGTTCACCGTGAGGCCGGGCACCACCGGGCTGAAGTGGAACGGCGGCGAGACATCGGGCGGAATGTGGAGCTTGCGGATGGCCTCGTAGCCGGTGAGGTTGCGATTGGCGCCCTCCACGAGGGCGGTGCGCTCCTCTTCCGTCAGCTCGATGCCCGACAGCTTGAGGGCGTCGGTCACCATGGCCAGGGTCACGCGCTGGGCGCCGGCATCCTGCATGCGCGCCCACAAAATGCCAGGCGCGAGGGTGGTGCCGAGGCCCACGCCCGCGAAGTGGGCCATGAACCGCCGCCTCGTCTGGTCAATGTTCTTCATTCTGTCTCCCGGTCCGCCTAAAGGCGGACGCCACATCGATGTAGCATCCGGCTTTAGCCGGATTGGTTCCGGCTTTAGCCGGACCTAGCATACTCAAATCGCATAAAATCTAATCTGTTGCAAAACCGATTGAATCAAGCCGCATTACGCATTGCGGTTGCCCTCACCCATCGCAACTTCCGGCTCCTGTGGTTAGGCGCGCTCACCTCGAGCATCGGCACCTGGATGCAGAAGATCGCCCAGGCGTGGCTGATCGTGACCATGACCGGATCGGCGTCGGCGTTCTACATCGGCCTCGACGCGTTCGTCGGCGAAGCCCCGATCCTGCTGTTCACCTTGATTGGCGGCGTGGTCGCCGATCGCCGCGACCGCCGGCACATGATGCTGATGTCGCAGGTGGTGCAGATGCTGGTGGCGTTCACGCTGGCGGCGCTGGTCTTCACCGCGACGATCCAGATCTGGATGGTCCTGTCGCTGTCGTTCATCACGGGCCTGGCGCAGGCGTTTGGCGGACCGGCGTACCAGTCGCTCGTGCCGACGCTGGTCCCTAAAGACGATCTGCCGAACGCCGTCGCGCTCAACTCGATCCAGTTCAACCTGGCGCGCGTGATTGGCCCGATCGTCGCCGGCACGGCGCTGGCCGCGTTCGGCATGGTGGCGTGCTTTGGCCTGAACGGCGTCTCGTTCCTGTTCGTGATCGCGGCGATTCTCGCGTTGCGCAACATCCACGTGCCGCCGGCGGCGACCACCAACATGCTCGAGCAGATGAAGGACGGCCTGCGCTACGTCCGCAACTCGCGCAACCTGATGTCGGTCACCGCGCTTGGTTTCATCGGCGCGTTCCTGGGCCTGCCGCTGCTGACGTTCCTGCCGGTCATTACCAAGGACGTGTTCCAGCAGGACGTGGCGTTCTATTCGTGGCTGATGACCTGCTCGGGCGCCGGCGCCGTCGTCGGCGCGCTGGTCGTGGCGTGGATTGGCAAGCATCGCCACATCGGCCGCCTGCTGCTGGTGTTCCTGGGGCTGTTCGGCCTGGCGATGGCAGCGTTCTCGCTGTCGCGGACGCCGCTGCTGAGCGCAGCGATCCTGTTCCTGGCGGGCGGATTGCTGGTGATGTGCTTCTCGCTCACCACGTCGCTGGCCCAACTGCTCGCCCCCGCCGAACTGCGCGGCCGCGTTGTCAGCATCTACATGGTGGCGTTCCGCGGCGGCTCGCCGCTCGGCGGCCTCGCTGCCGGCTGGCTGGTGACGCAAGTCGGCTCAGCGCCGGTGGTGCTGATGGTGAACGGCCTCGTCCTCGCGTTGGTCGCCACGTTCTTTCTGATCAAGGGACACGGGCTCAAGGACATCTAGCGGAACCGGCCGGGAGGGTAATTCTTGTCGGGAGGGCAACTCTTGTCGGGAGGTTGCTTCTGGTCGGGAAGTGCTAGAGTGCGGAACGACAAATGGACTTCTGGCAGAACCACGGCTGGCTGTTTCTCCTCGGCATCACGTTCTTCCCCCGGATAACGATGTTGTTTGCCGTATCGGTGCCTTTTGGCTTGCTGGCGTGGGCCGGGTGGCTGTTCTTCCCCCACCTGACGGTCGCGATCCTGGCGACCACCTACTACTGGGACACCAACCCGGTGCTGTGCGTGATCGCGTGGGTGGTTGCTCTCGGCGGCACGGCCGGTGAAGGCAAGGTCGCGTCCGGGCGAATCAAATAGGTTTTGTCGGCCCCGCCCGTGCGGGCGTTAAGCGGGGCGTGCCGGGAAGGAGCCACTTGACGGGACGGCACTCCTTGACGGGAGGTTGACTCTTGTCGGGAGTCGCAACGTTCCAGAAACGGGTTCGAATCCGCCTTCGGGGACGCCAGTCCGAAGCGACGCACCATCCCGACAGGAACCACCCTCCCGTCGAGCGGTGCCCTCCCGACGAGAAGTGCCCCCCGACAAGAATCAGGAACTAGCGGCCGCCGCGCTCGATGACGAGCTTGAGCGCCGCCTGTTTGATCTGCGGCCTGATGTTCCAGCTCTTCGCCATCGCCTGCAGGTGCCTGATGTTGAGTCCGCTGATCAGCTTGAGGGCCGTGGGCGTCGGCGTCTTCGGGTTCTGGACGAGATTGAGCTTGACCTGCTCGTTCTGCATCCACTGCGCTGAGGTGGCGATCAGGTCGGCCACTTGTGCGTTCAAGGTGCCGAGCCTGGTGATCTCGAGGATCTCGTCCAGCGTGATCCGCGGGTTCTTGCACACATAGAACAAGACCTGCGGATCGACATCCCGGATTAGCAAGACCCGCGTCGCGCGATCGGCCTTGCCGGCGAGAATCAGCTTCTGTGCCCGCGGCATGGCGCGGAGCGCCTCGATCGGCGACAGCCGCCTGGCGGCGTCGGCGGTCTCCGGCTCGATCGAGTGACGCTCGACACAACCGGGACACACCCCGGACTCGGCATCCGTGGTGTGGCACGCGCAATCACACGCACCGCCGTCGGTCAGTGCTGCGGCTTCTGGTCCCGACAAGGATTGCCTCCCGACAGGCGGTGCCCTCCCGACACGAATTGCCCTCCCGTCTGGCGCAAGCCAGTCACTGCTGCGGTTTCTTCTCCGCCGCATTCCGCTCCTTCGAGCGCTCGCCCGACAGGATGTTGGCCATCGCGTGGTTGCCTTCGTGGCACGCGTACTCGTAGACCATCTCGTCGATGCGGTTGAACGGCAACTCGCCGGTGAACGGCGCGGTAAACGTGTCAGGATCGTCCATCGTGAAGCGATAGAGGATAGTGTCGGGACCGGTGCGCGTGAAGCGCTCGGTGACCTTCAGGTTCTCCGACGCGCCACGATACGCCCACAGGATGCTGGTCTGGGCCAGCTGCATCGGGTTGATCTTCGTAGTCTCGACGACCAGCGTGTCGCCTTCCCACCGGCCGACCGACTCGCCGAACCACGGGCGAATCGTGTCCGGCAGGCGGTCTTTCGCGTTCAGGCGGACGATCCGCGCATCGTTGTTCATCTCGCTCAGAATCACCACGTGATCCTTGGTCTGCACGATGGTGTAGTTGTTGTTGTAGAAGTAATTCGGCAGCATGGGCGGCCCGGCGTTCGAGCCGAACGACACCAGGCAGCGATCCGCCAGCGGCCGCATCTCGGGGTGATCGAACTCGCCGAACTTCCGGGCCCGCGCGCCGATTTCGGCCAGCCGCTTCTTGCCGGCATCGGTCAACGCCGGCACCCGGCCATTGGGCGGGTCGATGATGATCGAGCTACGCGCCACGCCGTCGATGCGGATCACGTTCAGGCCCGGCTCGAGCCAGAAGCCGTTGTAGCCGCCAACCGCGCCGCCCGCGGCCTCGGAGATGATCTCAATAAACGATTGCTGCCCCGGCGCCGAGAACCCGCCGGTGCCGCCCCCCTTTGGCGGCGCGCCACGATTCGGGTCACTCGGCCGGTCGCGGATCTCTTCCACCAGCAGCGCGCGATCTTCGATGGCGGCCGCCTGTTGATCGGTCAGCGTCGTGCCGCCGCCGCCCATGCGCTCAAGCGGCGTTTGGGTCTCGTTGGTCCAGTTCCCCTGTAGGTCGGGCTTGCCGTCAGCTGTGCGCGGCACCACCCAGGGCGTGCCCTTGGTCGCGGGCGCTTGCGCCTTCGGCGCAGGAGCCTGGCCCAGGACGGGCGCGACAGGAGCGAGGAAACAACCGAGCACGAAAACGACAACGGCGCCGATCGACTGCGTGGCACGACCGCTCATGGGTGTCCTCCGGATGCTACGGATTTTAGCCTTGTTTCAGTCCGTCCAGCACGGCCTTGATCACGGCCGGGATGGCCACGGGCCGGCGCGTGGTCCGGTCCACGTAGACGTGCACGAACCGGCCCACCGCGCACGGCTGGTCCTGCTCTTCCCGGAACAGCGCAATGCGGTAGACCACGCTCGTCGTGCCCAGTCGTTCCAAGCCGATTCCGGCGTGAATGGTCTCCGGAAAGCTCAGCGCGTCCAGGAACTCGCACCCCGATTCGGCGACGATGCCGATGGCCGGGAGGTTGCGGATGTCGGTGCCGGTGGCGTCCATCAGGAAGCCGTTCACGGCGGTGTCGAAGAACGAGTAATAGGCCACGTTGTTGACGTGGCCGTAGTGATCGTTGTCCATCCACCGCGTGGGGATGACGCGGAGCACCGTGAACTCGGTGCGGCACGGGTGTGCGGATTCGGCCATTCGGCGGTTAGCTCCTCATGGTCATGGCTACGCGGAGGGCAAGTCAAACACGTCGAGCAGGGCTCGATCGAGCGCGATCAACTGGGGGGATTGCAGGCGCGACAGCGGCCCTTGCACCAACCGCGCGTTGTCGATTGCACGCACTTGATCGACCAGGGCGTCCGAGTCCTTCTTCAGCTTCCCCGCGGCGCGGATTCGAACGCGCAGCGGCTCGGCATCATCAACCAGCTGGGTTGTGAGTGGGACGATCAGCGTGGATGGATGCCCGGCATCGAGCAACGCCTGCGCTTGAACGACCACGACCGGGCGCGTTTTCCCCGGTTCGGTGCCGCGACGGGGGGTCAAGTCTGCCAGCCAGATCTCGCCGCGCTTACGCATCGAGGTCGCGCTCAATGGCCGCGAACTCGTCGTTGATCCGCATGCTCTCTCCGCGAACCTTGTGGGACGCCTCCTGGAGGCGCCGCGCCCGCAGCCGCTCGCGCGTTCCTCGATTCATCTCTTCAAGCGCGCGCCTGATGTACTCAGCCCTCGTGAGTTGCAAAGCTTCGGCGCAACGGCCGGCGGCCTCGAGCAGATCGTCGGGTAGCTTCAATGAAATGGCCGTCATGGATACCCCCATCGAATACCCTACAAGGGTATCACATTTGCTTGCCACCCCTCACTCGGAGCGAAGAGTCACGGCAGGGTCCACTCGCGATGCCCGCATCGCGGGTCCGAGCGCGGCCAAGCAGCCGGCCGCAACCAGGGTGACAGCCACCGCCGCGTAGGTCGCGGTATCGGTCGGGGCAGTCTCGAAGAGGAAGCTGCGGATTACCCTGGTGACGGCGGCGGCGCCGGCCAGGCCGATGGCCACGCCGATCGCGATGGGAACGGCGGAATCCATCAGGACCGTCCTCACGACTTGGCCGGGCTGCGCGCCAAACACCATCCGCAGGCCGATCTCGGCCGTGCGCCGTGATACCGCGTATGCGGTCATCCCGAAGACCCCCACCAGCGCGAGCAGCAGTCCGAGGCTCCCCAGCAAACCGAGCATGACCGTCCGGCGCCGCGGCGTGATCACGCGATCACCAAACCAGTCGTTGGCGGTGCGGATGCGTTCGATCAGCACGCGCGGGCCAATCGATTGCGCCGCGTGGCGAAGGCGATCGCCCGACACGGGGATGCGATCCACAGTCCGCAGCACAACCATCAGTGATTGATCCAATGCCACGGCCTCCGGCTGGAGGGGTAAGAACACCTGGGGGAAGTTCGGGCCGCGCCGGTCAAGCGGACCACCGTGTCGAAGATCGGCAATCACCGCCAGCACCGTCCAGGAACCAGACGCGGCCCCTTGTGAGAACTGACGTCCGACGGCCGGGCCATCCGGAAACAGCCCGCGCGCCGCCGACTCGTTGATGACGGCGCCGGACGAGCCGGTGGCGTAGTCGGGCTCGGCTGGCAACCGGCCCTCTCTGACTCTGACGCCAATGGTCTCAAAGTAGCCAGGCAGCGTCCTGGCGACGCGAGTGAAGACCCGCGCCCCGGTCCCACGGAACCCCGTGTATGAAGAGCCGCCTTCGAGCGCGAAGCTGTCGACAAGGCCGGCAGACTCGACCCCCGGGATAGTTCGCAGCCGCCGCAGCAGGTCGGCGTAGTACGCGGTGTGAGCGGCGGGATCGCGCTCGAGCGGCAGCACTTCCATCGTGACGAGACGATCGGGATTGAAGCCGAGGTCGACCGCAGTCAGGCGAGCGAAGCTACGCAGCATCAAACCGGCACCGGTGACCAGCACCACGGCGAGCGCGACTTCGGCAGCGATCAGATATTGACCGCCGCGCCGTGACAGCGAGCGGCTTGTCTGCCGGCCACCATTCGACATCGCCGAGACGACCCGAACCTGCGACAGCCGAACTGCGGGCACAAGTCCAAACAGCATGACCGTCGGTACGAGCAGCGCGACGGTCGCCGTCAGTACTCGGAGATTGACCGTCACCGGGACGTTCGCCGGCAACGTCATCGGAACGTTCGCCACAATGGCGTTGAGGCCCAGCCACGCCAGCATCACGCCAACCACGCCCCCGGCCAATGCCAGCACGACGCTCTCCGTCAGGAGCTGGCGAATCAGGCGAAGTCGGCCCGCACCGAGTGACGCACGCACGGCCAGTTCCGGCTGCCGCGCCGCTCCGCGCGCCAGGAGCAGGCCCGCAACGTTGACACAGGCCAGCAGCAGGATCAGCGCCACCGCACTGGCGATGATGTTCACGGTTACCTGATGGCGGTTGACGGCGGACTCCAGCTCCGAACTCACCACGACGCGCACCGGCGTACCGTGAAGATCTGGATCGGGCGAGGCGCCCGACACGCGTGCCAAGAGGCGCTCGCCAGCCTGTGCCGGGGTAACGCCGTTCTGCAGGCGGGCCATCACGCTGAGCCGGCCGCTGCCGCGCATCGCCATCTCGGCCAGTGGCACTTGCAGGGGACGCGCGAGCGGGACCTTCGCGTTGAACGAAGCAGGCAGGACCCCGACGATCGTCACGACCCCGTCATCCAGACGTATCGTCTCGCCGACAACTTCCCGGCGGCCGCCGTAGCGGCTCTGCCAGTAATCGTAGCCAAGGAGCGCCACCGCCGGCGCGCCAAACTGCGTGTCCTCGAGCGTGAAGTCCCTGCCGAGGAGCGGCGCCACGCCGTGAATCGAGAGGTAGTCTTCCGTAAAGCGGCTGACCTGGACCCGTTCGGGCTCGGGTCCATCAACGATGCGGCCCCTGAACTCCGATCCCCATCCGGCAACCTGGGCGAAGATGTCGCCGGCCTCTTGGTAGAGCCGCACGTCGGCCATCGCTGGCGACGGCGAAAACACCTGGCCATCGCGCTGGGCGACTTCGACCTCCACGCTGACCAGGCGCTCGGGATCTGGGTAGGGCAACGGCCGCAGCATCGCCGCATCGATCACTGAGACGATCGCCGTAGCGGCGCCGATGCCCAACGCCAGCGTAAGCACGGCGACGATGGACGACCCGCGTTCCCGAAGAAGTTGCCGGATGCCGTACCGGATGTCCTGCCAAAGGGCTTCCATCAATGGCACGAATGCTAGCACTCATCGCATCCTGTCGGGGCGGCACTCCTCGTCGGGATCCCGGCAGACATTGCCCTCCCGACCAGTCGTTCCCTCCCGACCCGCCTTCGCGCCATGCGCTTCCACCTTCGCGGAGCTACGGCAGACAAGTCGGCGCGCCACGCGAGAAGCACGCTCCCGGCTGAGCCCGCTAGAAACTTCGCGCCACGCGGATCGACACCGTGCGCGGGGCGACCACGCGGGTGCCGACGAACACCGACTGGAAGTTGTACAACGCGGTTCGGTTCGACAGGTTGCTCACCTGCACCTGCGCGCTCCACGTCCGCCGGCCGCGCGCGTCCTCGAGATCGACGCCAGCGGCCAGATCGATAATCGTCCGCGGACGCACGCGCGGCACCTCCGCACCGAGGTTGACGTACGGCAGCAAGTCGCGAAAGTCCGGGTCGGCGGCCACCTCGACGGGATCGGACGGATTGGACACCAGGCCGCTGTCGTGACGAACCGACCCGCTCACCCACCAGAAGCCGTCGGGATCGACTGTCACCAGCCCCTGCAGGCCGAGCCGTTGATCGTGGTCGATGAAGAAGGGGCCCTGGGACAACAGGTCAACGGCCTCCTGGCCGAGGAACAGGCCGCCGGTGAACGGGGGCGACGAAATGGCACGCCCGGTCGTGGCGCTGAGCGAACCGGAAATGCCGCGGCGCGGCAACGCGCTCAGCCGCACCTCCGCGCCCGTCACCTCGATCCCGCTGAGGCTCGTCGGAAAGATGATGCCGGTATCGAAGAAGTTGTTGTTGTCCTGCTGGTCGCGCGACGTCTTGCGGTAGATCGCGCTGTCGAGCGTCAGGGCCCGCCCCATGGCGACCTGCGCGCCGACTTCAAACACGTCCTGGCGCTCGGGTTGAATCGGGCGATACGCGCTGCCGAGCGCCTCGCGCACGCTCGCCGGCGCGAGCTGGCTGGCCGCTTCGGAGTTCGACAGCAGCAGGTTCTCGTTGGGCGGTGTCTGGTAGTTGCGGTTGTACGAGGCGCGCAAGACGAGCGTGTCACCGAGCGCGAAATACGACACGCCGAGCCGCGGCTGCAGCTGGCGGCCGTTGACCAGGAAGCGATACTCGTCGTGCCGCACACCCGCCGTCAGCGTGACGCGCGCGAAGGTCACCGTCGACTGCGCGAACGCGCTCACCTGCGTCCCCACCTGGGCATCCGCAAACACGAAGGGCGAGCCGCCGCGCGTCAGATCGTAAGGCAGCAGCGCCTCGTTGTAACCGGACGAGCCCGGCTCGTTGAATGCCGCCGAGGTCAGGCCCATGGTGAAGTGTTCGGTCACCGGGAACCGCTGCCAGTCGGCGCCCGCGCGGACGCGATAGCGGCCGGAGCCACGATTGTACCGGCCGCTCACGGTGAACGTGGACAGCCGCCGCTCCTGGGCGGCGGTCACCGGCGTGTCACCGGCGCTCGGCAGCAGCGACGCGCTCGTGGTCCGGTAGCCGGCCGTCCCCTCGAACGACGCGCCGGCATCCAGGGTCCTGACCAGCGTGGTCCACACCGACACATCATCCAGTTCCTGCCGTTGGTCCTGGCCGGAGGCGTGCTGCGAACGCTGGTTGGCCAGCTCGAAGCGCGAGCCCCCGGCCATGATGTGGCCGCGCAGATGCGTGCGATCGTTAACGGCCATGTCGACGCGGCCGAAGGAACGCGCAAACCGCCCCGCGTTGTGCAAGTTGTCGATCGAGACCTGGTCGAGAAAGCGATCGGTGGTCAGGGCCGTCAGTGAGCCAAAGTAGCCGAAGCGCCCGCGCTCGCCGCCCAGTTGCAGCGATCCTTGTCCCGTGCCCGCCGCCCCGCCGGCGAGCGAGAACGATCCGGTCACCCCTCGTCCTGTGCCACGTCCGCTGCGGCTGTTCAGAATCGCCACGCCGGAGACCTTGCTGCCAAACTCGGCAGGAATATTTCCGGTCAGCAGCTCCGCCGTCTGAATCACCGCCACATCGAGGGAGTTGGCGAACGCGCCGGTCAACTGGTCGCTGATCGGCAACCCGTCGATCAGGAACGTCATCTGATTGTGCGCGCCACGCGGATGAATGGCGCCATTGGCATTCTGCGCGAAGCCTGGAAACGCGACGAGCACGGCCTCGATGCCGCGGCTGGAGACGGCGACCGGCATCCGCTCGAAACGCGTGACGCTGACGGCATGCCGGGTGCCGGCGGACGTCGTGTCCATGGCCGGCTGCTCAGGCACGACCTGCACGGTGTCGGTGAACGTCGCCACGGTCACCAGGGCATCAACGTGACTGGGGCTGGCATCGAGCGCGTCGACGCGCTGTTGGAAGGAATTGAATCCAGGCATCGCAATCGTCACGTGATGCGTGCCAAGGGGAAGGTTCTCGATCTTGAACCGGCCCGACGCTTCTGTGGTGGTGTGGCGTTCAAGGCCGCTGGCGGCGTGGCGCGCGGTCACGAGCGCGCCCGGGATGGCGCCCGCCTGCTCGTCGCGCACGACCCCCGTGATGGTGGCGGTGCTCTGCGCGGTAGCAAGCAGCGGCAGCAAGAGGCACAGGGCCAAGCAAAAGGCGAGGCGACGTTGGGTAGTGGAAAATATTGTCGCCATCTATGAAAACATATATTTTGAGTTATCAAAATATACTGACATAGCTAGGCTGTCAAGGGCTTTGGGGCCAAATTATTGGGGTGGGAGGACGCGGCCGCCGGTAATGAAGCGGCGATACCCGGAATACTGCGTGCTGGTGCGCAGCCGCGGCATGCCGGATCCGCGGGTAATGCGGAACGAGGTGGCCGATGCCGGCAGCACCAGCGTTTCAGGCGGATCCTCGAACGTCACCGGCTTGAAACGAATCGACGTATCCCACCGCTCCATCGTCCACGACGGCCACGAATTACGGTGGGCGACCTTTCGCGGCAGCGGGATGTCGACCAGGCCGATCAGCCCCTGATCCATGCGCAGCACGTCATAGGTTTCGGCATCAATCCAGATGCGCCCGCGCAGGCCGCCATCGAGTGTGTAGCTGAGGCAGTCTTCGTTGCCGTTGACCAGTTCCACTGTGACCGACGGCTTCTGCACCATGCGGTAGTCCACCAGGATGGCCGCGCGGTTATCGACCCTTCCGGCGCCGGCCAGCTTGAACGAGTACTCGTGGCGCTGTTGCGGCAACAACAATGACAGGGGCTGAATCTCGGAGGTGTTCTGCTCGGGCCCGGTGCAGTTGTCGCGATCGTTCTTGCGCGGTGGATGGCCGTTGACCTTGAGCACCTGGCGCAGCGTGCGCGCTTCGATGGGGATGGGGTTCTCGTCAGTCGGTTCCCACGACAACCGCAGTTCCGACTCCACCGTGCGGCCGCGCGAGGGGCCACCCGAATCAAACGGCATCAGGCCGACAATCTCGATGCAGACAATGCTTTGGGCGCGCGCGAAGTACTGCTCGACGCGTGCGCCCACTCGCTGCAGCACTTCAGCCAGGTCCGGCCCGTTTGTGGGCTGGCGCGCGGCGGCCGTCGCCGCGAACAACACGAGCGCGGGAAGGGTCAGCGCCGTTCGGCTGGGACGAGCCACAACGCGGGAATTATACTCAGGGATCAGGGATCAGGGATCAGGGATCAGGGATCAGGGATCAGGGATCAGGGATCAGGGCGGTCACGTCGTCCGCAGGGCATCGCCGGGATCGACCTTCGACGCGGCCAGCGCCGGCCGCAAACCAGCCAAAACGCCGACCACGATGAACAGCAGCACGGCCGCGCCGAGCGTCCATGGATCAGTTGGCGCCAGCCCGTGCAGCAGCGCCGACGCAGATCGCGACGCGTACAGGGCCAGTGGGATGCCAATCGCAATCCCGGCGAGCGTCACGATCAGGCTCTCGCGCACCACCGCCCGCACCACGCGGTCGCGAGACGCGCCGAGCGCCATGCGAATGCCGATCTCGCGCGTCCGCCGCGCCACCGAGTACGCCAGCATGCTGAAAATGCCGATAAACGCCAGCACTACGGCGAGCCCGGCGAAGGTGGACGAGAGGGCCGCCAGCAGCCGGTCCTGCTTCAACGCGATCTCCACCTGCTCGTCCATCGAATAGATCCGCCGGGAGTACTCGTGCCCCATCTCGAAGATCGCCTTGGTCACGGCCGCGTCAAGCGCCGCCGGATCGCCATCACCGCGAAACAAGATAATCGGCGTGCGAAACCGCGGCTCCTGCGCCTTGGGCCGAAAGGCCACCGGCTGATGGGTATTTCGAAAGCCGCCGACCGTCGCGTCAGACACGACGCCGATCACTTCCACTTCCCTGCGCGCCGCTTCGTCGCCGATCCGAATTCGTTGGCCGATCGCATCACCGTGGGGAAACAGCTTGCGCTGCAGGCTCTCGTTGATCACCGTCACGGCACGACCTTCGGCCGTGTCGGTCCAGGCCACGTCGCGGCCGGCGTGCAGCGTGATGCCGTTAATAGCGAAGAAGCCCGGCGTGATGAAGTCCATCATGCCCATCACCGCGCTGTCGGCCTCGGCGGCGCCGGTCCTGGCCATGGCGTGCTCGGTCGCGAGGTTGGCGAAGTTCCAGTAGGCCGGAAAATAATAGGACAGCGCGACGGCCGTGACGCCCGGCACCGCCGACAACCGCTCGACCAGCGCCGGATAGTAGGCCGCGTCGTTGATGGCGCGATAGCCGCCCGGCTGCGAGAACGCGCGCGTCCAGCGGACGCCCTCGGTGCGGACGCCGATGTCCAGGTCGCGCAGCGACGCCAGGCTGCGCACGAACAGCCCGGCGCCAAACAACAGCACCAGCGAAATCGCCACCTCGGCGATCAGTAACGCGCGGCCCCAGCGACTGGTGGCCGACGACACGGTGCGCGTGGCCCGCACCGGCTCGGTGCCGCCGCGGGTCGCGACGAGCGACGGCAGCGCGCTGACCAGCAGGCCAATCGCCGCCGCGCCGGCGGCCAGCACGGCGAAGACGCGCGCGTCGGGGGTGACGGACACCGCGGGCGTGATGCTGCTGTCCCACAACACCACGAGCAACCACGTCGCAATCGCCCAGGCCAGCGGCACGGCCAGCGCGGCACCGGCCAGCGACAGTAGCAGGCTGTGCGCCAGCAACTGCTGCGCGATCCGCCGGCGCGAGGCGCCAAGCGTCATGCGGACGAGCAGCGAGTGATGCTGCGCGAAAGCGCGCGTCAAGAGCAGTCCGCTCAGGTTGACGCAGCCGACCAGGAGCAACAGCACGCTGGCACCGGCCAACAGCCAGAGCGGATCGCGGTATCGCGTCCGCAGGGTCGAGAATCCGGTGGCCAGCGACTCGAGCTTCACGAGCCGCGTGCGCAGCTCGGCCTGTTCGTTCGCGGGCAACCCGGCCGGCGCGGCATCGACGCGCAATTGGGGCCATGCCGTTTCGAGTGCCGCACTGGCGTGCGCGAGCGTGGTGCCCTGGCGCAGCCGGCCAACCAGGTTCAGCCCGCGCATGGGTCCGCCGGTGAACTGGTTGATCGCCAGCTGCCGCCCCAGCACGCTTTGCGGCACCAGGACATCGGCGGCGCCTTCGATCGACAGACCCGTGTACTTGCGGGGCGTGATGCCGATGATCGTCAGCGGCACGGCGCTCACGGTCAGTTGCTCGCCGACGGCATTCGGATCGCCGCCGTAGTAGCGCTGCCAGAACCGGTGCGTGATCACCACCACCGGCGCCGACGGCCCGTCGCCGGGTGCATCCTGTTCGGTGAAGAAGCGGCCGAACTGCGGGGTCAGCCCCATCAGGGTGAAGTAGCCCGGGGTCACCGCTTCGATGGCGCCCTCGCCGGCGACGCCGCGCGCCTCGGTCAACAGCACGCCCCCACCGGAATAGAGCGCCAGCGCCTCGAACACCGGCAGGCGCGCGACCTCGGTATAGGTTCGGTAGTAAATCGGCCGAGGCTGGAGGCCGCGCTCGTCGGTTGAGGACACGACCACCAGGCTGGCGGGGTCCTGGATGGGCAGTGGACGCAACACCAGCGCGTTCAGCAAGCTGATGATGCCCGTCGTGACGCCCACGATCAGGGCGAGCACGGCGATGACGGACAGGGAGAAGGCGGGCTCCCGAGAGATCTGGCGTACAGCAAACCGGCAGTCGTGCACGAATCCGGCGATCATGCTCACTCTTCCCGGGGGGCGGGTGGTCGTGCTACTTCCGGTCGGGCTCCTTCACCGCGAGCGTAAAGCTGACCGGCACCCGCGTCGGAGCGTAGCAGACCCGGTCGTCACAGGCTTGATACTCGAGGCGGCCCGACAGCGTGACCGTGGGCGATGCCGCCAGCAGTTTCTGCGCCTCCGGCGTGGACAGGATGGTTACATCCTGCACCAGTTTGAAGGGCTTGCCGTAGGTCTCGACCTTCTCGTCCAGCACTTCGAAGTGGTACATCTCCGACGGCGGATAGGTGGTCGGCTGCACGCGAAACCACGACTGCGGATCGAGTTTCACGGCAATCACCTGGTAATCGTGCTTGCCGGGCGCGTAGACGTGCATCAGCTTCTTCGGCGTGACCGCGAACGCCAGCGACACGCGCTGGCCGGGCGCGACCTCGGTGTCGCTGATCGACGTCACCACGGTCAGGTGCATGGTGTCATTGCGCACCGCGCCCGACGCCGACTGGCCGAACGGCGACGACTGGCCCAACACGCCAGGGCCACTGGTGACGCAGATAGCGCAGAACACCATCAAACCAATGCGTTTCATAAGAGTTCCAATTCCACGCGACGTCCTAAACGATACCGCAACTGCTAAGATCGCGGAAACCATGTCGGCGAGGCCCCCCACCCGGATTCTGGTCGCGGAAGACGATCCCGACATTGGCAGCCTGCTCGAGCATTACCTGCGCAAGGCGGGCTTCATGGCCACGATTGTGACGTCGGGCCGCGACGTCATGCCGCAGATCAAGCGCGAGGCGCCCGACCTGGTGGTGCTGGACCTGATGCTGCCGGGTCTGGACGGCCTGCAGGTGTGCCGCGCAATCCGCGCCGACGCCAATACCGCGGCCATCCCGATCATCATGCTGACCGCCAAGGCCGAGGAATCGGACCGCATTGTCGGGCTCGAGCTGGGCGCCGACGATTACATCACCAAGCCCTTCAGCCCCAACGAAGTCGTGGCGCGGGTGCGGGCGCTGCTGCGCCGCGCTCACCGCGCCGCGCCGACCAACAGCCGGTTGACCTACGGCGGACTCACGGTTGACGTCGAACGTCACGTCGTCAAGTTCGACGGCGATGAGGTAAAGCTGACCGCGAAGGAGTTCCTGCTGCTGCAGTACCTGATGCTGCACCGCGGTCGCGTGCTGTCGCGCGACCTGCTGCTGTCGGACGTGTGGGGCTACTCCTACACCGGCGGCACCCGCACGGTTGACGTGCACGTGCGGCGCCTGCGCGAAAAGGTGCCGATGCTGGCCGACACGATTGTGACGATCAAGCAGTTCGGCTATAAGTTGCTCGACCCGGCGCCCGCCTGATGCCGCTCTCGACCACTACCCTCGTCTTGCTCGGCGCCGTGGCCGGCGTGGCCCTCGCCGTCGCGGCGCTGGCCTTGTTTCGCTCGTCGCGGGCCGCCGGCCTGCACCAGCGTGTCAGCGCGATCCAGGCGGTCGCCCGGCGCTACGCCCTGGGCGACCTGAGTCGGCCGGCCCCCGATTACGGAGACGATGACCTGGGCAGTGTCGCGCGCAGCATGGATCAGGCGGTGCAGGAGCTCGGCCGCCGCGTCGACAGCCTCGCTCGCGATCGCGCGCGCATGGAAGCCATTCTCGCCAGCATGATCGAAGGCGTGCTGGTCGTGGATGAACAGGGACGCCTGCAGTTGGTGAACGACGCCGCGCGGCGCATCCTGAAGCTCGAACAGGGCGCCATCAATCATTCCTACGTCGAAGCCATCCGCCATCCCGGGATCGTCGAACACCTGGGCCGCGCGCTGGCGGGCGGCGAGACCAGCGCGATGGAGTTGTCGGTCACGCGCGACACCACGCGAACCCTGATGGCCCAGGTGGCCCCGGTCGTGACCGCCGGGCGCGGCGCCGTGCTGGTGATGCACGACATCACCGAACTGCGGAAGGCCGACTTGATTCGTCGCGACTTCGTCGCCAACGTGTCACACGAGCTGCGCACGCCGCTCACCGCCATCAAGGGCTACGCCGAGGCGTTGCTCGACGATCCCGAAGATCCGGAAGCCCGCGAACGATTCATCGAGATCATCCACCGCCAGGCCGAGCGCATGGAGCGGCTGGTCAAGGACCTGCTGCGGCTGGCGCGCCTCGAGGCCGGCCAGGAAACCGTGGAAGTGGCGCCCTGCGACATCGCCGCGCTCATCAGGAGTATCGTCGCCGACTTCGAGCCGATGGCCACCAAGAAGAACCAGACCATCGCGGTGTCGGTGCCTGCGGACGCAGCGATGCTGCAGACCGATGCCGCGAAGCTGCACGACATCATCCGCAACCTGGTCGAGAACGCCGTGAACTACACGCCCGACTCTGGCGCGATCGACATCGGCGCGAAGGTCGCGGACGGGCGATTCCAGCTGACCGTGGCCGACACCGGCCACGGCATTGCGCCCGACGACCTCGGGCGCGTGTTCGAACGTTTCTACCGCGTGGACAAGTCGCGCGCGCGGCCCGGCGGCACGGGCCTGGGCCTGTCGATCGTCAAACACCTCGTCCAGGTGCTGGAAGGTGAAGTGTTCGTCGAGAACCAGCCCACCGGCGGCGCGCTCTTCACCATCAACCTGCCCTTCCGATGACGGCCGGCAACAAGGGGCCGCGCGCAAACGTGGCCGGGAACCTGTCGTTCCTGGATCGCTTCCTGACGGCCTGGATCTTCATGGCCATGGGCATCGGCGTGTCGGCCGGCTATTTCTTCCAAGGCGGCGTTGAGCAGTTCAACGCCGCGCTCACGGTCGGCGAGAACACCAACCTGCTGATTGCCGTCGGGCTGATCCTGATGATGTATCCCCCGCTGGCCAAGGTGGACTACGCGCTGCTGCCGAGGGTCTTCGCCGACTTCCGCATCCTGGGCCTGTCGCTGGTGCAGAACTGGATCGTGGGCCCGGTGCTGATGTTCGCGCTGGCCGTGGTCTTCTTCGGCGTGATCGCGCCGGCGCTGTTTGGTCCCGATCCGCGTTGGGGCTCCTACATGGTCGGGCTGATCCTGGTGGGCATTGCCCGCTGCATCGCCATGGTGCTGGTCTGGAACCAGTTGGCTCACGGCAGCAGCGAGTATGCCGCCGGCCTGGTTGCAATCAACAGCGTCTTCCAGGTCGTCACGTTCGGCTTCTATGCGTGGGTCTTCATCACGGTGCTGCCGCCGTGGTTTGGCCTCCAGGGCATGGCCGTCACGGTCAGCATCGCCGACATCTTTATGAGCGTGATGATCTACCTCGGGATCCCGTTCGCGGCGGGCATCCTGAGCCGGTTGATCCTGGTGCGGCTATACGGGCGCGACTGGTACACGCGGACCTTCATCCCGAGGATCTCGCCGATCACGCTGGTCGCGCTGCTGCTCACGATCGTCGTGATGTTCTCGCTGCAGGGTGAACAAATCGTCGCGCAGCCGCTGGATGTGTTGTGGATTGCGATCCCGCTCAGTACCTACTTCGCGATCATGTTCCTGATCAGCTTCTTCATGGCCTGGAAGCTCGGGGCGGATTACTCGCGCGCGGCCACACTGGCGTTCACGGCCTCAGGGAACAACTTCGAGCTGGCCATCGCCGTTGCCATTGGCGTGTTCGGGATCACTTCGCCAATCGCGTTCGCCACGGTGGTGGGGCCGTTGGTGGAAGTGCCGGTCCTGCTCGGGCTCGTGCACGTGAGCCTCTATTTCCTCCGCCGGCTCTACGGCGGGCGAGTCAGTGCATGACTACCCTGACGCCGACCTGGCCCACTGCCCACCCGATCCAGTTTTTGCTGGCGGCAGCCCTCGCATGGGTGGCCCTGTATTGGTCGCTCGTCCCCGCGTCCGAGGCGCTGGTGGCGGCCCTCCCGTGACGCCGTTCTGCTCGTGTTCGGCGGTGCCGCTCGTCATCGGCTTCGTGCAGGCCGGCATCCCGCTCGGCGTGACGTTCTCGTTTCTGATCGCCGCGCCGATGGTGAACGAGGTGGCGCTGACGCTGCTGTTCGGCCTGTTCGGCTGGCGCATCGCGCTGCTCTACCTTGGGCTCGGACTCGCGATCGCGATCGTGGCCGGGTGGGTGATCGGTGGGCTCAAGATGGAGGCCTACCTCGAAGACTGGGTGCGCAACATGCCGCGCATCGTGGCCCGTCGCTTCCGGAAATGGTGATTCTTCGCAAGGTTCTAGAGACGCGGCTGATCGTGACCTTCATTGCCGTCGTCGCCACCGGCGAGAAAGGCGTGGCGCGCGAGGTGGTCAAGGTGGAGGAGATCCAGGACATCATGCGCTACGGCATCATGTCGACACAGGGGTCATGATCGAGGAGCAGGTCGTGCATGCCGGCGGCGTGCCGAGCCGGGCCAAGGTGGAAGGGTGGCTCTCATCGACGCAGGGGTAGTTTGGTCGCATCGGCAGCCGCTCCGAGCGTCAGGCGCGGCGCGTTCAGAAGGTCTGCTTTTGCGGTCTTGCCGCGCACGCGCTGCAGCGCGACGTTTGCGAGCGACGCGCGGACGTGTCGCAGCAATTCGCCTGGCAGGCACGGCTTCGCCAGAAACAGATCGCAGCCGGCGCGCCTGGCTCGCTCACGCTCGGTGTCCCAGGCACATGCGCTCAGCACGATGATGGGTCTGCGCTCTGCCCCCTCGTCGCGGCGCAGCCGGCCAATCAACCCAACGCCGTCCATACTGCCAGCCAGCAGAACCTCCGTCACGATGAGATCCGCGCGCGGTGCCGCGACCAGCGCATCCCAGGCCTCCGAGACAGCAATCACCGCAAGTCCGTGCGTGCGGAGACACTCCGCATACGTGTGCAAGCCCTCGTCGCGAGGCTGAGCTAGCAGAACGACCGCGCTGGCGCGCGTCGTGAGCATCGACTGGCGCATCGCGCATCGTGTGCGTAAACGAACGCGAATCGCTGTCCACAATTGCACAGGGGACGCCCCGCCGACTAGTTCAGAGTCATTGCTCAGGGCCCGTTTCGAAACGCGGATACGATGGACATGAATGGGGACGACGCCGGCTCGACCGTGTTCTCCGGCATTTCCTGGTCGTGAACTGCTGCAGCGAACCGTGCTGCTCGGTTGCCTGTGCAGCGCGTTGAGCTCGACGATCACCGCTCAGGAACCTGCACCCCCAGTCAGCGAACAGCGCCCACCTGCGGCCCCGGACACCACCGCCGTGTCCCCGGCACCGGCGAAGGTCGACGTCAATCCCGTCGCGCGCGACGAAGAGATCCGCGCGCGTCTCCAGAACGTCCTGACTGCGACGAATTGGTTCACCGACCCACAAGTCCGGGTTGCGGAAGGAGTCGTGTTTCTGAGCGGGCCGGTGGATTCCGATGAGCTCAAGCAATGGGCTGGCAACTTGGCCCGCAACACCCAGGATGTCGTCGCCGTGGCCAACCGGATGGAGGTCATCGAGTCATCGGTATGGGACTTCCGCCCGGCATGGAGCGGACTGTTGGTGCTGTGGCGTGACGTCATCCGGTCGCTGCCCATTCTCGCGTTTGCGCTGGTCATTCTGGCCCTGGCGGTGGTGGCCGGTCTCCTGACTACGCGGGGAGCGCGGCTGTTGCTGCGCCCACGGATCCGCGCGCCGCTCCTGCGCAACGTGATCGCCCGTGCGGCGGGTACGCTGGTGTTTCTCTCCGGCTTCTACATCATCCTGCGAGTGTCCGGCCTGACCCAACTGGCGCTAACGGTGGTCGGCGGCACCGGCCTGGTCGGGCTGGCCGTTGGCCTCGCATTCCGGGACATCACCGAGAACTTTCTGGCGAGCATCTTCCTCAGCCTGCAACGGCCATTCGAGACGGGCGACCTGGTCGAGGTCTCCGGTGTAACCGGATATGTGCAGCAGTTGAACGTGCGCACCACCATCCTGATGAACCTCGACGGCAACCTCGTCCAGATTCCGAACGCCACCGTCTACAAGAGCAACCTGAGGAATTTCACGACCAACGCCAACCGGCGCGAGAGCTTCGACGTCGGCATCGGCTACGACGATTCGATCACCGCGGCTCAGGAGATTGCCCGGCGGGTGCTGGCGGAGCACCCGGCCGTTCTGAACGACCCCGCGCCTTCGGTGCTCGTTGATGGCCTGGGGCGCGCGACCATCAATCTGCGCGTCTACTTTTGGCTCAACGGCCACGAACACAGTTGGTTGAAGGTACGGTCGTCGGTGATCCGGCTGGTGAAGGTCGCTTTTCAGAAACAGGGGATCTCAATGCCAGATGAGGCTCGCGAGGTGGTCTTTCCGCAAGGCGTCCCTGTCACGGTCCTCGCGGGGACGCCCGAGGGCCCGCCCGTCGGTCAGCCAGGACAACAGCCGCCGGTTGAAGTGCCGGACGAGGAACTCGATGCCGTCTCCACGAAGGCCGAGGCCGGCCTATACAGCGAAGCTGGGGTCATCGAAGAACAGGCTCGGCAGCTGCAACCGTTGAAGGACGAGGAGAATCTGCTGCGACGTGCTGACGGCATTCCTTCCTCTGAGGAACAGCCATAACACCGGTAGGAAGTCGAACCTCGGCTGTGGCCGTGCTGTTCTCTGTACTCGCCCACCTACGTCTAAGGTAAGCGGTCGGTCATCGACGAGTTGTTACGAAGAACCCTTCAGGGACTCAGAGACGTGTGTCGCGTGCGACTCGAGTTCGCCCTGTTCCCGGGGGCTTGGCACGCTCCGCTGGATCATCTCCCGGACCGCTTCCACCTGCAGGAACAGTGCGCGACGACGCTCGCTGCCTGAGGTGATGCGGCTCAGCGTCTCCAGTGAGCGGATCAGGCGCCGCAGCACCGCCACGTTGCCGGCGGCATTCTGACAGATCTGGTCGAACGCCTCGGCCACGAAATCTGCGTAGGTCGGGCGACGGACGATGACCCGCAGCTCACCGGCCTCAACGCGGCCGGGGGCTTCGAGTTGACGCTGCGCCAACCGCGCCAGGATGGCCGTCAGATAGTCCACGCACATGACGGCCGTCGTCGTGTCGTTGATGCCGGGCGACAAGCCCTTGAGCGCGACGTCGACCAATTGCCGAATGCCGTACGCGGCGTCCTGGTCGACAGTGCGCTGCCGATCGACGGTATAGGCGGCGTTAATCTGACGGATGGCGGCGGGATCGGCGTCTCGCGCTTCGGAGACTGAAGCAAGGGGCGTGTCCTCGATGACGAACTCACCGATACGACACTCCATGCGCACGGTCGTCTGCCGCGCGCGCGCGAACGCGATCAGCGCACCGATGTCTACCCGCTGGACGTAGCCTGTGCGCCGCGCCGGAATCGTACCCCGGAACTCTTGCAGGGACATCGCAGCGGCCCCTTCGGGCCAATCAGCCGGCTCGCCCCGATTCCCTGGGAACAGATGGTCCACCGCTTCCAGCGTATCCCTTGCCACCCTGGCAATGATCTGCGATGCCTGGATCGACGAGCTGATGTGATCGATGAAGAGGATCAAAAACGCGATCCCGACAAAAGCCAGCGCCACAGCGACCAGCACGGACAGAGCCGGCACGAAGGCACCTTCGTCGCCGCCGCGGATCGTTCGCAGCACCACCAGGCAGTAAGCGAAGATGCCGACGAACACGCCAAGGACCGTTTGGTTCGTGCGGTCATTCATGAAGTTCCGGAGGACCCTCGATGAGTACTGGCTTGAAGCCAACGACAGTGACACGATTGTGATCGAGAAGATCACGCCCGCGACCGTGATCATCGAGCCGGCAATCGTGGACAGCATGCCGCGCGCGCCGGCCGCCCCGGCGCCGAACAGGCGCGGCCATCTGACGCTGACGTCCGGCGTCAGCATCCGATCCGTTTCAATCAGCGCGAACGCCAGCGCCACAGCGGCACAGACGATCACCGCGGGCACGAACCAGAAGCTGGATCGCAGGTCCGTCCAGAGATCACGCGGTTTCTTCATGGCCGCTCACCTCCCCTGTCTCTCCGTCCCGTTCCGTCAAGATCTCGATGCCCGCGGCGCGGAGATATTCGACCAGGCGGCCGGGCTCTGGCGCGTGAATCGCGCGAAGGCCGACGGCCCGCGCTCTCGCCACGTTCTCCGCGCGATCGTCCACGAACAGGCTGGCCGCGGGCTCCGCCTTACGGTGACCGTACAGCGGTAGCCACAGCCGCCACTGTTCACAAACGCACAGTCGTCGGCTGGGTGTTCCCGCAAACTGAGAGTTGCAGCGAAGGACTCATCCTGTCAGATGGGGAAACCGCGATGAAGCGACACGAACACCCGGCACCGAGCACCGAGCCGTCGCATGACCCCGTGGCCGGGAAGGCACACGCTGGGCCGACCCACCATGCGCACATGGCGGCGGATTTCCGCAAGCGGTTCTGGATCTCACTGGTCCTGACGGTACCGATTCTCCTCCTGTCGCCGATGCTCCAGTCACTGGTGGGGCTCCGGGACGCCATCCAGTTTCCGGGGGACCTGTACGTGCTGTTCGGTCTGTCTTCCGCAGTCTTCTGGTATGGCGGTTGGCCGTTTCTCCAGGGCTTCGTCAAGGAACTGACCTCCCGCCGGCCCGGGATGATGACCCTCGTCTCGGTCGCCATCGCCACGGCATATCTCTACAGCAGCGCTGTCGTCTTCGGTCTGACAGGAAAGATGTTCTTCTGGGAACTGGCCTCCCTCGTCGACATCATGCTGCTCGGGCACTGGATCGAGATGAAGTCCGTGATGGGCGCGTCGCGAGCGTTGGAGGAGCTGGCCAAACTCATGCCCTCCGATGCCCACAAGCTCATGCCCGACGGCAGCGTGACGGACGTGCCGCTCAGCGAACTGGCGGTGGATGACAAGGTCCTAATCAAGCCCGGTGAGAAGATTCCCGCCGACGGTGTGATCGTGGCCGGCGACAGTTCGGTCGATGAGGCGATGCTCACCGGTGAATCCACCCCCGTGGCCAAGGCGACCGGCGGCGAGGTCATTGGCGGATCCATCAACGGCGAAGGGTCGCTGACCATCCAGGTCAAAGGCACTGGCAGGGATTCGTTTCTGTCGCAGGTCATCGATCTCGTCAAACAGGCCCAGGACAGCAAATCAAAGACTCAGGACCTCGCCAACACCGCGGCGATGTGGCTCACCGTCGTCGCCCTGGGTGGCGGCGCGATCACCTTCTTTATCTGGCAGGTGATCGTGGGCCGGGACTTCGCGTTCGCCATCGAACGCACCGTCACCGTCATGGTCATTGCCTGCCCGCATGCCCTGGGCCTCGCCGTGCCGCTGGTGGTGGCCGTCTCTACTGCGCTGGCGGCCAGCAACGGCCTGCTCATTCGCAATCGCGTGGCGTTCGAGGGCGCGCGGAACTTGCAGGCCATCATCTTCGACAAGACCGGCACGCTCACCGAGGGCCGGTTCGGCGTGTCCGACACATTGGTCCTTGGTGAGGACATCACCGAAGAAACCCTGCGCACCTACGCCGCCTCCGTCGATGCGCATTCCGAACACCCCATCGCCAAAGCCATTGCCGCCGCCTCGGAGCAGAAGCTGCCGGTGGACGGTTTTCAAAGCATCACCGGCAAGGGAGCCGAGGGCCGGGTCGACGGCAAAGACATCAAGGTCGTCAGTCCCGGCTACTTGCGAGAACAGAACATCGCGCTCACCGACCCGCGCGTGGAGCCGCTGCAGGCCCAGGGCAAGACCGTCGTATTCATTCTCGTCGACGGAGCGTTGAAAGGCGCGATGGCGCTGGCCGATATCGTGCGACCGGAGGCGAAGCAAGCGATCGATGCCCTCAAGGCGCTCGACATCCGCTGCCTGATGCTGACCGGCGACAACCAGGCGACGGCCAAGTGGGTCTCGGACCAGGTCGGCCTGGATGAGTACTTCGCCGAAGTCCTGCCCAAGGACAAAGCGGCCAAGGTGAAAGAGGTCCAATCGCGTGGCGTGTTGGTGGCCATGACTGGCGACGGCGTGAACGATGCCCCGGCCCTGGCGCAGGCAGATGTCGGCATCGCCATTGGCGCCGGTTCCGACGTGGCGGTCGAAACCGCGGACGTGATCCTGGTGCGGAGCAATCCGCTGGATGTCGTGGCCATTGTGCAGCTCTCGCGTGCCACGCATCGCAAGATGGTCCAGAACCTGCTCTGGGCCACCGGCTACAACGTGGTCGCCCTGCCGCTGGCGGCCGGAGCCCTGTATGCCTGGGGCGTGCTGCTGACTCCGGCGCTCGGCGCGGTGCTGATGTCCGCGAGCACGGTGATCGTCGCCGTCAACGCACGGCTGTTGAAATTGCAGAAATGAACCGTCGCGGGGACGATTTGCCGTCGCCTGACCGAGTAAGGTCGAAGGGTGGCGGCAGGGTCCGGCATCATGCGCGAGGGGGGCGTCTGGCGTTAGTCGTCGACCACGAACGAGAACAGCTTGTAGCGGCCGTCCTTGACCATCGCGGAACCGAAGAGGCGCAGCACCAGCTCGCGGCCGGTGTCGTCGGCCGCCACGATCTCGCTTTCCCGCATCACCGAGAACGTTTCGTATTTCGTCGCTTCGCCCGTGTACTTCGTGCTGACGAACCTCAGCTTCTGCCCGGCATAGCGGCCGACAGTGGTGTCGAGATAGCCGTCGCTGCGCTGCTTCAGCTGGCCCCAGGCGTACTCGAACGGCACGTTCCGCTCGGGCCGGCTGGTGTCGAGTTCAGGCCAGACGTGGTCTTTGAACTCCTGCTCGGACAAAGCCAGGGCCTTCAAACCGTCGACGTCGCGGCGTGCCAGCCGATCCAGCACGGCCTGCGCCAACGCTTCAGGAGTCTCAAAGGTATTGGAGAGAGGGTTCTTGCTGGCGGGCGCGGCGGGCTGGGTGCAGCCGGCCATCGCTAAGGCGATGACCACGACACCCAGCCCGAGAATTGCCTTCACGAACGCTATCCTAACGCTGCTCGAACGACGTCCAACCGGTCATCCAGTTGTCGGCCGGTGCGGGCGGCACGGCGCCGATGAAGGTCACCGCTTCGAAGAAGCCGTCGTTGGGCGGTTGAATCGGCGCAATCTGCCCGCCTGCCAACGTCGCGACGCCAGTCGGCTGGAAGTTGTGGTTCTCGTGGTTCGAGCAGCCGGCCATCGAGATGCCGACTTCCGCATCCGTCGCCCCGACCCGGATGTTCGGGAACTGGCCGCCGGTGATGAAGGCCATCACGCTCGAGTGCATGTTGGTCGGCATTCCCCACGCCACGCCGGCGCCCATGTGCGAGGTGCCGTTGGTGACCTGCGCGCTGGTCGACGCGTCGCTGATCTGGAAACCGACGTTCTTGAAGCCGGTGACCAGGAAGTTACGCACCGTGAACGCGGTGCCACGACGGAAGTTCGCGCCACGCGGACCCTCACTGCCCTCGTTGCGGTCGGGGTCACCGCACAAGGTGATGTTGTAAATCTGCGGGTTCGAGCGCGGCAACAGGTTGTTGTTGAACTCGTTGTTGTCGGCCTCGATGCCGTTGTCGGCATCGTCGCCGCGCTGGGTGATGGCGATGAACTGCGCGCGGCCGGACCAGCCAAAAGTCCAGTCGAAGCTGTCGTCGGCCGCATTCGAGACGACGGCGTATTTGATATCCGCGGTGCCGCCGAACCATTCCAGACCGTCGTCGCGAGCCATGTGCACCTGGATGTATTCGTAGGAGCCGCCGCGGCCAACCCCCTGGAAAGCAATGCCGTTCAGCTCGTTGTCCGGGCTGAACTCGGTGCCGCCGTACTCGACCCGCACGTAGCGCATGGTCCCGCTGCTGTCGTTCGGGCTGTTGCCGCCGTAGATGCCGGTATCGCCTTCACCGGCGCCTTCGCCGCCTTCCAGGTTGACCGGCGCGCGGCCGTTCAGGATGATGCCGCCCCAGTCGCCGCGGGCGCGACTGCCGATGGCCTGGTCACTGGTGAACACGATCGGCGCCGTCCGCGTGCCAATCGCGTTGAGCCGGCCGCCACGCTCCACGATCAGGGTACCCACACTGCCCGCCTCGCCGATCACACGGGTGCCGGCGGCGATGTTCAGCGTCCCGCCGTCTCGCACGAACACCGCGCCGCGCAGGACGTAGTAGAAGTTGCTGGTCCAGTTCACGGTGCTGGTGATCTCACCGGTCACGACGATCACCGGCTTGTCGATGCCGGGCACGTTGGTCTGGGTCGATACCGGCGCCACGCCGCCCGTCAACATCGCCACCACCATGGCGAGCCCGGCCAGCCTGTAAGACATCTGTTTCATGATCATGCTTCTCCGCTGTGCGTATGCCATGGCCTAGAACACATCCACGCCGAACGAGAACCCATAGGTCTGTCCGAGCTTGTAGGAGCGCTGGCGCGAGCTGCCCTGGTTGAAGAGATATTCGGCGTCGGTCAGGTTCTCGACGCTGAAGCGCAGGTTGTAGCGCGAGCCGAAGCGCTGTAACAGCACCAGGTCCACGGTCGCGCGGCCCTGTTCGACGATGTCGGGCGCGCCGTTCGAGCCGACGTCCGAAATGCGGTCGCCGACGAAGTTGACCAGGCCGCGCACCGAGAACCCGCCGCGCGCGAACTCGCCGGTGAGGTTGAACAGGTTGTTCGACTGGCCGGCCAGCGACCGCTCGAGCGAGGTCTGCACCGTCTGCTGCTCGGGCAGCAGGGTGATTTTCGAGTCCACGTAGGTGTAGTTCGCGTTCATGAAGAAACCGCCGCCGAGCTCAAACGCGGTTTCGAACTCGAGGCCGAAGTTGCGGGCCTTGTCGGCGTTCTGGAACGTGGTAATCGGGTTGGCCGCCGCGATCACGACGCGCTCGATCGGCTGGTCGAAGTACTTGAAGAAGGTGCTCGCCGACACGATGCTGCGGCCGCCCGGGAAGAGTTCCCAGCGGGCGTCGACGTTCTGGATCAGCGCGCGCTTCAGGTTGGGATTGCCGCGCGTGGCTCGGCTGCCCACCACGTCGGTGAACTCGAACTCGGCCAGCTCGCGGAACTCGGGACGGTTCACCGTCGTGCTATAGCCCAGCCGGATGTTCTGCCGGGCGCCGACCGACTGCACGAAGTTGACCGACGGAAAAATGTCGGTGTTCTTGTTCTCGGCGGTGATGGTGCGCTGGAACAAGCCGAACGGGTCGAACGTGTTGACGGTCTGCTCGAAGTTTTCGACCCGGGCGCCGGCGATCAGGCGGCTGCGCGCCGACAGCGTCATGTCCATCATGCCGTAACCGGCCATGGTGGTCTGCTCGCCATTGTAGGCGTCGACCGGGCGGGTTTCCTCGTTGAAGCGAAACGCCGTGCCGATGTTGTTCGAGGTGTAGAGCTGCTCCGGCGTCTGGGTCAGGTCAACCGGCGACGCGCCGTCCTTGGTGGCCACGATCGGGATGAACCGGAAGCGGCGGGACGAGAAGTCGCGGGTCCGCTCAACGTAGTTGACGCCGAACTTGAACTGGGTCGGCCGGGCGCCGGTCGTTTTGAACGCCGCATAGTTGGCCGCCAGGTCGAGCGTCTCGTCGTCCAGTTCCTGGAACAGGCGGAAGCCGCTCTGCGATTCGTCGGCGAGGACCGGCCGGACCGCCGGGTTCGGCTCCAAGGTCCCTGACCGGAATGGCTGCTGATACAACGTCTCGCGCAGGTCCGGCTCGTCGCGGTTGGCGCGCGCCAGGTTCACCCGCCAGTCAATACGGCTGTTGGACGCACCCGGAAAAAAGTGGTCGCCGGAGAGAGCCGTTGACAACAGGCCCTCTTCGACGAAGGCCAGGCGCGAGTTGCGGTAGTAGAAGACGTTCTCGGTATTGGGCCCCTCGAAGGTGCGGCCCTCGTCCTTGCCGCTGTGGCTGTAGAAGTTCTCCAACGAGATCCGGTTGTTGGAGTTCATCTGGTACGCGAAGTTGGCCACCGCACCAATCTGTGCGCGCTGGGTGCCGTACTTCATGTCGTAGTCACTGACCGCCTCGAGCTCGTCGTCGTCGCCAATACGGTAGAACGCGCGCTGTTCCTCGACGTACTGCTCCTTGTACGACTGCGTGAAGCTGGTCACCACGCCGACCTTGCCGAAGCGATTGCCGAACACCGCGCCCCAGTTCTGGCCGGGCGCGCCATCCGCCGCCGTGGGGCTCCACGTATTCCCCAGCTGCCGGCCGTACTCGGTAATCTGTTCCGGCGTGTAGCCGACGTCAGGGGTGTAGATGCCGCGCCGGACCACTTTGTTGCCGGGAATGCCGCCCGGCAGCGCCCGCAGCCCGTTGTCGAAACCGAGGAAGTCACGCCCGTTGAGCGGGCTCAGCGGAATCGACTTGCCGGTCGCGGTCGAGTAGCCACTCAGGCCATACGAAAACGACATCACGGCGCGGCTCGGGAACTTGAGGGGGTTGATCTGCACCAGGCCGCCGGCGAACTCGGCCGAGCGATCCGGCGAGTACGACTTGCTGACCTGCACGCTGTCGAGCAGGCCGGCCGGGAACAGGTCCAGCGGCACGACCTTCTTGTCGGGTTCGGTCGTCGGCAGCGTCGAACCCGAGAGCGTGGTGTTGCTGTAGCGCTCGCCCAGGCCGCGGACGAACACATACTGGTTGTCAACCACCGACAGCCCGGTGACGCGCGACATCGCCGCGGCCGCGTCGGAGTCGGCGTTCTTCTTCATTTCCTGCGAGCCCAGGTTGTCGGTGATGACCGGCGCCGCCTTGCGCTCAACCATCTGCGCTTCGGCCGACGAGGTCACCGCGCCGAGGAACGCGTCGGCCGTGACGGTCACGGTTTCGGCGAACCGGCTCATCTGCAGGGCGACGTTGGCGTCGATCACGCGCGCGCCGGCCGGCACCACGACCTTGATCACCTGGGTGTCGTAACCCTCCATCGCGACCTTGATCTCGTGGGTGCCCGGAGGCAACTCGAACAGGAAGCGGCCGTCCACGTCGGTATAGACCGTCGCGGCACCCGCCACTTCAACCGGAATGCCCGGTAACGTGATGTTGTTGGATTCGTCCTTGACGATACCCGTCACGCGCACTTTGCGGGCCGTCGTGGCCTGGGACGCCTGTTCGGCGGCCGCGAGAGCGACCGGGCTGGACAGCAACAGGCCGATTAGGGCCGCCGCGCCTACATTTCGATTCATACACCCCTCAACATGGACTCGGGAAGACTCGCCACACAGGACCGTCGATGGGCCTGGCGGCAACCTGCTCAGGTTAGACAGGGGGCATGAATCGCGAATGACGGGTGTGTTACAACCGGGTTAAACGATCGCCGGCAGGGCGGCGCAAACGGGCCCCGGCCGGGCTGGCTGGCGGCGAGTGTGCGATTATGGACGGGGGCGTGACCGGCCCGGTGCCGGCCCCCGCGAACTACGGCGAACACGTTTCTCGAGGATCACTAATGACCCGGACACTTTCAGCACTTGCAATCGCATCACTCATGACGTTGGGCCTGTCGGCGCAAGGCATGAAGCACGTCGACCTCAAGGACGCCAAGGGCGCGGCGGTCGGCATGGCCATGATTTCAGCCGCCAAGGACGGCGGCATCTCGATCGAACTCGACGTGAAGGGCCTGACGCCCGGCGAGCACGCCATTCACATCCACCAGATTCCCAAGTGCGAAGGGCCGGCCTTCCTGAGCGCCGGACCGCATTTCAACCCGGCCGGCAAGAAGCACGGCTTGCAGAGCCCCGACGGCCCGCACGCCGGCGACATGATGAACTTCACCGTGGCGGCGAACGGCACGGCCAAGGCCACCATCTCCAACAAGGCCGTGACGATGGCTGATGGCGCCAATTCGATTTACGCCAACGGCGGCACGGCGCTGATGATTCACGCCGCGGCCGACGACATGAAGTCGGATCCGGGCGGCGCGGCCGGCGACCGGATCGCGTGCGGCGTGATCGTCAAGTAACAAGTAATACCGACGGGAGGACACCTCTCGTCGGGAGGGCACCGCTTGTCGGGGGGCAATCCTTGTCGGGATTGCCTCCCGATTCTATTTTCGGCGCCATCTCCCGGACAACGCCACCAGCACGGCCACCATCAAGGCCGCGAGAATCCCGAATACCACGCCGTAACCCGTAACGCCGGCCAGCGCCGCCGCCGCCACCGGCCCGGCCGCGCGTGCCAGTTGTTGCGGACGGGCGAACACGCCGTTCATCTCACCGGCGCGGTCCTGGCCATAGAACACCAGCACGAGGTACGGCCTCGCGACGGTCGCCAATCCCGAACCACACGCAAACAGCGCCACACCGCCGGCAATGGGCGCGAACGAGTCTGACGCCGCGAGGACCAACAGCCCTGCGACCTGCAAGCCAACGCTCGTGGCCAGCAATGCCCGTGGGCTGATGGCGCCGGTGCGTCGGGCAAACAGAAGCCGGCCAGGCAGTTGCATGATGCCGAAGACGCCGCCGAGCGCTGCCGCCGCCCTCGGCAGCAGCCCGCGATCCACCAAGGCCGGAACCAGGTTGGTCGCGAGGGCGGCCCCGGCGAAACTCGAGACGGTGAAGATCGCGATCAGTGCTGCCTGCTTGCCCGCCGTAGCGCGCAGCGCGAAGGTGGGACGGGAAGGCACATCCTGTCGGGAGGGCAAGCTCTGTCGGGAGGGTGCCACTGGTCGGGAGGGTGCGTTGCCTGCGAACACCAAACGGTGGACCGCGACGGTCGCGATTGCGAGCAGTGCGGCCAGGATGCCGACCGCCGGACGCCAGCCCAGGCCATCGACCAGTGCGCCAGTCAGGGGCAGGAACACCGTGCTGGCGAGGCCGCCGAAGACGGTGATCGTGGCGATGGCGCGCAGGCGATCGCCGGCGTCGGCCACGGCTTTGCCGACCATACCGAAGATGGGCTCGTAGAGCACGGCGGCCATGCAGACGCCGAGCGCGGCCCAGATCAGGTACGAAAGCACGACGTTCGGCACGAGCGCCCACACCGCGAGCAGGGCCGCCGCGGCGAGGCCACCGGCCTGCACCACGAACGGACCCTGCCCGCGATCGACGAGCCTGCCGACCGGCGGTGACGCCACCGCCGACACCAACAGCGCCACCGAGAACGCACCGACCACCACCCAGCGCGCGACGCCAAGTTCGCGCTCGACTGGGACGACCAGGACGCCAAAGGCGTAATACAACACGCCCCAGCTCACGCACTGGCCGAGGCCGGTGGCCCAGACCTCGCGGCGGGTCATGTGCGGGCGAGCGCGCCGATCTGCAGCAACTCCGGCGGCTCCGGCTGTGTGCCGCAGCCACACCCGCTCAGACCCGCCATCTTCGCGTCGGCGTCCTTCACGCAGCAGGCGTCCACTTCGGCCGGGGCCGGCCCGTCGCAGCAGCCCGCCGCGCCGTCGGCGAGGGTGGTGTTGCACACACCGGTTTCCGGCAGCTCGAGCTCGACGCGAGCAGCCGCCGCGAAGTCGCCCGAAAGTTGAGCGACGACCGATCGGGCCTGCTCGAAGCCGGTCGCCAGCAGGAACGTCGGTGCACGGCCGTAGCTCTTCATCCCGATGACGAAGAAATCCCTCTCGGGATGCGCCAGTTCGGTCGCGCCGTGCGGGCGGACGCTGCCACAACTGTGCTCGTTCGGATCGATCAGCGGCCCGAGCGCCGACGTGCATTCGAGCCAGGGATCCATGCCGATCCGGACTTCGCTCAGCATGGCCAGGTCCGGCCGGAAGCCCGTGCACACGATCATCTCGTCGGCATGGACCGTGAACTCGACCCCGCGACGCGCGCCCGTGATCGCCAGTCCGCCACCAGTGCGGGCAATGGCACGAATGCGATACGGACTGAGCACCGTCAATTGCCCGGCTTCGACGGCTCGCTTCGCGCGCGCACCGAGCGCTCCGCGCGCCTCGAGTTGATCTGCCGCCCCGCCGCCCCACACCGTCTCCAGGTTCTCGCGCCGCATCACCCAGGTCACGTCAGTCCCCGGCGCCTGTGCCGCGAGCGTCAGCAAGTCGAGCACGACGTTGAACGCCGAGTGTCCGCTGCCGACAACCATTACCTTCTTGCCCGCATAGCGGGCTCGGGCGGCGCCGGCAACATCGGGAATGCCGTAGGCAATGCGATCGGCGTTGTCACGCTCCCCAGGCACCGCCAGGCCGCTCGACCCGGCCGGGTTGGGATGGCGCCAGGTCCCGCTGGCGTCAATCACCGCGCGGGCTTCGATCACCTCGCCCGATTCGAGATGCACCTCGAACGGTTGCTCGTCGCGGCCCTTCGTGCGGACCTTGTCGAAGTCTTTGCGGCCGATGGCCGTGACCCGCGCGTTCAGCCGCACATGCGGCGCAATCGCCGGATGACGCCCGAGCGGCGCCACGTAGCGGTCCACCAGTTCGTTACCGGTCGGCAGGGCCTCGTCTGGCGGCGCCTGCCACCCGGTGGCTTCAAGGAGGCGTCGCGCCTCCCGGTCGGCGGTGTAGCGCCACGGCGAAAACATCGCCACGTGGCCCCACTCGCGAATGGCGGCGCCCACTTCCCCACCGGCTTCGAGCACGATGAAGGGCTGGCGCCGGGACAGCAGGTGCGCCGCCGCCGTGAGGCCCACCGGGCCTGCGCCGACAATTGCGACTGGTAGTTGCGGACTCGCGTTCATCTCTTCGCTCGCTTTCGCCGCACCTGGCGGGAAGGGGTTACGTGTCGGGAGGACAATCCTTGTCGGGAGGACAATGCTTGTCGGGAGAAGTCAGGTTCTGATCCCGACAAGAGGTTCCCTCCCGTCAAGAAGTGCCGCCCCGTCAAGAATTGTCGTCCCGTCATATTCGGTTTAGCGAATATATGGATCGATGATATATTTGTCAACACGAATATGTCAGCCCCCTGCTGCTCGGCCAAACCGGCGCCGAAAGTGAAGGATCTCGAGGCCTTGACCGGCGTCTATGCAGCGCTGGCGGACTCGACCCGCCTGCGCATTCTCGCGCTGCTGCGCGACGGCGAGGTCTGCGTGTGCGACATCCACGCCAGCCTTGACGTGCCGCAGCCCACCGCGTCGCGCCACCTCGCCTACCTGCGCAAGGCCGGCCTGGTCGATGCCAGGCGTGATGGCACCTGGATGCACTATCGGCTGACGCCGATCGACAACCCGGTCGTGGCTGCCGTGGTCGATGCGGCGCTGCATGCCCTGTCGCATACCGCCGCCAGCGTGACCGACGAGCGGCGCCTGCAGGTGGCGCGCAAGGCCTCGTGATCACCGTCCTGTTCGCGTGCGTGCACAACGCCGGCCGGTCGCAGATCGCGGCGGCCCTGTTCAACCGCGCCGCCGATCCGGTCAAGGCTCGCGCGATTTCCGCCGGCACGCAGCCGGCCGATCGCGTCCATCCGGAAGTGGTGGCGGTGATGGGCGAGATGGGCATTGACCTGTCGGCCGAGCAGCCGCAGAAGTTCACCGAGACACTCGCCGCACAGGCGCAATGGCTCATCACGATGGGTTGCGGTGACGAGTGTCCCGTGGTTCCGGGGACGCGAAGAGACGATTGGCCGCTCCCCGATCCCAAGGGCCAACCACCCGCGATCGTGCGCAACATCGTCGACGACATCGACCGGAGAGTGCGGGCGCTGGTCCAGGCCAACGGCTGGCCGTAGGGGGCCACTGGAAGGGCTCGCGGTTACCTACCAGTGGTACAAGACCAGGTCATGGCGATCTTGTTAATCAGGGTGATGGCGTGCGCGGTCGCAATCTCCGCGTTGTTCGGCGCCGGCGAGCAACCCGCGCCGGCCGGCGCGGCCTTCGGCGGCCGCACCCTGCTGCATGCCCACAATTGTTATCCGGAAAAAGGCCAGTGGCAGGATCGCCTCGACCGCGCGCTCGCGACCGGCGCCTCTCCGTTGGCGATTGAACAGGACCTCGCGTGGGCGCCCGCGGCCGGCGGCCGCCCCGGGCAGCCGGTGGTGTCGCACGACACCGACCTCACCGGTTCTGAACCGTCCCTCGAGCAGCACTTCTTCGCGCGCATCCGGCCCTTGATGGAGCGCGCGCTCGCCGACAATCAGCGCGACCGGTGGCCGCTCGTGGTCCTCCACCTCGATTTCAAGTCGCATGAACCCGAACTTCACCAGGCCGTGTGGACTTTGCTCGCGCGTCATCGCGCGTGGTTGACGACGGCGGAGCGGGTAGCCGATGGGAGCCGCGTCATGCCCCTGTCGCGGGGGCCGCTGCTGGTGCTGACCGAGAACGGCGACGGCCAGGAGGCGGCGTTTTCGACGCGCGTTCCGGCCGGCGAGCGGTTGCTGATCTTCGGCACCACGCCGGGTCATGGGTTGGCCCTGCCGGATGATCCCGAGGCCCGCGCAGAACGGCTGGCCACTGCCCCGCCCGCATCGCTCGTGCCGTGGCCGGCGACCAACTACCGCCGCTGGACCAACTTCGCCTGGAACGTCGTCGAGCGCGGCGGCCAGGCCGGCGCCGGCCCGTGGAGCACGGAGGATGCCGCGCGGCTGGCCGCCATCGTGGGGCGTGCGCACGAACTGGGCCTGTGGGTTCGCTTCTACACCCTCAACGGCCACGATGCGGCAGCCAACCAGGGTTGGACGAACAGCTACAATTTCGGCTCGGTCGCGGCGGTACGGCCGCGCTGGCAGGCCGCGATCGCAGCCGGCGTGGACTTCGTCGCCACCGATCAGTACGAGGAGTTCGCCGCGCTGCTGCCGGTCCGTCAGTGATAGCGTCACTACGCTGTAACGTAAGACCGCTAAGCTGGACAGACCATGACCACCCCCCGTCGAGAGTTTCTTTATAAGGCTGCGCTGCTCGGCGGCGCCGCCGTGACCGCGCCGCTCGAAGCGCTCGTGCAGCAGTCCGGCGTGGGCCGGTTGGTGGCCGATGACCCAGGCTACGGTCCCTTGCGGCCGGTCACCGACGAAACGACCGGCGTGCCGATGCTGCAGCTTCCCGAGGGCTTCCGCTATCGATCGTTTGGCTGGACCGGCGATCCCCTGGACTCCGGCGTGCGGACGCCCGGCGGTCACGACGGGATGGCGGCCTTCCCAGGGGCCAACGGCACCGTCGTCTTGATCCGCAACCACGAGCTGTCGCCCGGCATCGCGTTCGATCCAGCCATTGCCTACGACGCACAGGCAGGCGGCGGCACGACCAACATCACGTTCGACCCAGCCACGGGACTGATGACGAGCGCGCGCACCAGCCTCGCCGGCACGCTTCGCAACTGCGCCGGCGGCATGACGCCCTGGAACAGCTGGCTCACGTGCGAAGAGACGACGCTTGGCCCCGAGGACAACCCGGCCCTCCAGTTCAAGCACGGTTATGTGTTCGACGTCCCGGTCGACGGCCGGCCGACCATGGAACCGCTGGTGGCGATGGGACGCTTCGTGCATGAAGCCGTCGCGGTGGATCCAGAGTCCGGCATCATTTACGAAACTGAGGACCAGCGCCGATCGGGGCTCTATCGGTTCACGCCGCGGTCGCCAAGGCGGCTTGCCGACGGCGGAAAGTTGCAGATGCTGGCCCTCGATGGCCGCCCGCGCGCCGACCTGCGCCTTAACCAGCGCGCTGGGGTCTCCCTCGGCATTCACTGGGTGGACATCGATCAGCCCGACAAGGCGCACGCCGACACGGCCGCCCGCAATGGCGGGGGCGTGTTCGCGCAGGGCTTTGAAAAGGGTGGCGCCATTTTCGGCCGGCTCGAGGGCGCGTGGTTCAGTGATGGCCGCGTGTTCGTCACCAGCACCGACGGCGGCAACGCAAAGATGGGCCAAGTGTGGGAGCTGGACATTCGCAACCAGGCCATCCGCTTGATCTACGAGTCGCCGGGCGCCGAAGTGCTCAACATGCCCGACAACCTGGTCGTCAGCCCGCGCGGCGGACTGGTGTTGTGCGAGGACGGCACCGCCAATCCGTGCGTGCATGGCCTGACCCGTGACGGAAAGATCGTCCGGTTCGCCCGCAACAACATGGTGCTGAACGGCGAGCGCAATGGCTTCGCCGGCGATTTCCGCAATCGCGAGTTTGCCGGCGCCACCTTCAGCCCCGATGGCCGTTGGCTGTTTCTCAACATCCAAACTCCGGGGCTCACGCTGGCCATCACCGGCCCTTGGGAGCGCGGAATTCTCTAGGAGCGGCTCGAGTCCGAGTAGAATTCAGCGCAAATGTCGCGCACTCGCGGTTTGGCCGCGCTGGTCCTGCTCTACTTCGTTCTCGGCCACTTGATTCCTCCGCCGGAGACCATCACGCCGCAAGGCTGGCGGCAAACTGCGATCTTCATCACCGTGATCGCCGGCATGGTCACCGAACCCTTACCGGCGTCGGCCCTCGTGTTGATGGGCCTCACCGCCATGGCTGCCAACGGCATCCCCATGCGCGACGTGCTGGGCGGGTTCGCGCAGCCGTCGGTGTGGCTGGTGATCATCGCCATGCTGATCGCCAAGGTGATGCTCGACTGCGGCCTCGCCCGTCGCATTGCCCTGTTGTTCGTCCGCGCGGTCGGCCGCACCTCGCTCGGCGTGGCCTACGCGCTGCAGATGACCGACGTCACGCTCGCCTCGGGCGTGCCGTCGATCACGGCGCGCAGCGCCGGCATGATCCTGCCGATCGCCCGCAGCATCGCGGAGTTGTTTGATTCGCGTCCCGGCCCCACCGGCAAGCGCCTGGGCGGCTTCCTGATCGCCGCGATGTACCAAGGCTCCGCGGTCGCGTGCGCGATGTTCCTCACCGGGCAGGCCAGCAACCTGCTCGGCGCCGACCTGGCGCTGAAGCTCGTCAACGTCGAGGTGACGTGGGTCAGCTGGTTCGTGGCGGCCATCGTGCCCGGCCTGCTGTCGTGCGCGGTCGTGCCGTGGATTGCCTATCGGCTGCTCAAGCCCGAGGTCACCACCACGCCCGAAGCGCCAATCTTTGCCGCCGGCGAGCTCAAGAAGATGGGCCCCCTCAGCCGCGACGAGTGGGTCACGCTGCTCGTGTTCGTCGGCGTCGGGCTGATGTGGATCACCTCGGCGTGGCATCGGCTGGACGTCACGTTCGTGGCCATGGTGGGCATTGGCGTGCTGCTGGCGACGGGCACGCTCACGTGGCACGCGGCCGCGAGCGAGCGCGCCGCCTGGGACGTGTTCGTCTGGTACGGCGGCATGTTGCAAATGGGCGACCTGCTGAACCGGACCGGCTCGACGCGCGTGCTGGCCGAGAACGTCGCGGGCCTCTTCGCCGGCATCCCGTGGGTGGTCGTGTTCATCGGGATCCTGATCATCTACTTCTACGCGCACTACTTCTTCGCCAGCATCACGGCCCACCTGCTGGCCATGTTCCCGCCGTTTGTCGCAGTGATGATCGGCATTGGCGTCCCGCCGCAATTGGCGGTCTACAGCCTGCTGTGCACGGCCAACCTCACCGCCGGCCTCACCCACTACGGTACGACGACGGGCCCGATCCTGTTTGGGGTGGGCTACGTGTCGCGCGGCGACTGGTGGAAGGTAGGCTTCTTCACGTCGGTCGCCAACATCGTGATCTGGCTGACGGCGGGCGCCGCGTGGTGGAAGTGGCTGGGATTCTGGTAGGCGCGCGCTTTCAGCGCGCGTAGGGCTCGCGCCTCCGGCGCTCGTCGGGGTCGCTCGCTCCGCTCGCGTCCTGGGGCTTGACGCTCCGCGCCTTGTGGGGGTGGCTCTGTTCGCTAAGAGGTACTCCCCTACGAGCGGCGAAGCCGCGAGCCCTACGATGGCGCGCAGCGCCGAGCCCGACGAGTGGCGCAGCCACGAGCCCCACCGCGCCCGAAGGGCGCGGCCCCCGCCGACGCCTACGCGGCGAGCACGCCCGCCACTCGCGAAGCTTCGGCGGGCTCTGCGGTGTGCGAGTCGCCACCACCAAGCAGATGCTTGCCGGTGGCGCGGGCCAGGCACATCGCGGTGCGATTCTGCGACGGCAACCGCGTGCCGTTGATCACCTCGAGCCCGTCGACCCACGGCAGGACGGCCGCGAGGTGGGCGGCGGTCAGCGGCCCGTTGATGCCGGAGGCCACGTGGTTGAGTGAGGTGTAGATGCCTTCGCGACCGAGGTACGGCATCAACTGGCGCACGTCCTGCCGCAGACGCTGGATCTCGTCGTGCTGGGCCGGCGTGATGTCGAGAACGTTGAGGTGCACGCACAGGTCCACATCCGTGAACTCTGCCGTGACCTCACAGCCCACCAGCACATCCGGCTGGTGAGCAATGTCGAGGGCGCCGCTGACCTGGTCGTGGTCGGTGACCGTGACCAGATCCATGCCGCGCCGTTTCGCGGTGTCATACACGCCCTGGGGCGTGTTGTAACACTCGCGCATGAAGTGATTAAAGGGGAACACCGTGGCGTCGCCTGAGTGAAATGTGTGGACATGTGTATCAAGCCTCACCGCTCACCTCCCATTGCTTCACGCAGTGTCGCAAGGGCAAATGGCAAAACCGTGGCGATCACATCTCCAATACGCAACATTTAGGGGCGCACATCCAGATGCACCGTATCCTTGGGGCGGTGATGAAGCAGTTCTGACACGAAGTTGCGCACATACAACCGGAACACCGCGCCCTTCCCCATCGCGTTGTAGCGTCTTGCCGAGGTATAGAGGAAGCAGTCGTAGCGCAGTTCCACGCGCCCGACGCGCGACAAGCGGCGGCCCAGGTTGGTGTCTTCGCCGTGGAACTCGATCGAGGTGTCGAAGCCGCCGATGAGTTCAAGCGCCTCGCGACGCACTGCGAAGTTGCCGCCGTAGAACACCACGCCAATTCGCAGCACGTACTTGACGAGAATGTGCGTGGCCGGGCCCAACGTGAAGTCGTACGCCCGCAACAGCGCACGGCCCCACCAGTCCCAATCGTAGAATCGGTAGTTCCCCGACAGCGCGATCAGGCTGGCATCGCCGCGGAATCGGCGCTCGATGCGCTCGAGCCACCTGTGCGGCGCCCGGCAATCGGCATCGACATAGACCAGCACATCGCCGGTCGCCTCCTGCCGGCCGCGCTCGCGCGCGATCACCAGGCCCTCGCGAGGTTCGTCAACCACGCGCACGCTGGCAATGGCGCGGGCGACGGCGCCCGTGCGATCGGAGCTCGCGTTGTCGATCACGATGATGTCGTCGGGGGGCCGGCTCTGCGATAGCAGCGACTGCAGGCACGGCGCAAGGTAGTGCTCTTCGTTATAGGCGCAGACGATGACGCTGATGGTCACTCTGGAGGCACAGGTTACGGGACCGCCGTGACGGGACGATCACGGACGCGTGACGGACCGGTTAATCCCCACGAAGACGCGAAGCGCCGAGCCCTACGATGGCGGCGCAGCCGCCGAGCCCCACGAGCGCCGACTTGTCCCGCCGTAGCCTTGGCGAAGGTGGAAGGCGCGAGCCCCAACCGTTACCCAGAATTAACGCCCCCGTCACCGGCCGGAAACCTGCACTGACTACTGTGGGAGTGTCCTCATGCAGGCAAAGGAACGCCGGATGCAACAGAACAGCTTGGTACGTGCCGATCAACCCTCGTCTTCGCCACGCCCCAGAGTCTCGGGCAGTCCCGGGGGCAATCCCAAGACGCGCGTCCTGGTCGTGGAGGATGAAAAGGACATCTCGGGCCTGATCAAGCACACCCTCGAGCGCAGCGGCGATACCATTGTCGAGATCGCCGCCAGCGGCGACCAGGCGCTCAAGCTGGCCAGCGAGCAGCAAGTCGACCTGATCATCCTCGACCTCAACCTGCCGGTACTGGGAGGCCTCGAAGTCTGCCGCCTGCTGCGGACGCGGCCGGGCACCGCCAAGACCCCGATCATCATGCTGACGGCGCGCAGCAGCGAGAGCGACCGCGTGGTCGGCCTCGACGCGGGTGCCGACGACTACGTCACCAAGCCCTTTAGTCCCCGCGAACTCTCAGCCCGCGTGCGTGCGGTATTACGCCGCGGCCGTCCCGAAGAGGCCGGTCCGCCGCCGATCTACCGCGGCGAGCACCTGGTGGCCGACTTTGATGCGGTATCCATTGCCGTGGATGGCGTGTCGGTGCGGTTGACGCGGCGCGAGTTCGAACTGCTGCGCCACCTGGTCGAGAACAAGAACCGCGTGCTGTCGCGAGATCGCCTGCTGGAACGAGTGTGGGGCTACGATCGGATGATCGAAACGCGTTCGGTGGACGTCCACGTCGGCCGCCTGCGCGGCAAGCTGGGCGCCGCCGGCAAGCAGATCGAAACCGTGGTCGGGCTGGGCTACCGGTTTATTGAGTCTGAGAAGTAGCGGCGACTTCGACCCAGCCCTTGGTGCGAAGCTCGTCCAGCTCGCTCGCGATCGAACGCTTGGCGCGTTCGACGCGGTGCCAGTCCTGATAGTGCGCCTGGCGCACCACCTCGCTATCGCGTTCCTCTTTCACGACCCAGCCCTCATCAGTCACCGAAATCGAGTAGTGGCGCGTGTGATCGAGAAACTGCAGTTTCTTGGTGAAGGCGTCCATTACTCCTCGATGGTGGCTCGAACGGACGCTGCGCTGGTGTAAATTCTTCGCGACAAGTCCTCGGTCAAATGAGATAACTCGCTGAGCCATCAGGACTTAACTCGCACGACCAGCGTTCGCGGACGGGTGCGTAACTGGATCGTTTTCGACCCGCGGCGCGGTTCTCCGTCCACGTGAAACCAGATGTCGCTGTCCGACGAAATGGCCGCCTGCGCGGCCGTGCGCATCAACACGCTCTCGTCGGCTTTCAAGGTGCCGTTGAAAAACGCGGGGATGCGCGACGCCATCCCGATCAGTGAAAGCGGCCTCACCAAGACGACGTCGATCTGACCGTCGTCGAGAAGCGCGTGTGGAGCAATCTGCGCGCCGTTGCCGTACTGCCGCGAGTTGGCAAGCGCCACGAACAACGCGGGCGACGCCATCGGCGCGGCCTCGCTCTCCGGAAACGTGATCGCGTAGTCGCGTGCCCGATAGGCTGGCAGTTCGCTCATCGTGGCGACCACATACCCCAGCAGGCCCCGGCGAGCACCCGGCAGGGCCATGCGATTGGCGATGCTGGCATCCAGCCCAATACCGGCGACGTTGAAGAACAGCGAGCCGTCCAGCTCGCCCGCATCGATCGAGCGAGTCGTGCCCGTGGCTGCCACCTCGAAGGCCGCAGCCGCATCGAGTGGCACGCCGAGGTCCCGCGCCAATCCGTTGCCCGATCCACCGGGGATGATCGCCATCGCGACCGGTGAGCCTGCCAGGCCGGCACCGACACCATTGACCGTGCCGTCGCCACCCCACGCCGCCACCAGAGTGTGGCCGGCACTGACCGCCGCCGCGGCAAACCGCTGCGCATCGTCCGGACCGGTGGTGATGTGGACGTCAACTTCGAATCCCGCGCGGCCGAGCGACTCGCGGGCGAGCGCAGCGCAAGCGTCCAGCGTGCGCGACCGGCCAGGGCCCGCGATTGGGTTGACGACGACGGTCGCCTTCATGGCCACAGATTCCACCGAGTCGCCTTCACAGCCACAGATTCCACCGATTAGGCACAGAGTCCTGACGGGGGTTAGCGAGCGAGGGCGCGGAGGGTCCGCGGCGTGAGGTGCCAGCGCAACGTGCCGGGCCCTCCTGGCGTCGCGCCGTCCAGGTCGATGGCGCACACGGCGCCCTTCTTGAACTGGATGATGCCGCGGGCGCCCAGGAGGCGGGCCGCCAGTTCGCCGAGATCCGGCTCGTGCCCGACCAGGGCGAGGCGGCGATGTCGCTTCGCCGCGTGGGTCTTAATCGCCTCGAGGATCGCCTGGTGCCGCCCGCCCGGAGCCAGTGCCGCCACTTCGGCAATGGCCGGCTTCGGCTTCAGTCCCGCAGCCAGCAGGGTGGCGGTGTCGCGCGCGCGGACCAGCGGGCTGGTCAGCACAAAATCGATCACGACATCCAGTTCGAGCAAGCCCGGCACCGAAGACGCGAATTTCCTGACGCCCTCAGGGGTCAGCGGCCGCAGGGTATCGTCGGGGTACTTCGGTCCACGCTCGGCGGCCAGGCCGTGGCGGACGAGGTACAGCTCAATGGTGGCGGCCATGGATGTTCCGGTTCAGGCCGCCGTCGCGCGAAATTGCCCGGCGGAGTCGACGACCGACTCGCACAGTTTCAACAGCGACGGCCTGGCGTGCATGTAGGCGGCGTGCCCCTCGCGGCACTCGTCCTCGAGCACGCGGATCAGCGCATCCAGTTCGGCCATGCTGCGGCGGTTGCGGGCCGGCAGCGATGCCTGGACGGTGCGCGTGCTCTCGATCAGGATCTCGAGGTCGTGCATGCGGCCCAACAGGTCCTGTTGGGTCTTCAGGCGGTTGAGGTGCAGTCGCGATCGCGAGCGCGCCAGCTCGCGCTGGATCTCGAGCGCGTAGCGCAGCTTTTTGGCCTCGATCCGGACCCGATGCAGCCGTTCGGCGAGGTAGATGCCGCCGGCGCGGATGATCGCGGCGCGCAACCGGCGGGCGCGCTTGCCGGCCTGGGCCAAGGCGTGGGCGACGGCATCGCCCGGCACCCCTGATCGCGTTTCCGGCGCCGCGACATCGACCAGGCGCTTGCGCAGCTTGTCGAGGCGCGACGGCGTGATCTCGTCGAGCATGTCGCGGCGGCGCTTCAGCCGTTCGGCGGTCACCGCCTCGCGCACGCGGCCAATCGCCGCCGCCGGGGCCACGCCGCGGCCTTCCAGTTCGGTCAGCAGCTGCAACGACACGTCCAACTCGCGCACCGGGCCAAGGGCCCGGGTAATGCGGCGGACGCGGCGATGGACGCGGTCGAGTGCATCGGCGTCGGCGCTCGCGCCCAGCATGGGCAGGGCGCCGCGCAGCCGGCGGGAGGCGACGCGCGCCTGGTGCACCGAGGTCTCGTCGCCCGACTGCGCAGCCGGCATCGCCGCCAGCAGCGAGATCAGGCGCTGGCGGAGAATCGCGACGGAGAGGGCGGAGGGCGCCATGCTAGGATCAGCGCCGATTATACCCTTCGACTCGGGATTCGGGCCGTTCCGCCCGAATCCCTCGCTCAGGGCAAGCCCAGTCCCTATATGCGACTAGCCGCCATCGATATCGGTACCAACTCGGTCCACATGATCGTGGTGCGCGTACGGCCGGATTTCTCGTTCGAGGTCGTGGACCGCGAGAAGGAAATGGTCCGGCTGGGCGCCGGCGGCCTGGACGGCAAGAAGATGACGCCGGAATCGATGAACGCCGCGCTGCAGGCGCTGTCGAAGTTCCAGCGGCTGGCGACCTCCCACCAGGTGGACGAGATTCTCGCCGTGGCGACCAGCGCGACGCGCGAGGCCGAAAACGGCGGCGCGTTCCTCAAGGCCATCGAGCGCAAGACCGGCATTCGCGCGCGGTTGATTACGGGCACCGAAGAGGCCCGGTTGATCCACCTGGCCGCGGTCTACGGCGTCGACACGCCGAAGCCGGCGGTGGTGATCGACATCGGCGGCGGCAGCGTGGAGATCACGCGCGGCAGCGGCCGCGAAATCGAGTTCGCGCGCAGCTTCAAGATGGGCGTGATCCGGCTGACAGAGCGCTACGTGGACTCCGACCCCATCTCCAGCCGCGACGAACGCAAGATGGTCGAGTTCATCAGCGAGCAGGCCGACCGCTATCTCGAGACCATCGTTGAAGCGGGTTACGACCGCGTCATCGGCACCTCCGGCACCATCCTGTCGCTCGGTACGGTCGCGACCGCCATCGATCGCGGCGCCGTGCCCACCGAGATTCGCAACCTGCGTGTGCCCGCCAAGAGCCTGCGCAAGCTGCGCAAGTCCGCGATCGACATGGACCTCGAAGAGCGGATGCACCTCCCCGGCCTCGACCCGCGACGCGCCGACCTGATGGTGGCCGGGGCAATCCTGCTCGACACCATCCTGCGGCGGCTCGGCGCCGAGGAGATCACGCTCTGCGACCTCGCGCTGCGCGAAGGCGTGCTGCTCGATTACATCCACGGCCATCGCAAGCACATCACCCGCATCGATCGGTACCCGGACGTGCGGCGCCGGTCGGTGATCGAGCTGGCGGAACGCTGCAGCTGGGAAGGCGAACACTCGCGCCAGGTGGCGGCGCTGGCGCTGACGATGTTCGACCTGACCAAGCGCATTCATGGGCTGGGCGACCGGGAGCGGGAGTGGCTGGAGTATGCCGGCTTCCTGCACGACATCGGCAACCACATCAGCTACGAGAAGCACCATCGCCACTCGTACTACCTGATCAAGAACGGCGACCTGCGGGGCTTCGAACCGGACGAGATCGACATCATCGCGCTGGTGACGCGCTATCACCGCCGCGCCACGCCCAAGGACCACCACATCGGCCAGCAGGACCTGAACAAGGGCCAGCGCCGCGCGGTCGAGGTGCTGTCGGCGTTCTTGCGCCTGGCCGAAACGCTGGACCGCAGCCGCCACGGCGTCATTCGCGGGCTCGAAATGCGCGAACGGCTCGGCCAGTTGCGCATCAAGGTGCAGGCGCTCGGCGACGCCGAGCTGGAAGTGTGGGCGGCGCACAAGCAGGCCAAGGCGCTCGAAGAAGTGCTCGACCGCAAGATCCGGATTGAGAAGGTCCCCTACCGCAAGGGACTGAAGTCGGTGGCGACCGAGTTGACGCGGCAGCGGCTCGCGCCGACCGGCCGTCCGCGCAGCGTGCCGCCCGGCGCCGCCAAGTCTCGCAAATAACTTTGTGATATAAAGATTATGTGACTCCGACCGCCCGGCGCACCCTGATCGGCCTGGGCGGCGCCGGCGTCGGGATCTCGCTGTTGCTCGCCAGCTACCTGTCGCTCGGCCTCTGGTTCGCGCCTCCGTGGCCGGCCCCGGCCCCCAACGGCACCGTCACGCCGCTGGCCGGCGAGGCTCTGTGGGCCCGCGCCGAAGGCGGCGCCGCGACCGATCTCAATCCCTTCCGCCCCCTCAACCTGGCTCAGCTGCTCGTGTGCATCGCCCAGGCGGAGACCGCGGACGATCCGGATCTGCAGGCCGACGCCCAGGCTGCCTGCCGGACCCGGCACATGCCGGCGTTTGGTGCCGTGGTCCACCTCTCCCGGGAACACGTGCGCGCCGCAGGCCATGCGGAACCCGGCTTCCGCGAGGGTCACGCGCGGTTTGTGACCACGATCTGGCTGGCGCGATCGTGGACGAAGGCCGAGCTTCTGGCCACGCTGGCCGAGCGCGCGGAGTTTGGCATGGGCTTGCGCGGCCTGGAGGCGGCCGCGCACGGGTACTTCGGGCGGCCGGCGGCTGATCTAAGCCTGCCCCAGGTGGCGATGGTGGCGGCCCTGGCCGGCGATGTCGCCATCGACCCGTGGTGCGAGCCGGCCGAGGCAGCCGGCCTGCGGCATCGCATCCTCGAGCGCATGCGCGACAACCTGGCCATCGACGAGCAGGCGTTCCTGGCGGCCGACCGCAGCGACCTCGACCTTAGCGAGCGGTCCGATTCGGCGTGCCCAGGCCGTTAACACGGATTTAACACGCCAGAAACTGCCGCGAAACCCACAACGCGTACGCTATGGACCATGTTGTTGTCCCTGTTTCGTCGCATTCTGCCCGTTGTGCTTTTGATCGCTACGCTGGCCGCCTGTGGCGGTGGTTCCGGCGGCGGAGGCTCGGCGCTCGTGACGCTCGACGGGTCCAGCACGGTTTTTCCCATTGGCGAAGCCGTCGCGGAGGAATTTCAGAAGGCCAACCAGGGCATCAACGTGACCGTGGGTATCTCCGGCACCGGTGGCGGCTTCAAGAAGTTCTGCCGCGCCGAAATCGACATTGCCAACGCCTCGCGGCCGATCAGCGCCAGTGAAGTTGAGGCCTGCCGTCAGTCCGGCGTCGAGTTCATCGAGATGCCGGTGGCGTACGACGGCATTGCCATCGCGGTGCACCCGACGGCAAGCTGGGTGGACAAGATCACGGTCGCCGAGCTGAAGACACTCTTTGCCCCAGAGTCGCAGGGAAAAATCAAACGGTGGAACCAGGTCCGGTCCTCGTGGCCCGACCGTGAAATCCACCTGTTTGGCGCCGGCGTCGATTCAGGCACCTTCGATTACTTCACCGAAGCCATCATGGGCACGGCCAAGGCCAGCCGCGGCGACTTCACCTCGAGCGAAGACGACAACGTGCTGGTGCAGGGCGTCAGCAGCGATGAACTCGCGCTCGGCTTCCTGCCGTTTGCATACTACGAAGAGAACGCCGCGCGGCTGAAGCTGGTACCAGTGGACGATGAAAAGGCCGATAACGGCGCCGGGCCGATCCTGGCGTCGCCCGTCACCATCAAGGACGGCACGTACCAGCCGCTGTCGCGGCCGGTGTTCATCTACGTCGCCAAGAAGGCCGCCGACCGCCCCGAAGTACAGCGATTCATCGAGTTCTACATGCAGAATGCCGAAGAGCTGGTCCGTGAGGTGAACTACGTGGGCCTCGGCCCCGAGATCTACGGCCTGGTCACCGACCGGTTCGCCAAGCGCATCACCGGCTCGGCGTTTTCGGGCCAGCACACCGTGGGCGTGACCATCGATCAGCTGCTCAGCAAGGAACGCGCGCAGTAGCGCGGCCGCATGTCCACCCCGACGCTCGCCTCTCGAAAAACTCGGGGCGCCCTGAGCCTGCCGAAGGGCGAATGGATCATCGAGCGGGTGCTGTTCCTGTGCGCAGCGCTCTCAGTACTCACGACCGGCGGCATCATCGCCGTCCTCGCGATTGAAACGTTCGAGTTTCTGCGCGAGGTGCCGCTCATCGACTTCCTGACCGGCACCGAGTGGACACCGCTGTTCTCGAGTAAGAAATTCGGGGTCCTGCCACTGGTCGTCGGCACCATGCTGGTGTCGAGCATCGCGATGGTGGTGGCGCTGCCCATGGGCCTGCTGTCGGCCATCTACCTCAGCGAGTACGCGCCAAGCGGCTTCCGGCGCGTCATCAAGCCGGTGCTCGAAATCCTGGCCGGCGTGCCGACGGTCGTCTACGGCTACTTTGCCCTCACGTTCGTGACGCCACTGCTGCAGCAGATCTTTCCCACCCTGTCGGGCTTCAACGCGCTCAGCCCGGGCCTGGTCATGGGCCTGATGATCCTGCCGCTGGTCTCGTCGCTGTCGGAGGATGCGATGCGCGCCGTGCCGCAGGGCCTGCGCGAGGGCTCCTATGCCCTCGGCGCCACGCGCATGCAGACCGCCCTCAAGGTGGTCGTCCCGGCCGCCTTCTCGGGCATCACCGCCGCCTTCATCCTGGCGGTGTCGCGGGCCATAGGCGAGACGATGATCGTCGCCATTGCCGCCGGCCAGCAGCCGCGCCTCACCGGCAACCCCTTCGTCCCGATCGAAACCATGACCGCCTACATCGTCCAGGTGTCGCTCGGCGACACGCCGCAGGGGACGATTGAATACCGGACGATCTTCGCGGTCGGCATGCTGCTGTTCCTGATGACCTTCTCGCTCAACCTGATCAGCACCTGGCTGCGCGAGCGGTTCCGCGAGGAATACGCATGAGGAAGCACGCCGATGTGATCTTCCAGTTCGTGTCGCTCGGCGCGTTGCTGGTCGCGCTGGCGGCGCTGGCGGCGCTGGTGTTCAACATCGTCTCGGACGGCGGCGGGCGCCTGAGCTTCCAGTTCCTGACCAGCATCGCGTCGCGCAACGCTGAGGACGCGGGCGTCTATCACGCGCTGATGGGCAGCATCTGGGTGATCGCGCTGACCGGTGCCATGGCGTTGCCGGCCGGCGTCGCCGCGGCGATCTATCTCGAAGAGTACGGCTCGCGCAGCCGGGTGGCGCGCTTCATCGAACTGAACATCTCGAACCTCGCGGCGGTGCCGTCGATTATCTACGGCCTGCTCGGCCTCGGGCTGTTCGTCCGCCTCATGGGCATGGGCCAGAGCGTCTTGGCGGGCGCCTCGACCCTGGCGCTGCTGGCGCTGCCGGTGGTGATCATGTCCACCCGCGAGGCGCTGCGCACGGTGCCCAGCTCGATTCGCGAAGGCTCCTACGCGCTCGGCGCCACCAAGTGGCAGACCATCTGGAACCAGGTGCTGCCCATGGCCATGCCGGGCGTGCTGACCGGCCTGATCCTGGCGCTGTCGCGCGCGATCGGTGAAACCGCCCCGCTCATCACCATTGGCGCCCTCACGTACATCCCGTTCGCGCCCGACGGGATCTGGTCGAAGTTCACCGTGCTGCCCATCCAGATCTTCAACTGGGTGTCGCGGCCACAACCCGAGTTCAAGGCGAACGCCGCCGCTGCTATTCTGGTGCTTATGGTCCTGCTGCTCTCGATGAACGCGATCGCCATTATCGTGCGCGACCGCCAACAGCGCCGGGGGCGCATATGAACGCCACCACCAATCGCGCCGTGCCGGCCAGCCTGGCCGGGGTGGCCGCCCGGCCCGGGCAGGGCGCCGGCAGCCTCGATCAACCGGTCAAGATCGGCGTGGAGGGCCTGAACTTCTACTACGGGCCGAAGCGCGCGCTCGACGGCATTTCGATCGAGATCCGGTCGAACCTCGTGACGGCGTTCATCGGGCCGTCGGGCTGCGGCAAGAGCACGTTCCTGCGCACGCTCAACCGGATGAACGACATCATCCCGATGACGCGCGTCGAGGGCACGGTGCTGATCGACGGCGAATCGATCTATGACGCGGGCGTTGACGTCGTGCACCTGCGCCGCAAGGTCGGCATGGTGTTCCAGAAGTCGAACCCGTTCCCGAAGTCGATCTTCGAGAACGTGGCCTACGGCCTGCGCATCAACGGCCTGGTCAAGTCCAAGGCCGAGCTGGCCGACCGCGTCGAAGAGAGCCTGCGGCAGGCCGCCATCTGGGACGAGGTCAAGGACCGCCTCCACGACTCGGCGCTGGCGCTGTCGGGCGGCCAGCAGCAGCGGCTGTGCATCGCGCGCGCGCTCGCCATCAGGCCCGAAATTCTGCTGATGGACGAACCGGCGTCGGCGCTCGACCCGATCGCGACCCAGCGCATCGAAGAGCTGATCTACGAGCTCAAAAAGCAGTACACAATCGTCATCGTGACGCATAACATGCAGCAGGCCGCGCGGGTCTCCGACTTCACGGCCTTTTTCTGGCTCGGCCGGCTGGTCGAGTACGACCGAACCGACCGGATCTTCACGGCGCCGGCGGAGAAACTCACCGAGGACTACGTCACAGGCAGGTGCGGCTGATGGAGCGCGTGTTTCGACACTTCCAGGACGATCTCGATGCCCTCAAGCAGCGCCTGCTGGCCATGGGCGGCCTGGCCGAGGAACGGGTGCGCGAGTCGGTCCGCGGCCTGATGGACCGCGACCTCGCCGCGCTCGACGCCGTGCTCGCCGGCGACCAGCCCATCAACGACCTGCACATCGAGATCGACGATCGCTGCTTCAAGCTGCTGGCCTTGCACCAGCCGATGGCGAACGACCTGCGCGTGATTGTCGCCGTCGTCAAGATCAACACCGACCTGGAACGGGTCGGCGACCTGGCGGTCAACATCGCCGAGGCCGGCAAGCGCTACCTGCGGCACGCCCCGGTCAAGCCGCTGATCGACATCCCGCGCATGGGCGAGCTGGCGCAGTCGATGTTGCGCGATGCGCTCGATGCGTTTGTCCGCCGCGACATCGCCCTGGCCGAAGCCGTCCTGGCCCAGGACGACATCGTCGACGGGCTCAAGTCCCAGATTTTCCGGGAACTGCTCACCTACATGCTGGCCGACCCAGCCACCATCGAGCCGGCGCTGGACCTGATCCTGATTTCCCGCCACCTCGAGCGCATTGGCGACCATGCGACCAACGTGGCCGAGGACGTCATCTTCATCCTGTCGGCCAAGGACGTGCGCCACACCGGGGCCGGCCCGGCCAGGACCGAGTAGAACTCTCTCCGTGACGGCAATGGGCGGGTGATCTAGAATGATCGGGATCACCCTATGCCTGAAACGCTGTCCATTACCGACAACCGGACCGGGAAGACCTACGACATCCCGATCACGGAAGGCGCTGTCCGCGCCACTGACCTGAAGAAAATCACAACCGGCGGCGAGGATCCGGGGTTGTGTACCTACGACCCGGCGTTCATGAACACCGCGGCGTGCAAGAGCAAAATCACCTTCATCGACGGCGACAAGGGCATCCTGATGTACCGGGGATACCCCATCGAACAGCTCGCCGAGAGCAGCACCTATCTCGAGACGGCGTACCTGATTCTCTACGGCGAACTGCCGAACAAGAGCCAGCTCGAGGCGTGGAACCACCAGATCACGATGCACACGATGGTGCACGAGAACATCAAGAAGTTCATGGAGGGCTTTACCTACGATGCCCACCCCATGGGCGTGTTCATCAGCACCGTCGGCGCCATGTCGACGTTCTACCCGGATGGCAAGCTGATCTTCGACGCGCAATCGCGGCAGAAGCAGATCCTCCGCCTGATCGCCAAGACGCCGACCGTGGCCGCCTACGCCTATCGCCACAGCACCGGCCGGCCGTACGTCTACCCCGACAACGACCTCAGCTTCACCGGCAACTTCCTGAACATGCTGTTCAAGATGACCGAGGTGAAGTACACGCCGAACAAGGCGCTCGAGCGCGCGCTCGACGTGCTGTTCATCCTGCACGCCGACCACGAGCAGAACTGCTCGACCAGCGCCATGCGGGCGATCGGCAGTTCGAACGTGGACCCGTTCTCGGCCCTGGCCGGGGCGGCCGCGGCACTGTATGGCCCGCTGCACGGCGGCGCCAACGAAGCCGTGCTGCGCATGCTCAAGGAGATCGGCTCGGTCGAGCACATCCCCGCCTTCATCAAGAAGGTCAAGGCCGGCGACGGCCGGCTGATGGGCTTCGGCCACCGCGTCTACAAGTCGTACGACCCGCGGGCCAAGATCATCAAGAAGACCGCCTACGAGGTGTTCGAGGTCACGGGCAAGAACCCGTTGCTCGACATCGCGCTCGAACTGGAGCGGATCGCGCTCGAGGACGAGTACTTCGTCAGCCGCAAGCTCTACCCGAACGTCGACTTCTACTCCGGGCTGATCTACCAGGCCATGGGGTTCCCCGTCGAGATGTTCGCGGTGCTGTTTGCGATTGCCCGCACGGTGGGCTGGGTCGCGCAGTGGGAAGAGATGCTGCTCGACCCGGAAACCAAGATCGCGCGCCCCAAGCAGATCTACGAGGGCGCCTCGACGCGGGACTACGTCCCCATGTCGAAGCGATGATCTCGTGATCTGGTGATCTAGCGAGCTGGTGATTCGTGATTCGAAGACTGACTCTTGCCTGGTGCGCCCTGGTGGTGCTCGCCGTCTCCGGCGCGCACGGTCAGGGCGCCGTCGCATTCGACAGCACAAGAGCCTGGGAGCATCTGCGCCAGCAGGTGGCCATCGGCCCGCGGCCGTCCGGGTCGCCGGGTAACGTCAAGAACCGCGAATACATCACCAAGACGCTCGCCGCGATCGGCCTCAAGACCGTCGAACAGGCGTGGACGGCCACGACGCCGCTTGGCCCAATCAAGATGGTCAACCTGATCGCGTCCATCCCCGGCCAGCGGGCCGAGCGCATCATCATTGCCAGCCACTTCGACACCAAGCTGTTCCGGGAGTTCCGGTTCGTCGGCGCCAGCGACGGCGCGTCGAGCACGGCGGCGCTGCTGGAGCTGGCGCGGGTCATCAAGGCGCGGCCGACACTCCCCTTCACCATCGAGCTGCTGTTCCTCGACGGCGAGGAAGCCACCGGCGAGTGGGTGGGCACCGACAACACCTACGGCAGCCGCCACTACGTGGAGGTCGCCCGCAAGACCGGGACGCTGAAGTCGCTGCGGGCGATGATCCTGCTCGACATGATTGGCGACCGCGACCTGAACATCCGCCGCGAGTCGAACTCCACGCCGTGGCTGACCGACATCGTCTGGAACGTGGCGCGCAGGCTCGGCCACCAGCGTCATTTCATCGAGGAATCGATGGCGGTCGAAGACGACCACCTGCCCTTCCTGAAGGCCGGCGTGCCCGCGATCGACATCATCGACCTCGACTACCCGGCCTGGCACACCGCGCAGGACACCCTCGACGCGGTATCGGCGCGCAGCCTGCAGATCGTGGGTGATGTGGTGGTGGCGGCCTTGCCGGAAATCGAAGCGCGACTGCTGAAGAACTGACTCTTGCGGTCCGGCTAGAGCCGGACTCTACATCTGCAATGTGGCGTCGCAGCTCCGATGTGGCGTCCGCCTTTAGGCGGACCGACTACCGGTAGACTTCCGCGAGAATCTCGGCTTCGGTAAGGACGGTCGTCGATCCCTTCGCCTTGGCGAATACGCGATCGACCACCGGGTCGCTGGTCGGAATGCCGTGCTGCTCGAGCCAGAACAGCACGTTCGACTTGCCCGACATCGGCCCGACCTCGATCTCCTGCTGGCGGCCGACCAGGCTGGCCGGAATTGCCGAGTAGACCGCGTCCATCAGCTCGCGATCGCCCATGCGCCACGCCTTGACCACGGCCGCGGCGTGCACGCCCGTGGCGGTGCGGAAGGCGTCGCGGCCAATCACCGGGTAGTTGTCGGGAATCGGCACGCCGCACGCCTCGGACACGGCCTCGCAGTACGGCATCAGCGGCGTGAGGTCGCGTTCGAGGAAGCCCATCAGCACGAAGTTGACGAGCAGCAAATCCATGGGGGTGTTGCCGACGCGTTCGCCGATGCCGAGCGCCGCGGCATGCACGCGCGAGGCGCCGGCCTCGAGCGCGGCAATGCTGTTGATGATCGCCAGGTCGCGGTCGCGGTGGCCGTGCCAGTCGATACCGACGTCGGCGCCCTCGTCCTTGATCACCTGCGCGGCAAACTTGACCACCGCGGTGGCGCCCCACGGCGTGGCGTGACCGACGGTGTCGGCCAGGCAAATGCGCTTGGCGCCGGCGCGGATGGCGCACACGTACAACTGGCGCAACGTCTCGGGATCGGCGCGGGTCGTGTCCTCGGTCACGTACATGACCTCGAGGCCCTCGCCGACCGCAAACGTGATCGCCTCTTCGGTGCTTTTCAGCAGCCAGTCAAGCGTCCAGCCCTCGGTATATTGCCGGATCGGCGACGAGCCGATGAAGGCGCCGACCTCGATCGGCAGGCCGGTCCGCTGGGTGATCTCGGCAATCGGGCGGATGTCGGTGATCGTGGTTCGCGCCGCGCAGTTCGCGCGGACCTTCAGTCGCGCGTCGACGATCTCGCGCGCCAGGCGCTCGACGTCGGCGGCCACGTGGGGACCGGCGCCGGGCAGGCCGATGTCAGCCGTGTCGATGCCGAGCTGGTCGATCAGGTGGAGGATCTTGATCTTCTGGGCAATGGTCGGCGTCTTCACCGACGGCGACTGCAAGCCGTCGCGCAACGTCTCGTCGTCCAGCATCACCCGCTTGGGGGCCGCCGGGGCGCCGATTTTGTTCCAGTCGTAAATCAGTTTATCGAGCATCGAGTTCTTCAGACTTCTTTTGACGTCCGGGTGGCCACGATGGTCGCGATCGCGCCGGTGCCCAGGATGAGGCCCAGCCAGCCGCTCGAGCGAACGGCGGCGGCGCGGACCATCGGGCGGAAGCCATCGTTAATGGTGGCCACGGGCTGGCCGGCCGCGTGGCGGCGCGACTGCGCGCCCGCAAACTCCAGGCCCGCCAGGCGGGTCTGCCAGTCGAACGTCACGTTGAAGACCGCAACGGCGAACACCGCCCACAAGGCCATCGCGACACGTGCCCGCTTGGTCATGATGGGCCAATGTAGCGAATGACCAGGGCGGTGACGTCGTCATACTGCTCGGCGCCGCGCGCGAACTCGCTGACGGCCGCGATCAGCTTCTCGAGCACGACGGTGGCCGGTTCCTTGTGGTACTGCTCGAGCACCGCAGCCATGCGTTCTTCACCGAAGTCATCGCCCGCCACGTTCTGCGCTTCGGTCACGCCGTCGCTATACAACACCATGGTGTCGCCGGGCTTCAGGTCGAGAGTATCGGCTGAATAGGGCGCCATCTCGAACAACCCCACGGGCATGCCGCCGCTCTCGATGCGCCGCAGGCCGTCGACGCCGTAGATCAACGGCGGGTTGTGGCCGGCGTTGCAGAACACCAGCTTGCCGGTGGGCGCCAACTGGCCGTACATCAGCGTCGCGTAGCGCGCGTCGATCTGGCGGCGGGTCAGCACCTTGTTGATGTGATCCACGGTCTGCGCCGGATCGTCGCCAATCGACGCGAACGCCGAGAAGATGCCCATGATCTTCGACGTCAGCAGGGCCGCCGCCGGCCCCTTGCCGGCGACGTCGCCGCACAGGAAGCCAAACATGCCGTCCGGGGTATCGATCAGGTCGAAGAAGTCGCCGCCAATCGACCGGGCCTGCAGCGAGGTGCCGGCCGACTGGAAGAACGTCCCGTTATGCGTGCCTTCGGGCAGCAACGCGCGCTGGATTTCGGCGGCGATCTTCAGCTCGTGCTCGAGGCGGGCCTTGTCGAGCGTCTGCCGGTACAGGCGCGCGTTCTCAATCGCGACACCGGCCTCGGTCGCCAGCGTATCGAGCGCGGTGCGCGTGTGCGGCGCCAGCAGGCTGCCCTTCTCGCGGCTGTCGAGATAGAGCACGCCGATGTTCTTGGTCTCGCTGGCCATGTCGGCGCGATCCAGGTACCGCACCATGCGCAGCGGGATGCACGCGACGTGACGAATGCCCAGTGCGACCGTGCCCATGTGCACGTTGGCCAGGTCGCCGTCGAGCAGGTCGGCCACGATCTTGAGTTCGCCGGTGGCGAACACCTCTTCGGGGATCTTCCGGCTGGTGTTGAAGCCGGTGTTCGGCAGCGTGATGCGTCCCTTGGCGCGGGCCAGCTTCAGTTCGAGCGGCGCGTTGTTCGACGACAGCATGATGAAGCCGCGTTCGGCGCCGGCCACGTCGATCGCGGCATCGAGTACGAGCGCCAGCACTTCATCGAGGACGCGGCCCGAGCCGAGCGCGCGCAGGCCTTCGAGCAGCGCGGCGAGCTGGCGCAGGTCGTTGACGGCGCTGGCGTGCGAGCGGTCGGTGTGGGCCGGCGCGTCGCCGGTCAAGAACACGACGTCGGCGCCGCTGGCGCGGCCGAACTGCACCTTGTCGCCGTGGGTGAGCTTGTGCTCGGAGACCGCTTCGCCGTTGACGTAGGTGCCGTAGCGCGACCCCTTGTCGCGCAGCAGCCACTCGCCGTTGACTTCCACGATCTCGGCGTGTTCGCGGGAGACGTCGCTGCCGACCAGGCGCAGGTCGCTCTCGGTCCGGCGACCGATCGTGAGCTGCGTCTTGGTGATCGGGACGATTCGCTGGCCGAGGCCGTCGTTTACTTCGAGCCGCGCATTTGCCATAGGGACTGGCGGGCACCGTCGCGGGGGCCCGAACGCCTCATCATAACAGGCTTCCGCACGCCACCTGGCGCACGACCGCGGCCAGCGCCAGGCCCAGCAGCACGAGGCCGGCCACCGAGACGCGCGAGCGCCGTGGGCGCGATGCGGGCGGGGTGATTCGCGGCTCCGACGTGGCGGTGCCACACTTGTAGCAAATCAGTGCGTTGGCCGCGATTTCGGCGCCGCATGAGCGACAGGTCATCGTTATTGACTATTCTAGCTGAAGCCCATGATTCCCCTGCGCGACGTCATCCCTTCTCGCACGCGCCCGGGCGTCACCATCGGCCTCATCGGGTTCAACCTGCTGGTCTTCCTGTTCCAGTCCACCCTCCCCGCACCGACCGCCGAGGCGTTTCTTGTCACGTTCGCGGTCGTGCCGGCGTACTTCTCGCTGGCCGATGTCTTCACGTCGATGTTCGTGCACGCCGGCCTCGTGCACCTCGCCGGCAACCTGCTGTTCCTGTGGATTTTCGGCGACAACGTCGAAGACCGCCTCGGACATGGACGCTTCGCGGTGTTCTACGCGCTGTGCGGCTTTGTGGCGGCGTTCACGCAGACGGCGCTCAATCCCGATTCGCTGATTCCCATGGTCGGCGCCAGCGGGGCGATTGCCGGCGTGATGGGCGCCTACCTGGTGCTCTATCCGCACTCGCGGGTGCTGATGCTGTTCCCGTTCCCGCCCATCCTGTTCGAGCTGCCGGCCGTGTTCTTTCTCGGCTTCTGGTTCTTCATGCAGTTCCTCAACGGCATCGGCACGCTGCCGTTCTTTCAGTCGGGAGAGATGACGGGCGGGGTCGCGTTCTGGGCGCACGTCGCCGGCTTCGCCTGCGGACTAATCCTCGTCCGGCTCATGCGACGGCCCGAGCGGATGGCCGTCGATTGGTGGGATGTCCGAACAGGAGGTCAAGAGATCAGGAATAAGACCTTCTAATCCTTGTCTCCTGTTTAGGATTTTTTCCTGATCTCAGCTGAGACTTGCGCCAGCTCTAGCATCAGCTTCTCGAACTGGGCATTCCACTCCGCGTCGGGCATCACGCCCTTCAACTGCTTGTGCTCTTCGGCCTGCAACTCGAGCGTGCGGCGGCGCTTGGCCAGCGCCGCCAGTTCCGGGTTCGCTGATTCGGCGGCCGGTTCGGCATCGAGATACGAGAGGCGGGCCACGCTGCCGTCGGGACCCTCGGTCAGGGCCTCGACGCCCTTGCCGTCGCCGTTGTCGTCAAGCACGGCGCGCTCGGTCGCCAGTTGGCCCTTCTGCTCGTAGTGCTGCTTCACCGACGCGCTGGCCACGGTGAAGACCTCGAACAACGAGGTCCGGCCGTTCTTGTCAAGGTCGGTGGACGCTTCGCGGATTGCCTTCACGAAGTACTCGGGGAACACGGTCGCGTACTTCTGCGCCGCCGAATCGGTTGCCGTGATCACGACGCGGCCCTTGGCGGTAAGCGCTTCCAGGAACGGAAAGCTCGCCGCGGTCGTGTTCACCACGGCCAGGCGGCCCGGTACGCCCGCCAGGACGCCGGTCCAATCACGAGCGCTGAGGTCGGGGCCGACCAGGTTGAACTTGGCGACGTCACCGTCGTACGTGCCATGCCCCAGCAGCACCACCAGCACGAGGTCGTCCTTGGTACCGGCCTTCTTCAGCTCGGCAAAGACCCTGCGGACGTTCTCGGCGGTGCCCTTCTCCCCGCTCGGGGCCGTCTCGTCCACCAGGAGACGAACCTGTTCGGGCTTGAACCCGTAGCGATCGACCATCGCCGACCGCAGGCCCTCGCGCCAGTCGCGCATCTGCTCGGCGTACTTCTCGCCGCCCGAGGCTCCGGAAATGATCACGGCCCAGCGCGCCTGGGCTTCGGCCGAGGCAGGCGACAACGCGAGCACGACGAGCACCGCCCCAACGAACGTTTTCATCGTCATCGCCAAATCACCAAATCCGGTTACGACATCCCTGCGCGCCGCCGCAGCAGCCACTCGGCACCAAGCAGGGTGACCAGCACGAGAAAGCTCCAGCCATTGTGCCAGAGGTCGCGTTGCTCGGGCGTACCGGCGGCCACCCGCGACTCGCGCAGCAACTCGGCCAACTCGCCGGCCCGCTCTGCCGGCAGGTAGTGGCCCGCGGTCTCGGCCGCCAGCCGCTGCAGCACGGCCTCGTTCAACCGGGGCTGCGCCATCTCGAGGTCGGTGCCGCCGACCAGCACCTGGCGTGAGGCGGCACCCAGGCGAATGCCTGCGCGATCGGCGGTGGCGTCGAGGCGATAGACCCCCGGCTGGTCGAACCGGGCCGCGACCCCGTAGCGGCCCTGCTGCGGGCTCGACAACGCCGGCGCGAGGATCCGCGACTCGCCGTTGGGCGCGGTCAGTGCCAGCGACACCTCGGCGTTGGCCACCGGACTGAAGGCCGCGTCGCGGACCGTCATCGAAATCAACTCGGTCACGCCCGGCACGGTCGGCGTCAGCGGGGCAATGGCAACCGGTGCCGCCGCGCCGGCGGTGATCCAGCGCGCCAGTTGCCGCCAGATCGTTTCGTAGCTCAGGTCCGTCGCCGGCCGCATCATGCGCCAGCGCCACGAGGCCTCGCCGGCAAACACCAGCGATCGGCCCTGGCCGTACCGCTGCGCCGCAATCAGCGGCTGTGGGGCGCCGCCGCCACTGGGCGCCACGACCAGCACCTGCGCGCCCGGCCGGGGGCCGCCCACCGCCGCCACCGACGCGAGCGCGGGCAGCTGGGCCCACCGCTGGCGGCTCTCATCCATCGACGGAGCCAGGCGGGTCGCCGGGTGCAGCGCGCCGTCGGGCGTCAGCGCCGGCGCGTTGGCCGCCATCGGCGCGAACGCGTTCGAGGCGAGCGCAACCGTCGCGCGGCGATCGGTGAGGTCGATCGGCAGCACTTCTTCGAGCGGCGTGCCCGACAGGCCCTGGCGTTCGAACGACCGCCCGCCGAGCACCAGCAGCCCGCCGCCGCGCTCGGCCACGAAGGCTGCGGTCAGCGACAGCTGGTCGCGCGTAAAGAAATCCGCCGCGATGTTGCCAAAGATGATCGCGTCATACACGAACAGCTCGGCCCGCGTGGACGGATAGCCGCTCGTGAGCGCCGCCACGCGATCCGGCGCGGCCTGCACATAGAACGTGTCGCGCCCATCGTCGTTCTGGCCCTTGCGCACGACCGCATCGATGTCGAGGCCCGGATCCTGGGCCAGGGCCCGCTTGAGGAAGGTGTGTTCGTAGCCAGGCGCGCCTTCGACCATCAGGATCTTGCGGCGGCCCGATTGCGCCGGCACCAGCACGCTGCGCGCGTTGTTCTCGGCGGCAAGCTCGCCGCCAGCCACCGGGATCTCGACGGAGTACACCGTGGCGACGCCGGGCGCCGGCGACACCGTGAACACCTCGTGAACGGGCGCACCCTCGGCCTGAGGGGTGACACGGCGCACCTCGATGGGCCGGCCATTCGCGCTGACGCGCAGCTCGACCGGTTCGGTTCCAAATCCGGTGCTGATCGCCGAGACGCTGAGGTCCACCGAGGCGCCGGCGAGGAGTGGCTCGCCCGCGGTCAGGTTCAACACCTCGCGATCGCGGCCGCCGTCGGCGCGGCCCATGCCGACCGCCACCACCGGCGCCTCGCCCACTCGTGGCGCCGGGTGTTCCTGCGGCGACGTGTCACCGCCGTCCGATAGCACCACGACGCCGGCGACCCGGCCGCGGCGGTGCCGCTCGGCCAGGTCGGCCAGGGCCCCGCTCAGGTCGCTGCGCCGGGCCGTGGCGGTCATGGTCGCGACGTCGCCGGGCGCGAGCGCTTCGCCGAAGGTCAGCAACTCGATCGAGTACTCACCCGAGAGCCGGGCTTGCAGGTCGCGAACGATTTCGCGGGCGCGGTCGAGCCGCGACGGGCCGTCGCCATCGGCCAGCCGCATGCTCCTCGACACGTCCACGAGCACGGGCAACAGGCTGTTGTTGGCCGCTGCGGGCGGGATCATCACCACCGGGCGCAGCAGGATGGCAATCAGCAGCACCATGGTGACGGCGCGCAACCCGGTGAGCAGCCCGCGCATGCCCCGCGACAGCGCCACCGGCACCCGCGCATAGGCCAGCCACGCCAGCACCAGCGCGCTGCCGAACACGAGCACATAACCCCACCACGGGAGGACGACGGCGAACCTCATTACGGCTTGGGCTTTCGCGGCGCAGCCAGCGACTGGTAATAGCGCTCCACCAGCTGACGATAGGTCTCGGCCACGGCCTCGTGGCGGCCGGCATTCAATCGTTCACGGTTCTCGCGCGCCCGCAATTGGTCCGACAGCTGCGACTCGGTGCGATCGAGGGCCGTCAACAGGTTCTTCTTCAGCGACTCCCAGTTCGAAAAATCCTGCTTGAACGCTTCGGTGCCTGGCGCCGACACGCCGCGCTCCCACTGTTCCGGCGTGGCACCGCGGGGCATCTGGGGATTCTCGCGCTGCACGCCCTCGGCCAGCTTCTGCGCCTCGCGCATCTGGTTGTCGGCATCGCGCTGCAAACGCGCCACCGATTCGGCCCGGTCCGCGGCCGCGCGGCCCTGCTGGCCGGTGGCACCTGGCTGCTGACCGGCTGATCCCTGCTCCCGCGCGAGCGCGTCCATCGTCCGCTGCAACTCGCCGAGCCGATCGCGCAATTCCTGTGTGCGCGCCAGCTGTTCCGACAGCTTCGCCGACTCGCGGTCCTGCGCGCCGCTGGCGGAACCCAGCCGCTCGGCCACCTTGTCGAGCGCGCGCGCCAGTTCTTCGGGCTGCCCGGCGCCGTCGCCGCCCGGCGACGTCTGCCGCAGCGACTGCGCCGACTGGCGCATGCGCTCGGCAATCTTCTGCTGATCGATCTCACGCGACGCGTCGGTGATCGCCTGGCGATCCTCGGCATCCGCCGCACCGGTCCTGGCCATCTGCTTCACCGACTCACCCAGCCGCTCCGCGCGCTCGGCCAGGCGCTCCTGTTCCGCGGCCAGCCGCCGCCGCGCATCGTCGCCGGCGCCGGTGCGCCCGGCCTCGTTGCCCAGCCGGCGCTCGGCCTCGGCCAGTTGCCGCGCTTCCATCTGCAGGTCGCCAATCGCCCGGCGGCGTTCGTCGGGCCGCGCGCCCTGCATCTGCTGTTCGAGGTTGCGTAGCTGCTGCGATGCGCGCTCGCCGCGGGCACTGGCCTGTTGCGGATCCTGCTGGCGCAGGTCCCCTTCGGCCTTGCGCATCTCGTCGGTGATCTCGCGCAGCGACTGGCCCTGGCCGCTTGACGGCGACGACGATGGCGAGCTGCCGGGGCTTTGGGCTTGCGATGCCTTCTGCATCTGCTGTGACAGCTCTTCGGCTTGCTTCCGCAACTCGTTCTGATCGCGAGTCAGGCGTTCGAGCTGCCGCTTGATCTCTTCGGCGGTCAGTCCCGACTGGTTCTTGGCCAGCTCGCGCTGCTGGCGGGCCAATGCCTCCTGTCGCCGAGCCAGTTCGCGAATGCCCGCGAGCGGGTCGTCTTCGGTGCCCGTTTCTTCGGCGCGCGATTCGCTCGTGGACGGCGTCTCGTAGTTGGTCTGCTGGCGCTTGCGCAGTTCCTGCTCGAACAGGGTCGACAAGTCGAGCGATTGGCGATTACCGTTGCCGCCGCCCCCCTGGGCCTGTTGCATGGCGACCTGGCGCCGGCGTATCTCGGCCTGCGCCTTCAGCAGGTGGCCGAGCGCCGTTTCTTCAAACGGCAGGGCCTTCGCGGTGCTGAAGCGTTGCAGCTCGCCGACGGCCTGCCCCATGGCCGTTACGGCCTGGGCCAGCGGATCGTCGGCGCCGGCCCGCGACAACCCCGGCGGCACGCCGCGGCCGCGGCGCCGCTGCGCCAACCGGGCGGCGGCCATCTCGCCGGCCAGTTCTTCAGCCTTGTCCCTGACGGCGGTTTGCGCCGCGGCCACGGCCGTGATGTCGCCCTCGGACCGGGCATCGCGCGCGCGCCGGGCCCTGGCGTCGAGCTTCCACGTCGCCGCCAGAATGTCCTTCTGTTGGGCAATCAGGTCCTCAAGGCCGGTCTGCTCGCCCGGCATCCCGCCCATGGCCTGGCTTTCAGCGGCCGTGAACTCTTCCTCGTAGGGCGTGACCTCGAGGAAGAAGATGTCGCTGCGCGACTCGGTCGAGCGCCGGCCGCGGCCGACGTCGCGGGCCCGCGCGTGATAGGTCACGAAGTCGCCGGGCACCACGCCCAGGTCTTCGAGATAGACGGTGTGGGAGCCGGCCGCCGCCGCACCGCTGATCGGCCGGCCGAGCGGCACCACCGTCTGCTTGCCGGTCGAGGCCTTGATCACCAGTTCCAGGGCCTGGACACCGTAGTCATCCTCGGCGCTCGCCTCGATCGCGACCTCTTCGAGCGGCGACACCTGCTTGTCGCCGGCCGGCCGCAGAATGCGCACCTCGGGCGGCCGGTCGTTCAGCATGCGGATGAAGTACTCGGTGCCTTCGCTCGCGAGGCCATCCACGTCGTTCAGCGCAATGCGATACGAGCCGTCCTTCGACACGGTGAGCGCCGCCGACAGCGTCGTCGCACGGCCGCCGAGCGCGACGGCGGTACCGTCAGACAGCTTGAGTTGTCCCTGCCGCACCGGCTTGTCGGTGGTGATCGTGAGGTGCGCCGTGGTGCCGGCCGGCGCGTAGATGTCGCCGGTGTCTTCTTCGGTCTGCGTCGGCAGGCCCACGCCCTGCGGATACTCGTAGCGCACATCGACGCGCGCCACGCGGACCGGACGGATCACATCAACGTCGAACTGCGCGGATTGGGCAGCGCCAAGCGACACCAGGTACGCGAACGACATCTCGATGTTGCTCAGGGTGAACGTGAACTCACCGGGGGCCTCGCCCGGCGTCATGCGCGCCGACCGCGCCGCCGCGCCGGTGCCGACCGTCAGGTCCGGCACCAGTCCGCCGTCGATGCCGGGGATGCGCGCGATCACCGTCAACGGCTGGCCCGCAGGGAGCTTCACCGACCCCGGCGCCACTTCGATGACGTACCGTTTCGGGAACAGGTACGCGCCCACGACATCGGCGGCGCGACCGGCCGACGGCGCAAACAACACGACCGCGCCGGCGAGCACGAGGCTGCCCACCGCGGCACCGGCCATGGCGCGTCTCACGGTGCCGGTTGCAATGATGGTCTCGAACGGTTGCGACCGTGCCGTGCGCAGCGCCTCGGCCACCAACAACTCGGTCAGGGCCGACCTTGCCGCGCCGGCCTTCTCGACGGCCGTAACGAGAACATCGTCCAACCCGCCGGCCTGTTCCTCGATGAACCGGGCGACCTGGCGATCTGAGGGCGGCTTGCGAAGGGGGGCCAGCGCGAACACCAGCGCGGTGACGGCGACGGCGCTGACGGCGAGGACCGCGAGCACGAGCGGGACGCCTTCGCGGGCAACGAGCCAGATGGCCAGCAGCCCGACTAGCAACATCGCGGCGGCCGTGACCGCGCCAAGCGTCCACGCGCGCAGGAAGGCGCGGCGCATCCATCGCGCCCTGACGTCGGCGAGAAGGGTCCGAAGTTCGCCGAACCGATCGCTCATGGGTTCGCGGTCTCTCTGCCCAATCCTAGCTCACGCTGCCCGTCGCCCAACCAGCGCTTCACCGGCCAGCGCGGCCAGCATCACCAGCAATCCAACCTGCCACCACCGCTGCTGATCTTCCACCTCGTGCGCTACGGTCATCGCCTCGGTCCGCTCGACGCGAGCCGTCCTCGTGATGCCGTTGATGAACTCATCCACGCTGGTCGCCGCCGGGTTCGATTCACCGGCGCCAGTGACCACATCAGTGACCGGCTGCCGTCCCGCGGTCAGGTAACGCGCAGTTTCGATGGCAAACGGCACGAACGACGGATGCAGCGGGAAACGATTCCATTGGTTGTCGAGATCCGATGTGAACACCAACAGCCGCCCCTGCCCGACCACCTGTTCCGTGAGCGCAGCGTCGCCTCCAGACAGCCGCGCGAGCACGGTCCGGCCCTCCTGGTTCTTTAGACGCCGGTGCTGGTCAATCTGGACGTCGCCAAGCGCCCCCGACGGAATGACGAATGGCCGAAAGATGGGATGACGGCTGTCGCTGGCCACCAAGGTGGCGCCGGGCTGGCGGACCGGCGCCGGCGACAGGCCAAGGTCGACGCCAACGACGTCGCCCAGCGTCCCCGGGTCAACGTCGGGCCCCAGGGTCAGCAGCACCGGTCCGCCACCGGCCAGGTAGGCCTTCACCAACTCCCGGCCGGTTCGGTCGAGCGTGCGCGTACCGAGGATGACCAGCGCCGCGTGCCGGGTCATCTCGGCAGCCGTCCATTTCGAGAGGACACGGCCGTCGGCCACGGTCACGGCAAACTCACGTCCCTCGTCCGCCACCGACAAGGCGCGCTCGATATAGATGCCGCCAGTCGCGCCGGTCGGGTCGGCGACCAGCGCGGCAATGGCCACGGCAGGCGGCGGACTGAGCGCCACGAGTCGAACGTTGTCGGCCTGGTAGCCGGCGGCGTCGTCGATCACGACCTGCGCCTCGGCGGCCTCACCGAAGCCGCCACGCAGTTCGACATCGGCCGCGGCCTGCGGCGCCATGGTCGCAACCGCGCCGGCGACGGGTTGCCCATCGACCATCAGCGTGACGGACGTCTTCGCCTCGTCCGGACCGTAATTCTGGACGGTGGCGACCACCACGCGGTCGCGACGCGCAGCGGACGTCACGGCGAGGTTGCCGGCAGGTCGCGCCACCGGAACGACCTCCACCTCGATGCCGTCCGGAATGCCACCGTCGTCGTTCGCTTCCCATCCCGCCTGCTGCAGGTCGGTCACGATCACCACGCGGCCGTCGCGCGCGCCAATCACCTCGCTGGCGGCCGCGAGGGCGGTGCGGTACCGGGTGCCGCCAGCGCCCACGGTCGCGCCGCTGATGGCCGCCCGTGCGGCGTCGCGGTCGGTCGTGGGCGGCGCGGCCACCGTCGCGGCGTCGGCAAATGCAATCACCGCGACGGCGTGCGAGGCCGGCGCCGAGGCCACCGCCTGCACCGCCGCCTGCTGCGCCCGCGCGAACTGGCCCGGCGCCGACAGGCTCATCGACGTATCGAGCGCGATCACCGTCACCGGCGCCGATAGCGGCGCGGTCGCGCCGGCGAGATACGGCCGCGCGAACGACACCGCCAGCAGCACGAGCGCCGCGACCCGCAGGGCCAGCAGGATCAACTCGCGCAGTTGCCGGCGCCGATGCTGCTGCACCGGTGCGCGCGTCAGCAGCTTGACCGACGGAAAGTCGATCACCACCTCGGTCTTGCGATGGAACAGGTGCAGCAGGATCGGCACCGCCGCCGCCAGCGCGCCAACCAGGAACAACGGGGAGAGAAAAGACACCCCAAACATCACGGCATCCGGCGGCGCGTCATCAGGTACGCCATCAACCCCAGTTCGAGTGGCTGTGACGTGTCGAGCAGGCAGTAATCGATGCCGGCGAGCGACAACTCGCGCTGGTAGTGCGCGATCATCGCCTGCATCCGCTCGAGGTAGTCCTTCCGGACGTTGGCCGGCACGGCCATGACCTCGGCCGCGGTTTCCATGTCGCGGAAGCGGGCGGCGCCCTCGAACGGGAACTTCAGTTCGTCGGGATCGAGCACCTGGAACACGACCACGTCGGTGCCACGGTAGCGGAAGTGCTTGAGGCCCTCGAGCACCTGCGCCGGATCATCGAGCAGGTCCGAGACCAGCACGACCAGTCCGCGACGGCGCACCGCCGCGGCGAAGTCGTGCAGCGGCTTGGCGACGTCGGTGCGGGCGCCCAGCTTCAGGCGCTCCAGCGCCAGCAACACCGCCCGCAGGTGGCCGGTGCGCGCGCTGGCCGGCACCAGCGAGGCAATGCGATCGTCAAACGCGATCAACCCGAAGGCATCACGCTGGCGGTTCATCAGGTAGGCGAGCGCGCCGGTGAGGTACGACCCGTACTGCAGTTTTGTGATGCCGCGCGAGCCATAGCCCATCGAGGCGCTGACATCGAGCAGCAGGTGGCAGGCGAGGTTGGTTTCCTCTTCGTACTTCTTGACGAAGTGCCGGTCCGAGCGCGCGTAGACCTTCCAGTCGAGCGTGGCCAGGTCGTCGCCGGGCAGGTACTGACGATACTCGGCGAACTCGACGCTGAATCCCTTGTACGGGCTGCGATGCAGCCCGGTCAGGAAACCCTCGACGATGGTCCGCGCCTTCAGGTCGATCGTGCCGAGCCGCGCGACGACCGCCGGGTCGAGAAACCTTGCTTCACCAGCCACGTTCGTCAGTGCCTAATCGGTGTCAATCGGTGGCCCTACAACCCGCTGGCGGGCACCGGCACGGCATCGAGCAACTGATCGACAATGCGATCCGACGTGATGCCTTCGGCCTCGGCATAGAAGTTCGGCAGCACGCGGTGCCGCAGGATCGGCTTGGCCAGCGCCTGGATGTCCTTCACCGACACATGCACGCGGCCATGGAGCAGGGCCCGCGCCTTGGCGCCAATCACCAGCGCATGCGACGCGCGCAGGCCGGCGCCCCACTTCACCCACTTGTCGATGAAGTCGAGCTTCGCGCCCCGGCCGGGACGCGTGCTGTCGGCCAGCCGCACCGCGTAACGCACGACCTCTTCGGCGACCAGCACCTGGCGCACGCAGTCCTGGATCGCGAGAATCTCGGCGCCATCGAGCACCCGCGACGGCTCGGCTTTCTTGGTGCTCGTGGTGTCGGTAACCACCTGCACTTCGTCGTCTTCCGACAGGTAGGTCATCACCACGTTGAAGAGGAAGCGATCGAGCTGCGCCTCCGGCAAGGGATACGTGCCCTCCAACTCGATCGGGTTCTGCGTCGCCAGCACGAAAAATGGCCGCTCCAGCGGATAGGTGCGGCCGGCGGCGGTGACGTGGTACTCCTGCATCGCCTCGAGCAGCGCCGCCTGGGTCTTGGGCGGCGTGCGGTTGATCTCGTCGGCCAGGATGATCTGCGCGAAGATCGGCCCGGGCACGAAGCGCAGGGCGCGGTGCCCGTTCTCTTCGTCGAGAACCTCGGTGCCGGTGATGTCGGCCGGCATCAGGTCGGGCGTGAACTGGATGCGCTTGAACTTCAGGTCGAGGATCTGCGCGATCGTCTTGACCAGCAGCGTCTTGGCCAGGCCCGGCACGCCGGTGATCAGGCAATGGCCGCCGCAGAACAGCGCCATCAGCACTTCATCGACCACGTCGTCCTGCCCGACAATGACCTTGCGCAGTTCCGTCAGGATCTTCTGCCGGCTCCCGGCCACGCGTTCCGCCAGGCCTTCGACCGCCACGTCCGTCGTCCGATTCATGAGACCTCAGTGTGTCAGCGAATAAATCACTTCATTGATGAGCATCTGGTAGGCCAGCGCGGTATGCCGGATGTACCCCGGGTACTCCTGCGCGTTCGACCATTCCACACCGTCGCCCATGTCGGTGTTCCAGTTGATCAGCACCATGGGCCGGCCGGCGTCATCGAGAATGCCGCGCAGCCGCGCCACGAAACCACCCTTTTCCCAGGTCCGGCCGCTCAGGAACGAGCCGAGGCCGGGAATCTGCGGGTACTTATCGAGGCGATAGAAGCAGCTGTAGATCGGGTGCGGCGGCGCAATCTCGACGACCTGTCGATCCGGAAACACGCGCTGCAACTGGCGCATGGTGAGGTCCCACTCGTAGGGGCCATGAAAATCATCGAGCGTGAGCGTGCCTCCGCGCAGCAGGAACTCGCGCAGGATCACCACTTCCTTCTCCGTCAGCACCAGGTTGCTGGGCTCGACGATGTAAATCCAGGGGTATTCGAAGAGCTTCTCGTCTTCGAGCGTCAGCACCTGCGGCTCGCCCACTTCGATGGCGGTCACTGACTTGATGCGGCGCGACAGGTTCTGTTCGGCCGCCGGCGCGTCAATCGCCCACGGGTCGTCCCAGTACGCCAGCTGCGAATTCCTGGCGGCGCCCTCGCCCTGGTACGACCCGTATTTGATGCGCACGAAGGTCCAGGTCAGCCCCTGGAACTTGTCGCCGCCAATGACCGGGATCTGGGCGCTCACCTCGGTGGCGAGCCACACCGCCGCCACCAGCAGGGCGATGGCAGCAACCCATCGCGGCTGGCGCATCAGCGGCTTCCTTGCGCGAGCTTGAGCAGCAGGTCCTGTGCCCGGGTGTAAGTTGGCGCCACCTCGAGAGCCGCGAGCGCCTGCTTCCTGGCCTCGTCGCGCTGCCCGGCTTCGGCGAGCGCCTCGCCCAGGTCGGCGTGCGCACTCGCGCGATCAAGCGGCTTGGCGGCCAGCGCGACCCGGAACATCCGGATGGCGTCGTCCAGCCGCTTCGCTTCGAAATCGAGGCGGCCGAGAGTGGCATGCGCCGCCCCGTCGAACGGGTCGATGGCGACGACGCTCTTCAGCGCGACCTGTAAGTGGCTGCGATCGCGCGCGGGGTCGACCAGCGTTGCCAGTTGCCGGGCCGAAGCAATGTCGGTATTGCTCATGGCGGTCAGGGTCGCCAGGGCCGCCGCGGCGCGGGGCTGGTCGCCCTTCTTGGCGGCCACAGCGGCAATCAAGGCGTAGGGGCTGTCTCCGCCGGTCACGTTAGGCACCAGCTTCGCCGCGCGCTCGAAGGCGGCCATCGCGGCGTCGGGATCGCTCGCGGCGAGCGCTTCACCGAGCGCCATCTGCGCGGTGTAGTTGTCCGGGTTGGCTGACGCAATCGTCTTCACCTGTTCGAGCGGCGTATCAGCGGTCAGCCCCTTGGGCACGGCCAGCGCGCGGCGCACGCCGGCATACCGGCTTTCGAGGAACGCGTCGAAGCTTGCCTGCAGCGTGTCGAGATCGACGCCCAGGGCCTTCTTGATCGCAGTCTCCGTATCGGAGCCGTCACCGTAAGCCACCACCAACGCGCGCAGCTTAGGCTGCCCGTACACGTCAACGATGTGCTCGACGACGAGTGACGCCTGGTAGTAGGAGTACGAAATCTGCTCCGCGCTGCTGAAACCGGAGTTGAGGTCGCGCAGGCTGATCAGCTTGCCCTTGTCCATGTAGCGGGCGAACGGGATGTCCATTTCCCGTCCCCATTCCTGGCGCGCGCGCCGTTCTTCGTAGACCGACGCGCCTTCGCTCAGCCACCGCGGCAGGCGGTTGTTCGACAACTGCAACGTGATGACGTGCGCCATCTCGTGCCACAGGGTCTCGGCCCAGTTGAAGCTGCCCGGAGGGCGCGCTCTCGGCGAGTCCATGGTCACGACCTGGCCGAAGCACGCGCCGAGCGCGCCGATCATGCCTGGCAAGCCGAGCGTGCGCACCGCGAAGTCGTCGTGGTTGGGGAACAGTTGGACCAGGATGGGCCCCTTCGGCGTGAACTCCCACCGCTTGGTGAGGGCCGCCATCGACTCCTTGGCCAGCTGCGGCACGTACTGCCGCAGCACGGCCTGCTCGTCGGGATGCAGGCGAATCACCATGTCCCCTTCGTGAATGGTGTCGAAGGGCTCCAGCGTGTCGAGCAGCTGCAGCAGGTTGTAGGTGACCACGTTCCACGGGTCCACCTTGAACGCGGTTTCGAGCGCGCGCCGGGCGTTGCGCTCGTCGCCGGTGCGCATCAGGTGCGCGCCCAGGTCGGCGTACGACTTCGGATTGGCTTGATCGAGCGCAATGCCCTGGCGCACGTGCTCGACCGCTTCGTCGAAGCGGTAGTAGTGCGCGGTGATCGATCCCACCACCCGGTGAATCTCGCCGTAGGTGGGGTGGATCTTCAGGGCCGCGGCGACCGCCGCGTCGTAGTCGGCCATGCGGCCGTCGACGTAGGCCAGCGCTGCCTGCATCGACAGCGCCTCGAGGTGCCGTGGGTTGACCGCGAGCACCTGGTCGATCGAGGCGAGCGCATCTTTCTTCTTGTCCTGGTAGATCGCCATCTCGGCGACGAACAGGTGCGCGCCCGGATCAATCGGGTTCTGCTTGAGAGCCTGCTGCGCGAGGCCGACGGCCTGTGGCGGATTCTGGTCGGCCACCGAGCGGGCCAGGCCGAGCAGCGCGGGACCGTAGTCAGGATCGGCCTTCAGCGCCTCCTGGAACGAACGGGCCGCGTCCTGGTTGTTGTACTTCTCGACGAACAGGTTGCCCCACTCGGTGTTAATCACCGGGTCGTTGGGCGCCATGCCATCGGCATCGCGAAAGAACGCGTTGGCATCGTCGAAGCGGCCCAGGGCGCGGGCGGCCCGGGCGGCGCGCAGGTAGTCGCGAGCGGTGGGACTGCGTTGCTGGCCGAGCATGACCACCTGGAGGGCGCGGCGCGCATCGTTGCGGCGTCCCACCAGCTGGTGCAGCAAGCCCGCTTCGAGCGACGCATCGCCAGCCGGGTTGGCCGCGGCAAACGGCTGCAGCACCGCGTCGGCGCGCGCGTAGTCGCCGCGCGCGGCGATGGCCTTAGCCCGCAACACCGCCAGCTGTTCATCTTTCGGGAAGGCGTCGGCGAACTTCTCGATCTCGTCGAGACGGCCGGCGCGCCACGACTGTTCGGCGTTGGTGCGCGCAGCGGCCACCGTCGGCGATTGCTCGGCCGTCACGAACGGCGCGAGACCAATCGTGAGGACGACCGGACCCAGGAGCAACCAGAGACGGCGAGACATGGTCTGGGGTCGAGTATAGCCTCGGCGCATGTGATTTGGACGCCGGAACCGGCGTGCAGGCCGGGCTCGAAGCTCTGCGGGTCAGATGCGAAATCCGTCTAGGATGGTTGGGTGCCGCCCACGCCCCGCCCCACCCGCACCGCCGTCGCCGCCGACACGACCGAGGCCGTCGATCGGTTCATGGTCACGCTCGAACACCCGCACAAGGATGCGATCCAGCTGATCCGCCGGATCATGTGCAGCGCCGATCCGGCGATTGCCGAAGGCGTGAAATGGAACGCGCCGAGCTTCCGGACCACGGGGTACTTCGCGACCACGCACCTGCGCACGAAAGAGGGCATCGGCATCGTCATGCACCTCGGCGCAAAGGTCCGCGAGGTCCCGGCGTTTCAGCTCGAGGATCCACAGGGCCTGCTCAAGTGGCTGGCGAAGGATCGCGCGCTGATGAACTTTGCCGGGATTGAGGATGTGAAGGCGCACGAGGAATCGATCCAGCACATCGTGCGGCAGTGGATCGCCGCTTACTAAAACAACGGGCGCCAGGTAAAGAACATCACCGCGACGAACCCCTGCAGGCACGCGAAGCAGGCAATCCACGCGGTGCGGTGGCGCTCGGGAATGGCGTCGCCCATCCACAAGAAGGCCGGAAACAGCACTGCGGTCACGCGGCCCATTGAAAGCATGCCACCCGCCGCCATCGGCGGCAGCAAGTTGACGAGCAGCAGCACCGCATAGGGCAGGCCGAAGCGGCGATAGACCGGCCACGCGGCACCCAGCATGAACAACACCCCGAGCAGGTAGAACAGATCGATGGTCTGCGTCGACGCGTAGCTGTAAAGGCCGTTGCTGGCAATGTAATCGACCCGGTCCAACACCAGCGAGTCGAGGCCGCGGTAGACCCGCCCCCACGCCACGTTCTGCAGCGTCCACTTGAACGGGTTGCCGGTAAGTTGATAGATGAAGGCCGAGAACGCGAGCATGCCGAAACCCGGCGCCGCGGCCGACAGCAGGCGCTTGCCAATCTGCGGCCAGCCCGTGGGCGGCGGCAGGATCGGTCGCCAGCGCACGGCATCCCACATCGGCGCCACCGCCATCAGGCCGAGCACGATCGAAAGAAAAGCACCGTTCGGCCGGGTCAGGCCGCACCCGAAGCCCCAGGCGGCGGCGCGCCAGAGCTGGCCGTGACGGAAGTGATAGACCGCGCCGACCAGGGTCAGCAGGAACAGGGCCTCGGTGTAGGCGGCACTGAAGAACACCGCGAACGGATACGCGGCCAGCAGCATGACCGCCGTCGCGGCGGCCGCATCATCGCGCAGCTCGTCGCGCGCCAGCCGCAGGAAGTAGCCGAGCGCGAGAAAGAACGCGACCAGCGAGATGCCCACGCCGGTCCAGAGCGGCTGGTGGCCGAGCACCGCCGACAGGTAGCGCATGGCCATCGGGTACGCCGGAAAGAATGCGATGTTCTGCTGGACGTTGGCGTCGACGGCCGGGTCGAAGCGATACCCCTGCATCGCAATGCCGAGATACCAGCCGGTGTCCCAGCGGGCCGGCAGGTCGAGGAAGTCGTTGGAGTAAATGCGCCAGCGCGACGTGGCCTCTGCCGGGAAGCCGATCAGAATCACCGCGAGAAACCCGACCGCCAGCACGCCGCCGCGGGTCGCAATGTGAATGGGCAACACGGTCCTGGTCACCGGATCGCGCCACCAGCGGACGACCGCTTGCACCACCCGTTGTGGCAGCGGCAGTTGCCGCACCAGCGCGTGGCGAACGATCATCGCCACGGTGCTCCACAGCGCGGGACGCCACCAGTCGGTGACTGACAGCCGCACGTCGAACACGTTGACCCGGAAACCGCCGCCAATGATCACCGAGAGCGCAACGATGGCCATCACGACGGCAACCACGTCGAGCGCCGTCGCCCATTTGGGCAGTTTCACGCTGAGTATTGTAGTCCGCCTACGCCAAGGCTTCGGCGGGACAAGTCGGTGGCGAGCTACCGCTTCACGGAAGGCGGCCGAGCGCCCGATCTTCCACGCGGATGCGGGCGCGCATCAGCATGCCGAACGCGAAGGTCGCCAGCACGCCCGTGATCGGCGCAGCCACGATCATCGCCACGCTGACCAGCTCCCCCACCACAGCCAGGTAGTTGGGGTGGGCGATGAGGCGATAGGGACCGGTGGTCACGAGCGGCACACCGGGAAGAATCAGCACGCGGTAACTCCAGCGCGGGCCAAGCGACGAGATCGCCCACACCTTGAGCGCCTTCGCGAGCCCGAACAGCACCAACCCGCCAGCCAGGAAGGCGTTGGGACTGGGGCCGGCGATCGCGCCTTCGACGGCCATGGCCACAAACGAGAGTGGATAGACCCAGCGCATGGTGGCAATGACGTCGCCCGGCGGCTCGACCGCGCCCTTCGCGCGCAGTTGGCGCTCGTTGAACGACGACAGCACCAACTCGCCGGCCATCATCAACAACGCGGCCACGACGGTCAGGACGGCAATGGCAAGGGCTTGATTGGTCATCACTCTCTGCTGTGGCGTCCGGCCTGATTGATGTGGCGTCCGGGTCTATTCTCTGATGTAGCGTCCGGCTTTAGCCGGACCCGTCCCACAATCCCCAGCGTAGCGGATGACGGCCTGGAACACCGACGGCATCACGCGAGCCGCGAGCGCGGCGGTCGTCACGCCCTGGGGATACGTCACCAGTGACCGGAGGGTGCGGTTGAACCGCCATTTGGCGGCGAACGCGGTGCGCCGGCGCCGGGCCAGTTCGACGTGGGCGGCCAGCGGGGAGAGTCGGCCGGCCAGGACTTCGAGGGCAACGGCGGCGGCATGCTCCGCACCCGCCAGCGCCAGCCGCAAACCGTCGCCCGTCATCGGATCGATGAAGCCCGCCGCATCACCGGCCAACAAGAGTCCCGGTTCGCCGGCGGCGTCGGCATCGACCGCCATCGGCCCCAGCATCACCGGCTCACCGACTGGCCGTGCCGCCGCACAGCGATCGCGTAGTCCGGGATCGGCGTCGAGCCGCGAACGAATCAGGTCCATGGGCGATCCGAATGGCGGGTCGCCGGCCGCGTGCGGCATCACCACGCACACGTTGGTCAGGCCCCCGGGCACCGGCGCGACCCCAATGTAGTGGCCCGCGCGCACGTGCATCTCACCAACGGTGCTGCACCCGGCGACATCGGTGAAATAGGCGCCGATGGCCCACCGCCGTGGCCGCGCCGGCTGGCGCGCCAGGCCGCGGGTAAACGCGAGCGTCGAGCGACGCCCGTCGGCGGCGATCACCATGCGACCCGGGTGGGTCATGGCCCCACCGTCGTCGCGCGCTACCATCACGCCACTCACCCGCCCCTCAACGACGAGGGCGCCCTTGATGGCAGCGCCCTCTTCGACCTGTGCGCCCGCCGCGGCCGCCGCGCGAAGCAACCACTCATCGAAGACGCTGCGCGTCACGGCGCGCCCCGTGACGCCGCCGCCGTACACCCCGCGGACCGCGACGCGCCCCGGGCCGGTAATCAGCATGCCGTGAATGTCATCACTCTTCGCCACCAGCGGCGCCGTCTCGACGTGGCGCGCCAGCATGGCCAGCGCGCCGGGGTTCAACGTGTCGCCGCACAGCTTGTGCCGGGGAAAGCGCGCTCGCTCGAAGACGCGCACGCGGGCGCCGGCTCGCGCGAGGATCAGTGCCGCGAACGCGCCGGCGGGGCCGCCGCCGGCAATGACCACGTCATCCATGGGAACGGCCGAGCACGAGCGCGCTGTTCTTCGAGCCGAAGCCGAGGCAGTTGCAGAGCGCCGCCTCGGGTTGCGCGGCGCGGCCGTGGGTGGGGATGAAATCGAGATCGCAGGCGGGATCGGGATCGGTGAGGTTGATCGTCGGTGGCAGGAAGCCGCGCGACAACGCCAGGGCGGTGGCCACCACGCCGGCCGCGCCGCTGGCGCCCTGCGGGTGGCCGATCATCGACTTGGTGGACGAACCGGGGATGCGATCGGCCGCGCCGCCGAACGCCAGGCGGGTGCAGCGCGCCTCGATGGTGTCGTTCAACTGCGTCGAGGTGCCGTGGTAGTTGATGTAGCCAATGTCGGCGGGGTGCCGTCCGGCGCGGGCGATGGCCGTGTGCATGCAGCGCACGATCTGCTCGCCGTCCGGGTCCATCTGCACGCGGTGGTATGCGCACAGGTCGAGGCATAGCCGTCGATGGTCGCGTAGACCGCGGCGCCGCGCGCGCGGGCGCGCTCCTCCAGTTCCAGGGTCAACATCCACGCGCCCTCGCCCAGAACGAAGCCGTCGCGTCCGCGATCGAACGGCCGCGAGGCCTCGGCACCGCGATCGTTGTAGTGGGTCGAGACGGCGCGCATGCGCGAGAAGCCGAAGATCATGCCCGGCAGCACGCAGCCATCGGTGCCGCCCGACAGCAGCACGTCGCACTCGCCCTGGCGCAGCAGCATGCACGCGTAGCCCAGCGCATCGGTCGAACTGGTGCAGCCAGTGGACATGACATGGCTGATGCCGCGCACCCCGAGCGCGATCGAGATCTCGCTCGACACCATGCCGCAAATGCCGAGGGCAATGGCGTAGGGCGTCACGTTCTTGCCGCCGGTGGTGAAAAAATCCTGGTATTGCCGCTCGCCGACGTCGATGCCGCCGCCGCCACTGCCGATGATCACGCCGGCATTCGCCTCGCCGAAGACCAGGCCGGCGTCGTTCCAGGCCTCGCGGGCCGCGATCACGCCGAACAGTGCGGCACGGGAGTAACGCTTGGGATCGGCGTGCGAGTCCCTGGCGCTGGCTTCGCCGCTCAGGGGCTGGGCGGCGGTGATGTCCAGGGGCGGCACGGGCGCCGCCACCTTGCAGGGGTAGGTCGAGACGTCGAACTCGGTGATGGCGCGGGTGCCACTGCGCCCCTGGCGAATGGCGTCCCAGTACACCTCGCGCCCGGCCCCGAAGGCCGAGACGACCCCAATGCCCGTGATGGCCACGCGCGGCACGCTCACCCGCTGAACCCCCTGAACCCGTGAACCCGTGAACCCGTGAACCATTAATCCCGTCCATAATACGTCCGTGCGAACGGCATTTGTCTGGATCGGCGCGCTGCTCTTCGCGGTGTCACTGGCGTCGGGGGCGCTGGTCTACGGGCTCCACCTCGGCGTGCCCGCGCCGCCAGCGGAGCCGCTGTGGCCGGCCGTGGCCATCAACGTCGCGCTGTTCACGGTGTTCGCGCTGCATCACAGCCTGCTGGCGAGGACCGGCGCCAAGGCGTGGATCACGCGCAGCGTGCCGGCGGACCTCGAGCGCAGTGTTTACGTGTGGGTCGCCAGCTTGTTATTCATCGCCGTCTGCTGGCTCTGGCAACCCCTGCCTGGCGTGGCGTGGACCTTCAGCGGCGTCTGGAGCTGGGGCATGTGGTTGGTGGTGTTGACCGGCGCCTCAATGACGGGGCGCGCCGCAAGCGCGATCGGGGTATGGGAACTGGCGGGCGTTCGCGTGCCGGCGCCCGACCGCCCGGTCGTGTTCACGACCACCGGGCTGTTCGGCTTCGTCCGGCATCCGATCTACCTGGCGTGGATCCTGATGGTGTTCGCGGTGCACCCCATGACCAACAGCCGGCTGCTGTTCGCGGTGATCAGCACGGTGTACCTGATCGTGGCCATTCCGCTCGAAGAAGCGTCGCTGGTGGAAGCGTTCGGCGACAGGTACCGCACGTACCAGAAAGAGGTGCGATCGCGCCTGTTGCCCGGTATCTGGTAGTTACCCTCTCCAACCCTTGGTGGGCCGCGTGAAGCGTGCCGGGAGGGCGGCGCGGGTGGTCGCGTCCATCGGCTTCGCCGGCGCGTCGGCCGCCTCGCCTTCCTCGGTCTCGACGTCCTTCGGCAGGCCGTCGATTTGATCGAGGAACATCATCGAGTGCAGCGACGGGATCTCGAACTTCTTGCCGCAGGTCTTGCACGTCACCTCATCGTCCAGGCGCAGCAGGTGATCGCGCAGCTTGTCGAACTTCTTGCGGTCGTCAGCGTTCTGCGGCGCACCCTTCTTGGTGCGGCGCACCCAGCGGATGGTGTAGTCGTTGGTCCGCTTGCAGCGCGGGCACGGGTACTTGGCCGGGCGGGACTCGGGCTTCTCGCTGAAGAAGGCGCGTTCGTCAAAGCTCACGACTTCATTGTAGCTTGCCGGGCGGCCGATCTGGGACGGGGATGCACCATCTGACGGGGTGACGCCACGCAACGGGACTGTCCCGACCAATGGCACCGCCCCGTCGAGCAGTGTCCTCCCGTCAAGTCGTGCCTCCCGTCATAATCACCAGTGTGACAGTCGCGTTCTACATCTCTGGCCACGGGTTTGGTCACGCCTCCCGGTCGATCGAGGTCATCAACGCCCTGGTTGACCGGCACCCTGGCGTGCGCGTGGTCATCCGCTCCGCCGTGGCGCCGTGTCTCGTCAGCCGCACGGCGCGGCCAGGGGTCGTGCTCGAACCGGTCGAGACCGACACGGGCGTGATCCAGCTCGACAGCCTCAACCTGGACGAAGCCGCCACCCTCGTCCGCGCGCGGGAGTTCATGGCCACGTTTCCGGAGCGCGTCGCGGGCGAAGTGGCATACCTGAGGCAGGCCGGCGTGACGGCCGTGGTCGCCGACATTCCGGCACTGGGCATCGCCGCGGCGCATGCGGCGGGCGTGCCGGGCATTGCCCTCGGCAACTTTACCTGGGACTGGATTTATTCGGGCTACGCCGGCAGCGCCGACCTGGCCGACGCGATCGGCGCCGTGTACCGGCACACCACGCTCGCGCTGCGGCTTCCCATGTGGGGCGGGTTCGCCACCATGCCGGCGGTGCTTGACGTGCCGTTTGTCGCGCGGCGGTCGTCACGCGACCCGGCGGAGGTCCGCCGCCTGCTGGGCCTGCCGGCGGACGAGCGCCTGGTCCTCGTCTCGTTTGGTGGCTACGGGGTGGAGGGGTTGAACGTCGCGGCCCTGCGCCAACTGGCCGGCTACCGGGCGCTGCTGCCGGGAGATGTCGACGAGGCCGCGATGTACGCCAAGGGCTTACGCTACGAAGACCTCGTGCGCGCGGTCGAGGTCGTCGTCAGCAAGCCCGGTTACGGCATCGTGTCCGAATGCCTGGCCAACGAGACCGCCCTGCTCTACACGTCGCGGGGACACTTCATCGAGTACGACGTCCTCGTGGCGGCGATGCCGCGATTCCTGCGAGCCGCCTTCATCGACCAGGCCCACTTGTTTGGCGGCCACTGGCGTCCGCACCTCGATGCGCTGCTGGCGCAGCCGGCGCCACCCGAGCACCCGCCGACCAACGGCGCGGAAGTCGCGGCCGACCGGATTCTGGAAATTACAGGAGATCAAGAGATCAGGAATAAGTAATGAACAACTCCTGAACTCCTGATCTCCTGTTTATGTCTTGTTGAGCGCGTCCTCGCGCAGCACGATGAACAGCCCGTCGGACTCGGCCACGCGCCGTGCGCCATCGATCAACACCGCCCGCACGTAGACCTTCCGCCCGTCCACGCGCTCGATCCGCGACTCGACCGTCGTCTCGGTCTCGAGCTTCACCATTTCGAGGAACGACACCGAGATCTTCGCGGCCACAGTCCGGTGGCCGTTCATCCAGCACGCGCCGCCCATGGTTTCGTCGAGCACGGCCGCCATCGCGCCGCCGTGCACATGCCCGGGCGGTCCCTGCGTCTCGCGGCCGAACCAGGCCTTTGCGTACAGCACCCCCGGCTCGGGTCCGCGGAAATAAGCAATGCGCACGCTCTCACCCGACGGGTTGGCGACGAGAAACGAATGGGAGTCCAGAGACGGAAACGGCTGGACGGGTGTCCAGCCGGTTTCAGGATTCGCGGGCGGTGGTAACACCGAACTGTTAGTCTTTGACGACCGTGATCAGCGTCCACATTTTCGGGATGTTGACCTTCTCGAGCGACACCGGGTTCAGTTCGGCCTGCGCGAGGAACCCCGGCAAGTCGAGGTCGGCGGTGAAGCCGATGTGCACCGTCGCGGGCGAGATCACTTTTTCGATCCAGCCCATCACGCGGTTGGCACTCTTGAAGTGATTGAGGATGATGACGCGGCCACCGGGCCGGCACACGCGATACATTTCGCGCGCCACCTTCACCGGTTCCGGCACCACGCTGATCACGTACGGCGCGTAGACGACGTCGAAGGAGTCGTCAGCGAACTTGAGCTGGGTCGCGTCCATCTCGGCGAGGTCGCAGTGGTGCAGCCCCTTCTCGTCGATGCGGCCCTGGGCCTTGGCGAGCATCTTGCTCGACAGATCGATGCCGGTAATGCGGCAATTGCGCGGATACAAGGCGAGGTTGATGCCGGTGCCGACGCCCACTTCGAGAACGTGGGTGCCGGCACGAAGCGCCATCTTCTCCATGGCCTCGAGCCGGCCGGGATGAAGTGTCGGGCCATACGTGTAGTCGTACGCCGCGGCAATGCCTTGATAGACCTTCTCGACAAAATCGGTCTCGACTGTGGTGACCGACAGGGCCCTGGTGGCCGCATCGCCCGAACGCCGCGTTTCTGCGTCAAATAGGCCCATTTTTTAACAGTCTCCGAACCGAATCGGACTATACCACGTCGAGCACATCGAGGGCGGAGTCCAACCGGCCCGACGGCGTTGAGATCTGCACACCCGCAGCCATACCCTTGATGGCTTCCACGAGTTCTCGCGCCACTTTCACGCCCTCGGCGGCCGCGCTGTCGGCGCTGGTCGTCCGGCGCATCCGTTCGACGATGGCATCGGGCACCGTCACGCCGGGCACTTCATTCGCCATGAACTCGGCGTTCAGTGCGCTTTCGAATGGCCAGATGCCGACAATGATCGGCACGCCGAGCGGTGTGACACGGGCCAGGAACCGTTCGAAAGTGGACACATCGAACACCGGTCTCGTCACCGCGAATTCCGCGCCGGCCTCGACCTTGAACTCGAGGCGCCGCATCTCCTGATCGAGATCGCGCGACGGGTTGACCATCACGCCGGTGTGGAACGAGGTCGGCTCGCCGATCGACTGGCCGCCGATGTCGAGCCCATGATTGAGCCGCGTGATCACGTTGGTGAGTCCGATCGAGTCGACGTCGAACACGGCGGTCGCGTCGGGGATGTCCCCCAGGCTGCGCACATCACCGGTGATGCCGAGCAGGTTGCGCACGCCCATGGCATGCGCGCCGAGCAGGTCTGACTGGATGCCCAGCAGGTTGCGATCGCGACAGGAGTACTGCAGCAGCACTTCCACGGTGGCATGCTGCTGGACCAGCACCGCCAGCGACAACGCGCTCATGCGCGCGCCCGATCGCGGGCCGTCGGGAATGGTCACGACATCCACGCCGCGCTGGGCGAGGCGCGCCGCGTCGGCCAGCGCCGCGTTAAAGACGTGCCCGCGGGGCGGCACCAGCTCGATGGCGCGGATGAAACCGCCATTGGCCAGCTTGCGGCCCATGGCCGACTTCGACTCGCGCGGCAGGGCCGGGCGCGCGTTGGGCTGGCTCGCCACCGGGGTGCGCACCTCGGCGGTGCCGGCGTGGCGCGCCAGCCCCGGCGCCATCGACTTCGCTGCCAGCGCAATCTGGCGAATGTGCTCGGGCGTCGTGCCGCAGCAGCCGCCCACCAGCCGCACCCCCGACGCGATGAACCGGCGCGCGTACGATGCCATGTATTCCGGCGAACACAAGTACAGGTTGCGGCCCTCGATATCACGGGGCCGGCCGGCGTTGGGCAGCGCCGACAACCACACATCGGTGATGTCGCTGATGCGCTCGATGGTCTCGAGCATCGGCGCCGGGCCGACGCTGCAATTGACGCCGACAACGCTCGCGCCGCGCGCGATCAGCTCGGGCGCAAACTGTTCGGGCGGCGCGCCGTCGAGGCTGGCGCCGTCTTCCTCAGTGGTCATCTGCGCGACGATCGGCAGGTCGCACACGCTGCGCACGGCCGCGATTGCGGCGCCAATCTCGTTCAGGTCGCGAAAGGTTTCGAGGATGAAGAGATCGACACGGCCATCGAACAGCGCCTGAGCCTGCTCGCGGAACATCGCCTCGGCTTCGTCCACGCCGGTCTTGCCCCACGGCTCAATGCGCACGCCAAGCGGGCCGATGGCCCCGGCGACGTAGGCGGGCTGCCCCGACTTCTCGACCGCGCGCCGCGCCAGCGTGGCGCCGGCCAAGTTGATCTCGCGCACCTGATCGCCCAGGCCAAAGCCGCGCAGCTTCATGCGGTTGGCGCCAAAGGTGTTGGTCTCGATGACGTCGGCGCCGGCCTTCAGGTAATCGCCATGGACGTCGACGACCAGGTCGGGCTGGGTCTGGTTGAGCGACTCGAAACAGCGGTTGATGAATACGCCCTTGGCGTACAGCATGGTGCCCATCGCGCCATCGCACACGAGCACACGTTCATCCAACGCAGTTAAAAAGGGTTTCACTCGAGGTAACACTGATACAGACGGCCATCACCCGGACCGGGTTCGCGCCACGCCAGCCGGCGGCCGGCTACCGCACCGGCATCGGCGCCTTCTGATCGGCCGCGGCGGGCACCAGCAGCTCGGTCTTGTCCCACACGAAGTCGTCTTTGCTGTACACGGCCAACTCGTAATCCTTGCCCATGAAGATTGCCGCCACCGGGCAGGCTTCTTCGCAGTACCCGCAGAAAATGCAGCGCGTCTTGTGGATCTGGTAGGTCGACGCATAGCGCGGGCCCGCCATCACCGTGCCGTCGTTCTCGGCCGCCTCGAGGTAGATCGCGTCGGCCGGGCAGGCCACCGCGCACAGCCCGCAGGCCACGCACTTCTCGAGGCCCGCCTCGTCACGCATCAGGACCTGCTTGCCGCGATACCGCGGAAACATCGGGACCTTCTGGTCCGGATAGTTCACCGTGATGGGACGGCGGAACAGGTGTTTGAAGGTGAGGGCAAAGCCTTTCGCGAGCGGACCGATCATAGAAGGAAATGATACCATTTCGTCCGCCTGCGCTCGCCAGGATAGTGCGCGAGCTACGGCGGACGCCCGCCGTAGCGGCCAACGGCCGCGAAGGCGGGCGGACCAGCATGCTGCAAGAACCCAGATTCCTCTCCGCCACGCAGTTCCTGCTGACGACCCTGGTCGTCAAGCTCGCGGCCATGGCCGCGCTCGCGACCATGCTCGCCCGTTACCGGCGCTTTCGTCACATCCTGATCTTCGAGCAGCGCAACTGGCCCGACCGGCTGGTGTTCGCCCTGGGCCTGGGGTTGCCGCTCACGGCCGGGGTCGCGGCCCGCGTGCTGCTCAACTACGACGCCGCCGACCTGATGCTCGAGGGCGCGTTTCTCGCCGGCCTGATCGCCGGCCCCTACACCGGCGCGCTGGTGGGCCTGGCCATCGCCTTGCCGGCGCTGGCCGCCGGCGAGTACGGCGCGCCGTTCTTTGCCGTCGGGTGCGGCTTTGCCGGCGGCGGGTTGCGCGAGGCGTGCCCCAAGGCCGAAATCTGGAACTTCTCGCCGTTCGTGTTGCTAAGCATGCCGCGCCGCGTCTGGAACATGGTCCGCCGCCTCGAGGTGAACTGGCCGGTGGTGCTGCTGCTGGCCATCATCAGCCTCGAAACCCTGCGACAGGCCGTCGGCGCCCGCTACTCGGCACGCCTGTTCGTGCTGTCGAGCCCCTCGGCCTGGATCACGCTGGTCGTCTACCTCGCCACGATCATCATCGTGTCCACGCCGATCAAGATCTGGAACAACGCCCGCATCGAGCATCGCCTGCAGGAACAGGAAAAGCTGCTGCTGGCCGCCAAGGTCGAAGCCCTCAAGAGCCAGATCAATCCGCATTTCCTGTTCAACACGCTGGCCTCGGTCTCGTCGCTGATCCGCCTGCAGCCCGAAACCGCGCGCGAGGTGATCCAGAAGCTGTCGGGCCTGCTCCGCAAGCTGATGAGCAACCAGGTGCAGTTCGTCACGCTGCGCGAAGAGCTGGCCGCGCTCGACGAATATCTCGACATCGAGGTGATCCGGTTCGGGCCGCGGCTGGCCGTCCGCAAGTCGATCGCGCCCGACACGCTCGACATCATCATCCCCAGCCTCCTGCTGCAGCCGCTCGTCGAGAACTGCATCAAGCACGGCTTTGCCCGCAAGGTCGGGCCCGGCACCATCACCATCCGGAGCTGGCGTGAAAGCCGCCAGGTGTTCATCGAGGTCACCGACGATGGCCTGGGCATTTCGGAAGAGCGTCTCGTGGACGCGCTGTCGAGCGGCATCGGCCTGAGCAACGTCAACGAGCGCCTGCGCGTGTTGTACGGGGCGATGGGCCGCCTCGAGCTGACCGGCTCGCCCGGACGCGGGGCGTGCGCGCGGGTCCAGATCCCACTCGACCTCGCCAGCGAAAGAATCACCGCATGACCCCGGTCGCCCCCCTGACCGCCGTCGTGGCCGACGATGAGCAGCTGGCCCGTGACGAGTTGTGCTTTCTCTTGAACCAGCTGGGGACGGTCGAGGTCGTCGCTCGCGCCGCCAACGGCCCCGAGGCCCTCGACGAAATCGCGCGCCACGCGCCCGACGTCGCTTTCCTGGACGTGCAAATGCCGGGGCTGACCGGCTTCGAGGTCGCCCGGCAGTTGCTCGACCAGGGAACCGGACCGGGTGTGATCTTCGTCACAGCTTACGACCAGCGGGCCATCGAGGCGTTCGAGGTCAACGCCGTCGACTACCTGCTGAAGCCAATCGACGTGCGGCGGCTGGAGACCGCCGTGGCCCGGGTGCGGGAGCGCAAGGGACGAACCGACCCCCTGGCGGGCCAGTTGGACCGCCTGGTGCGGATGATGGCCGGCCAGAAAGACCGCCGGGACCAGGTGGCGGTTAAGGTCAGCGACCGGTTCGTGCTGGTCAAGGCCGACGACATCATCCATGCGTCGCTGGTCGAGGATTCGATTAATATTGTGACGAGCCAGGTCGCGGGAACGTCGAACGATCGCACCCTGGACGAGTTGCACGCGCGGCTCGACCCGGAGGTATTCTGGCGGGTTCACCGCTCGCACCTGGTCAATATCAACAAGGTCAAGGAGATCGTCCCTTGGTTCAGCCGGAACTACATCCTGAGGATGACAGACGCGAACGCGACCGAGATCCCGGTCAGCCGTTCGCAGACGCGCCGTCTTCGGGATTACCTGAAGCTGTAGTGCTGTTTGCCGATCCCGGCGACGAGACGACGCCGCTGCCGCCCGTGACGGCGGCCGACGCGATCGCGCGCGAGACCCCGTTGACCCTGGCCGTGGAGCAGGACCCGGCGCAGGTGGTGCGCCGCATGGAAGTGTGGCGCGACGAGTTCTTCGCGTGGGTGCGCACGCTGGCCTCGGCGGCGGTCTACGCCACGCTGATCGTCACGTTCGGCTTCCAGGTCGCCCGCGTCGAGGGCCTCAGCATGGCGCCGACCCTGGCCGATCAGGACCGCCTGATCGTCAACAAGCTGCGCTACCGCCTCACCTCGCCGCAGCGCGGCGACATCGTGATGCTCTACTACCCCGTCAACCCCGACAAGTCGTTCGTCAAGCGCGTGATCGCGGAAGACGGCGACACCGTGCGGGTGGTCGACGGCCGCGTCTACGTCAACGACGTGCCGATGCGCGACGACTTCGTGCCGGCCGAGTACCGCAGCCACGACGACTGGGGCCCGCAGGTCATCCCCGAGGGCTACTACTTCGTGATGGGCGACCACCGGAACAACAGCCTCGACAGCCGGCACTGGGGCTTCGTGCCGAAGAAATACATCATCGGCAAGGTGCAGATCCGCTGGTGGCCCGTGCCGAACGCGCGGGTGTTCTAGGCGGCCACGCGCCGCGCCCCACCATGTCACAGGAACTGCCAGACCTCGCCCCACCGGCGCCACCAGCCCCACCAGCCCTTCCGGCCCCACCGGCCCCATGCGAGCCGATCGCTTCGCCGGGCCAGCGGCTGGCGGCGTGGCGCGCCGGGTTCGTGGCGTGGGTCAGCACCCTGGCGCAGGCGACGGTCTACGCGACGCTGGTCGTGACGTTCGTGATGCAGGTCGCCCGCGTCGAGGGCCAGAGCATGGCGCCGACGCTGGCCGACCAGGATCGGCTGATCGTCAACAAGTTGAGCTATCGCTTGCACGCGCCGCAACGCGGCGACATCGTGATGCTCTACTACCCGCTCGACCCCGACAAGTCGTACGTCAAGCGCGTGATCGCCGAAGCCGGCGACGCGGTGCGCGTGGTCGACGGCCGCGTCTACGTCAACGACGTGCCGCTGCGCGACGACTTCGTGCCGGCCGAGTACCGCAGCCACGACGACTGGGGCCCGCAGGTCATTCCGGCCGGCTACTACTTCGTGATGGGCGACCATCGCAACGGCAGTTCCGACAGCCGCCACTGGGGCTTCGTCCCCAAGAAATACATTGTCGGCAAGGTGCAAGTTCGCTGGTGGCCCGTCCCGCACGCCAGGGTGTTTTGATCTGACAGCGCGCTACGCCCAGGTCTCGCAGGTCCTCTGGCGAGTCTTGTTCCTCAACCTGATCGTCGCCGCCGCCAAGATCGCGCTTGGCCTGGCGACCGGCGCCGTCAGCGTCCTGTCCGACGGCTTTCACTCCCTGACCGACACCGCCTCGAACATCGTCGCGCTGGTCGGCGTGCGCATTGCCGGCCAGCCGCCCGACGAAGACCATCCGTACGGCCATCGCAAGTTCGAGACCATGGCGTCGGTCGGCATCCTGATCTTCCTGGTGCTGGTCCTGTTCGAGGTGCTGTCGGCGGCGGTGGAGCGGCTGCAGTCTGGCGGCGAGCCGGTCATCAACCGGTTCACGTTCCTCGTGATGGGGGCGACGTTCCTGGTCAACCTGGGCGTCGTGATCTACGAGCGGGCGGCGGCGCGGCGCCTCGACAGCGAAGTGCTGCTGGCCGACGCACATCACACCACGAGCGACCTGTTCATTTCTTCCTCGGTGATCGGCGCGCTGATCGGGGTGCGAATGGGCTACTTGTGGCTCGACCCGGTGGCCGCCCTCGTGATTGCCGGCTTCATCGGCCGGGCCTGCTGGGAGATCTTCCAGTCGACGTCGGGCATCCTGGCCGACCGCTTCGTGATTCCGGAAGCGGCCATTCGCGAAGTGGTCAGCAGCGTGCCCGAGGTAATCGGCTGCCACCACATTCGCACGCGCGGCTCGAACGACTTTGTGTTCCTCGACCTGCACGTCTGGATGGATCGCGACCTGCGCCTGGACGACGCGCACCACTTGTCGCACGTGGTGAAGGACCGGTTGATGGCGCGCTTCCCGCAGATCAAGGACGCGATCATCCACATCGAGCCGCCGCCGCGAGAAATCGACACTTGAGAGTTGAAAGTTGAGAAGCTGGTAGTTGGTAGTTTCAGTTGGTAGTTTCAGTGTCAGTTGTCAGTGCCACTGAAACTGTAACTACCAACTGAAACTACCAACTACCAACTCTTCAACTTTCAACTTACTAGTAGCCCAGTTCCGGCTCCACCCGAAACCGCGGCAACTCTCCTCGTTCGAACCGTTCAAGGTTCTCGGCGAACAGATCGATGACCTCTTCCCAGTGTCCCTGGCGGAAGCCGGAGGTGTGGGGCGTGAGGATCACGTTGGGACAGGTCCACAGCGGATGCTCCGGCGGCAGCGGCTCCTGCGGATACACGTCGAGCGACGCCCCGCCGAGATGACCGGAATGGAGCGCGGCGACGAGCGCGCCGGTATCGAGAATCTTCGCCCGGCCCACGTTCACGACCACCGCACCTTTCGGCAGCAGGGCGATCTGCTCCGCGCCGACCAGGCCCAGCGTCTGCGGCGTCAGGGGCGCCGCGATCACGAGCACGTGGGTCTGGCGAAGGAAGGCCTCGAGCTCACCGGGGCCGAACAGCTCGTCCACGGCCGGCACCGCCCCGTGTCCGCTCCGCCGCCGCAGCGCCACCACGCGCATGCCGAAGGCCCGCGCGCGCGAAGCGATCGCCGACCCGATCGTGCCCACGCCAATCAACCCGAGCGTGCGTCCGCCGAGCAGCCACGGCAGGCACTCGCCCATGAAGTCGTTCTGCGCCCAGTGCGCCTGGCGCTGGTGCTCGAGCACGAGGGGCAACTGCTTCGACAGCGCGAGGACGACGGCGAGGGTGTGTTCGGCGATGGCTACGGCCTGCACGCCCCGGGTGTTGCTGACCACCACGTTCCTGGCGAACAGTTCAGGCAGGCACAGCGTCTCGACGGCCACGGCCGAGGTGTGAAGCCAGCGCAGCTTCGGCGCGGCCGCGAACTCGGCAGCTTTCAGAATCCACGTATAGGCCACGTCGCAGCCGGCGAGTCCGCGCGTGCGCTCCTCGTCGGTGGTGGCATGGATGAACTCGATATGGGGGAATCGCGCGCGCAGCGTGGCGACGCCGTCGGCAGGAATCTGCCACTGCGTCACCGGCTGCTGGATCGAGATGAGAACCTTCAATGGAAGTTGAAAGTTGAAGGTTGAAAATTGAAAGTTGAAGTGGTCAGTTTCAAGTTGCGGATCAAACTGTAACTGTAACTGTAACTGTAACTGGGAACTGAAACTACCAACTGTCAACTTTTCAACTTTCCACTCCTCCTGTAGTGCCCCGACCGGCCGCCCTTCTTCTCGATCAACTCAATGTCGCTGATGGTCATGGTCTGATCGACCGCCTTGACCATGTCATACAGCGTCAGCGCCGCCACTGACACGGCGGTCAGCGCCTCCATTTCGACGCCGGTCTGCCCCGACGTGCGCACCCGCGCCTCGATGCCGTAGCCGCTGGCCGTCGGCGTGAGTTCCACCGAGACGTGCGTCAGCACCAGCGGATGGCAGAGCGGAATCAACTCGGACGTCTTCTTGGCGGCCATGATGCCGGCGAGGCGGGCGGCCTGCAGCGGGTCGCCCTTCGTCACGGCCCCCGCGCGAATCTGCTTGCGCGCGGCGGCTGACATCGCAATGCGGCCGCGGGCCACCGCCTCGCGAGCGGTCACCGGCTTGGCGCCGACATCCACCATGCGGATGCGGCCCTTCGCATCGACGTGGCTCAGTTTATTCTTCAACGTCGATTCCCTGCGCCAGATGGAACGACAGGCTTTCGAGCGACACCGTCAGGTCCACGCCCTTCATCTTCACCCCTGGCGGGACCTTAAGGGAGCCGGGCGAGAAATTCAAGACCGCCTTGATGCCGGCGGCCACCACCTGATCGAGCACGTGCTGGGCCGATTCGGCCGGCACGGCAATCACGGCAATGTCGATGTGCTCCTTGCGAACCACTTTCTTGAGGTCTTTCAGGTCGTAGATGGGAACGCCGCTGCGGGATTCGTCGCCGATCTTGGCATCGGCCACATCGAACATCGAGACAATCTCGAAGCCCTCGCGCTTGAAGCCGGGATAATCGGCCAGCGCCTGGCCGAGATTGCCGGCGCCCATCACCGCCACGCGCAGCTTACGGTCGAGGCCGAGAATCTGGCGGAGGTTTCGCTTCAGGTCCTTGACGTAGTAGCCCACGCCGCGCACGCCGAACTCGCCGAAGTAGGCGAGGTCCTTGCGGATCTGGGCGGCATTCAGGTGGAACTGCTCGGCCAGGGCCTGCGACGAAATGGTCTCGTCGCCGGCCGCCTCGAGTTGATTGAGGCAGCGGAGGTAGACCGACAGCCGATTGGTGGTCAACTCGGAAACGGGTTCGGCGACCGGTCTCCGCTTGTTCGTAGAATTCACAAGCAGTTTTCAGAATACCGCAATCGACCGGGTGGAGGCGAGCCTGATGATTTGGTGATTTGGTGATCTTGTGATTTGGTGAATTGATGCGACGGCCCGTTCTCGCGCTCGTTATTGCCGGCAGCCTGCTGACCGCGCACCCAGACGCCCAACCCGCGACGCGGCGGGCCACGACCATTGCTGCGCTCCGCAGCTATCCCGGCTTCTACCACCAGCAAACCGTCTCGGTGGTTGGCGCGGTGAAGGGCGAGGACGTCGAGAACCTGTTGTTGGCCAATGACGAGGCGACCATCCGGGTGATCGCCAGGGAACTGCCCCGCGAGGGCCGGCTCGAGGCCCGCGGCCAGTTTCTCGACATCGGGCGGGTCTCGCAGGACGACCCGCGGCTGATTCCGTTCAACCTCGGTGATCGCATTCGCGCGCTGTATCCGGAGCGCTGGCCGCGCCCGGGCGAAGAGTTGTTGCTGCTGCTGTCGGGCACGCTGCCGCCCCCGCCGCCGGCGGATGCGACCACTCCCCCGCTGCGCTCGGTCGCGCTCGAACCGGCGCGTTTTGAGGGCCAGCGCGTCGCGATTGTCGGCCAGTTCCGCGGCCGCAACCTCTACGGCGACCTGCCCGAGGCCCCGGCGCCCGCGCGGTGGCAGTTCGTGCTCCGGTCCACCGACACCGCGCTCTGGGTGATGGACCTTCAGCCGAGGGGTAAGGCGTTCAATTTCGATCCGACCAAGCGCGTCGACGCGGGGCGCTGGGTCAGGGTGCAGGGCACGGTGCGCACGGCCAAGGGCCTGACCTGGCTCGAAGGCACCACGATCGAACTGGCCCAGGCGCCGGCCGAGCCGGCCACGGAGGTGGCGATCGCCGCGCCGCCTCCGGCTCCGGTCGAAGTGCTGTTCACCGCGCCGGTCGAGGGCGAGACCGACGTGTCGGTGGGCGAACGCGTGCGCCTGCAGCTGTCGCGGGACCTCGATGCCGCGTCGCTCACGGATCGCGTGCGGATCACTTACGCCAAGGACTCGACCGGGCGCGCGATCGGGTTCGCCACCAATTACACGCGCGAGAATCGAGCGATCGAGATCAGACCAAACGAGCCGTTCGAGGCATTTCGATTGGTGCGGATCGAGTTCCTCGAAGGGATCAGGGGCACCGACGGCGGCGCGCTCGCGCCGTTTGCCCTGACGTTTACCACCGGCGGATCGTAAAAAGGACCTGCTCCCCTGTTACGGCACGATGCGGAAGCCGTAGCCGACGACCTCGGTCTGATCGTTGGTCTTGATCGTGAACTCGAGCACGTATTCACCGGCGGCCAGCGGCGACAGCGTGACATCGGCGACACCCAGCCGCTGTCCGGTCGCTTCATCCACGCGGCTCGAGTAGGTCACGACCAACGGCATGGGCTGCCCTTCGCGCGTCAGCATGCGGCCGGTGGCCTCGGTAGCCGGCTCGGCGAGCGGCACCTCGATGCGCAGCCGTTCGGTTCGGCGGAACCGCGGGTCCGCCGTCGGGATATACGCCAGGCCGGTGCTGGGCCCTCGGCGCATCGCCAGCGCCCCGGTGCCGATTACCGCCGTCTCTGGCGGAACCGTGACAAACGTGCTGACCCGGATGGGCACGCGGCCGGCCCGTGGCGTGAGCTCCGCGCGCACCAGGTAACGGCCGGGCGTCACCGGCGCGTCCAGGCCGTCGATCGAGATGCTGCGTTGCCCCGGCTCAATGGCTACGACCTTCGTCTGCGATGGCGCGGCCTGGGCCGTGGCGTTGGCGCGCTCGGGTTCCACGGTGAGTCGCAAGGTGCCGCCCGACAGCCACTCGGGCTGCTTCGCCGTCGCCACATCGAGTTCGATCACCGCCCGGACCAGTCCGCGGCCGCCAGCGGCCTGGATGCGGACCGGGAGATTGCCACGGCCGGGCGCGATCGCGTCGAGCGCGCGCGTGACGGTTGGCGGGGGTGGCGCCCGCATGCCCGCAGGGCGCTCGGGCACGACGCCATAGGCGCGCGCCTCGGCCTCGGTCGGCGCGAGGTAGCCCGGACGGGCGCGGATCTCGACGTTCTCCCGCTTCACCTCGACCCGGAGGCGGCGGAAGCGGCCATCGAGCTTCGGGTTCGAGGAGTAATAGCTCGCCAGGTAATACGAGCCGACGTCCACGAACAGCTTCTGCATGGCGCCGGCGAGGTTGTTGGTATCGAGCACGGCGCGGCCGTCGGTCTGCTCCGCCATCATGCGAAGGTCGTCGTGGCGGCGCCGCAGCCAGGCGTTGTCCACCGAGAACGGCAGGTCCCAGCGTTCCGGCTGGTCGAGCACGATCAACCCGCGAGCGTCGATTGGGTAGAAGCTGACGTTGGCGCGGTTCGCGCGCTGCAGGAGCTCGCGAAACTGGACCTGGTGGTCGATGAAGGCCAGCCGGATGCGGTCGCGCTCGCAGGCCTCGAACGACTGCGGCATGCCGCTCTGGGCATCGACGGCACCCGGCCGCCGAACGCCGCCGGTCAACGGATCGGTGCCCAGTCGATCCTGCTGGGGGGCCTGGCCGCCGAGGGCACCGCCAAGAACCTCGTCGCGCTGGTAGAGCGCCCAGCCCTCGGTGAAGACCATCACGAACTTGCGATCCGGCCGCAGGCCATCGAGGTGCGCGACGAGACCCTCGAGGGCGTCGAGCGTTCCCTGCTCCCGTAGCCTTGCGATCATGGCTGCGGCGATGCCGGGATACATGTGCGAGGGGTAGCAGGCCTCGAAGGCCTCCTCGCGCGGCGACCGCTGGTTGGCCCGGCCCTTGAGGCCCCAGGCCCAGTTGTCGGCAATCATCCGCTCGATGCTCGCGGTCTTGCGGCTGAACGTGATCATGCCGGGCGTCATGTCGGCGGTCATGGCCCCGATCATGTCGTCGGCGCCGATCACGCGATCCAGGGTCTCGACGATGGGTTGGTTGGCGTGGTAGGCGCCGTCAACGGATACGTGGAAGCGATCGAAGAAGACGGTGAACAGGCGCGATGCGTCGACGGCGGCGTCCCGCATGCTGGTGACGGTCGTGGCCTCGGTCCGCGATGGTGACGGCGCCGCCGGGCCGCCCGCTTCGATCAGCTCGAGGTTCTCGATCTTCTGCGGTGTGTCGTCTTCGAAGATCTGAATCTCGTCGGGCGTCAAGTCGGTGACGGCCACGCCGTTGAGCGAGATATAGGTATCAACGCGCACCAGGTTGGCGCCGGCGCGAAAGCGCGGCAGTTGGTCCTCGGCCTGCCGCTCCTGGGCCAGGCCCACGGCCAACGACACTGCCATGAATCCGAGGACAGCCAGCCGAATCCGCATCTCGCCACTTTACCCCGAACGTCCCTGGCTTGGTCCCTGTAAACCATTGGCACAATTCGACGTATATAGAAGAAACATGTCTGGTGCGCAGGGCGACGCCACCGTTGAACAGACGGACGTCGGCAGTTATTTCATCGCCAATTACCCGCCCTTTTCGACCTGGTCGGCGGCAGGAATCAAGGACGCGGGGGCGGCCCTGCGCGACGCTGCGCACGTCGAACGGGCGCTTGGCCTGTACCTCCACATCCCGTTCTGCCGGAAGCGCTGCCACTTCTGCTACTTCCGCGTCTACACCGACAAGAACGCGCGCGAGGTCGAAGGCTACCTGGACCTGCTGGCGCGCGAGTGGGAGTTGTATGCCGCCACCCCGGCCGTGGCCGACCGCAAGTTCAATTTCATCTATTTCGGCGGCGGCACGCCGTCGTTCCTCTCGACGAAGCAACTGCAAGGTCTGGTCGGCCGCCTGAACGCGACCGGCGCGTGGGCGGGTGCTGACGAGATCACGTTCGAGTGCGAGCCCGGCACGCTGACCGAAGCGAAGCTGGCCGCCATCCGCGAGCTGGGCGTCACGCGCCTCAGCCTGGGCGTCGAGAACTTCGACGACCGCATTCTGGAACTGAACGGCCGCGCGCACCGCTCGCCCGAGATTGGCCGCGCCTACGAGTACGCGCGCAGCCTCGGCTTTCCGCAGATCAACATCGACCTGATCGCGGGCATGCTCGGCGAGACCGACGCCAACTGGCAGCGGTGCATCGAGCGCACGCTCGCGCTCGATCCCGACAGCGTGACCATTTACCAGATGGAACTGCCCCACAACACCACCATCTCCGGCGACCTGATCAAGCAGGGCGGACAGTTCGACGACCCGGTCGCCGGCTGGCCGGTGAAGCGGCGCTGGGTCGCCGAGGCCTTCGCGGCCCTCGAGCGCGCGGGGTATCACATTGGCAGCGCCTACACGGCGGTGAAGAACCCGGCGAAGACCAGGTTCGTGTATCGCGATCGCCTCTGGGAAGGCGCCGACCTGCTCGGCCTGGGCGTGGCGTCGTTCGGCCACATCAACGGCGTGCACGTGCAGAACCTCGACACCTGGCCGAAGTACCAGGAGGCGATCGAACGCGGCGAGATTCCGCTCGGCCGCGCCTATCGCCCGACCGACGAAGAGCGCCTGATCCGCGAGTTCGTGCTGCAGTTGAAACGCGGCGCCATTCGCCCGGACTACTTCGCGCAGAAATACGGCGTTGACGTGCTCAGCCGCTTCCGCACCGGCCTCGACAAGGTCCAGGCCAGCGGGTACCTGGCCGAGCGCACGGCCGACCGTGTCGCCTTGACTCGTGACGGGTTGCTGCGCGTCGACGTGCTGCTGCCCCACTTCTTTCTCCCGCAGCACGCGGGAATTCGGTACACCTAGATGCTCGACGTTGTCGTGATTGGTGGCGGGCCGGCTGGCTCGACCACCTCGACCCTTCTCGCGCAGGCCGGACTCAAGGTGGCGCTGTTCGAGCGCGAGCAGTTTCCGCGCTTCCACATCGGCGAATCGCTGATCCCCGAAACGTACTGGGTGCTCAAGCGGCTCAACATGCTCGAGAAGATGCAGCGGAGCCACTTCGTCAAGAAGCACAGCGTGCAGTTCATCAACGCCAACGGCAAGCTGTCGGCACCGTTCTACTTCTGGGACAACAAGCCGCACGAGTGCTCGCAGACGTGGCAGGTGGTGCGCAGCGAGTTCGACCAGATGATGCTGGAGAACGCGCGCGAGCACGGCGTCGACGCCCGGGACGGCGTCCACGTGATCGAAGTGCTGTTCGAGGGCGATCGCGCTGTCGGCGTGGCGATTAAGCAGGACGGCGAGCGAAGAGAGATCCGCGCCAAGGTCGTCGTCGATGCCAGCGGCCAGGCCGCGCTGCTGATGAACCGCATGAAGCTGCGGCTCTGGGATCCGGTGCTGAACAAGGGCGCGATCTGGACCTACTGGGAGGGCGCCTACCGCGACACCGGCCGTGATGAAGGCGCCACCATGGTGATCCAGACCCCGAACCGCGACGGCTGGTTCTGGAACATCCCCCTTCACAACCACATCGTCTCGCTCGGCGTCGTCGCGCCATTTGATTACCTGTTCAAGGGCCGCAAGGGCGATCATGAAGCGACCTACCAGGAAGAAGTCGAGAAGACGCCGGCCATCCAGGAGCGGATCAAGAACGCCAAGCGCGTCACCGGCTACTTCGCCACGCGCGACTACTCGTACCGCTCGACGCAGGTGGCCGGCAACGGCTGGGTGCTGGTCGGCGACGCGTTCGGCTTTCTCGATCCTCTCTACTCGTCAGGCGTCCTGCTCGCGCTCAAGTCGGGCGAGCTTGCCGCCGATGCGATCGTCGATGGCCTCAACAAGGGCGACACCAGCGCCGCGCAGCTCGGCCGGTGGGGCGAGAACTTCAATCACGGCGTGGACCGGATGCGCCGGCTGGTGTGCGAGTATTACGACGGCTTCAGCTTCGGCCAGTTCGTCAAGAACTACCCCGGCCTGCGCAACACCGTGACCGACCTGCTGATTGGCGACCTGTTCACCGACAAGGTCGACAAGGTGTGGGGACCCATGGAGACGCTGTACGCGCCCGACAAGAAACGGCTGGAAACCTGGCGTGAAGGCATTGCCCCCGAGGCCGCCGAGCACAAGGTCAACGAGCTGACGCTGCCAGAAGGGCGACGGCCATAGCCGGCTTCCGCTACGGCCGCCGGGTGCAGTTTGCCGAAACCGATTTGGCCGGCATGGTGCACTTCTCGAACTTCTTTCGCTACATGGAGGAGGCCGAGCACGCACTGTGGCGGGCAGCCGGCATGCGCATCGACTCGCCTTCGCTCGCGAGCTCCGGCGAAGCAAGCCCGCACGCGCACCTCAAGTGGCCGCGCGTGTCGGCGGCCTTTGACTTCAAGCGGCCGCTCCGTTTCGAAGACGAGTTCGAGGTCCTGGTCGGCATTGCCGCGGTGACGACGCGGTCCATCCAGTACAACCACACCATCATGCGCGGCGAGATCACGGTCGGCATCGGCACGGTGACCGCGGCATGCGTGCAGCTCGGAGCGGATCACGTCCTCAGGGCGGTGGAGATTCCGCCGGAGATCCTAAGCCGGCTTCGCGGCGTCGTCGGGACGTAGCCACTTCCACAACCGCCGCGCCAGCCACACCATCATCACGAGGATCGTCGCGCTGACCGCCAGTGCGAGCAGTGGAAACTTGAGCGTCAGCAGGCTCAGCCCGATGACGAACACGTCTTCGGCCAGGCTCGCAATCCAGTTGGTGAACGGCTCGGGGCTGGTGTTGATGGCGACGCGGGTGCCGGCCTTGGTCATGTGGCTCCCGGCCGCCACGGTGCCGCCGAGCAGCGCAATCATGCCCATCACGGCCGGCGAAGCCTCACCTAGCGCGGCGACCGCGATCAGCGCGCCGCCGACAGGACGAATCACCGTGTGGATGGAATCCCAGATCGAATCGACCCAGGGAATCTTGTCGGCGACAAACTCGATCACGTACAACGCGCCGGCAACGCCGATCACCCACGGATTGTTGAAGACCTGGAACTGTTCGGGAAGCTGCACCCACCCGTAGCGCGCGGCCAGGCCCAACACCGCCACGGTCGCGTACAGGTTCACGCCGGCGGCGAGGGAAAACCCGAGTGTGCGGCCAAGGGTGGCGAGTATCTCCATCAGGTGCGCAGCAGGTCCTCGATTCGAGCCCGGACGACTTCAATCAACCGATCGCGATCGTCCAGCGACAGGCCCGCGGTCGGCACAGGTTCGCCAATGCGGATGCGGCACAGCACCGGCCGCACGAACCAGCTGCCCTTGCGCATGGCGTCGCGGCCGCCGGAAATGGCCACCGGCACAATCGGCGCCTGCGCCTTGATGGCCATGATGAAGCCACCCTTCTTGAATGGCAAGAGCTCCGAGGTGCGGCTGCGCGTGCCTTCTGGGAAGATCAGGAACGAGTTGCCGGCGCGGATCGAGTCGGCGGCGCGCTCGATCGACGCCATCGAGGCCTCTTTGCGCTCGCGTTCGACGGCGACAAACCCGCCGGCCAGCATCACCTTGCCGAGAATGGGAAGCTTCTTGAGCTCTGCCTTGAACAGGACGTGCAGCCGGCGATGCAGCGCCTGGAACAGCACCGGCGGATCGACGTTGCTCTCGTGGTTCGAGCAAAACACCACGGCCTGCCCCGCCGGCACCTTTTCGGCCCCGGTCACCCGGTAGCGGATCCCGGCCATGCCCAGGGCCAGGCCGACACCGATGTGGCCGAGCTCGTAAAGCACGCCCTTGAGTTTGAAGGGGATGGCGATGCCAAGCCCGATGGGCCCGGCGATCAAGACGTAAAGGGAGACGACGACGTAGGTCAGTACAGAACGGACGGCCGCAAGCAAGGACGCCGGGTTCATTTCTTCCCTCGTTTCAAGGAAAAATGAACCCGGCGTCTTAAAGAGTTAGCTGGCGCGAGCTTGGCGCCGCGGCGCCGCCACCGGCGTGACGCGTGCGGCCGCCTTGGCGGGCGCCGCCTTGGTGGCACGGGTCGCGGCCCGCTGGGCCGAACGCGCCTTCTGGACGAAGCACTTCTCGAGGGCGGTGGTGACCCGCTCTTCGATGTCGGCCACGGTGGTCCGCATCACCTCGGAGATCTCCGAGACAATGAGGGCCTTGGCGCGGTCGAGCATGCGCTTTTCGCGGAACGACAAGCTCTTCGATTTGGCCAGGAACGTCAGGCTCTTCAACACATCGGCCATGTCGTAAATGGAGCCGGTGCGCATCTTGTCCGAGTTGTCCTTGAAGCGGCCTTTCCAGTTCTGGTGGTTGTCGATCTTGCCGTCGCCCAACAGTTGGAACAATCGTTCAACTTCCTCATCCGTAATCGCCCGGCGCAGGCCAACGTTATCCACGTTGGCGACGGGGACTAGTACGGTCGTTTCGTTCGACAGAATCCGGAGGTGAAAAAATCCACACGTGGTTCCGAGAATGGTCTTTTCTTCGACCTTCTCGACGACCCCGAGCCCATGATTCGGGTATATGACCTTGTCACCGATCTTAAATCCCACGTGCCCCTCGTTTCGAGATGATGTTACTGGCAGGAGTGAGTGCGCTATCAGGTTTAGGCAGTATAGCCGAGAAACGGGTCAAAATCAACGAAAATAGGCCGGAAACAGCGCGTTTTCGGGTATTCCACGATACCGAGTAACCCCTGATTCGACACACGGTTAGGGACTTTTCGCCTCCCTTTTGCGGCCACTTGATATGCTCACGGACTATGTTCAGATTTGCGCTCCAGTTGAGCTTGGCCCTGGCCCTCGGCACTCCCCTTTCCGCCCTTGCCCTGAGTGACGTCGCAGGGCAGACGCCGGCCACCAAACGGCCCGATGCGCCACAACTGGCCCCCTACGTCCCCACTCCCCAGGACGTCGTCGAACGCATGCTCGCGCTGGCCGGGGTGACCAAGAACGATGTGGTCTACGACCTGGGCTGTGGTGACGGTCGCATTCCCATTGCCGCGGCCCGGATGTACGGCGCGCGCGGGGTGGGCGTGGACATCGACCCGCAGCGCATTGCCGAAGCCAATGCCAACGCAATGGCTGCGGGGGTCGAGCACCTGGTGACGTTCCGCCTGCAGGACGCGATGAAAACCGACGTGTCGCCCGCCACCGTGGTCACAACCTACCTGCTGACGGCCTCGAACCTCAAGCTGAGGCCGCTCTTGACCGCCCAACTCAAGCCCGGCTCGCGGATCGTGGCGCACTCATTCGGCTTTGGCGACTGGACGCCCGAGAAGGCCGACTCGTTCACCGACGCCGAGGGCCGCGCCCGCATGCTGTATCTCTATCGCGCCGACGGTAAGGTCCGCCAGTGACCAGTTTCGAGAAGCTCGGCCTGTTCTACCTGGGACGCGAGGTGGACGCGGCCACCAGGACGCGTGGCGATGCCCCGTTGCTGTACGACTCGTCCGACCTGGTCACGCACGGCGTGATCGTCGGCATGACCGGCAGCGGCAAAACGGGCCTCGGCATCGACCTGATTGAAGAGGCGGCCATCGACGGCGTGCCGGTGATTGCCATCGACCCCAAGGGCGACCTGGGCAACCTGATGCTGACGTTTCCCGGCCTGTCGGCGGCCGAGTTCACCCCGTGGGTCAATCCGGATGAGGCGCGGCGTGCCGGCCAGTCCCCCGAGGCGTTCGGGACGGCGGAAGCGGCACGCTGGGCGAAGGGGCTCGCCGAGTGGGGCCAGGATGGGGCGCGCATCGCGCGGCTGCGCGACGCCGCCGAGTTCGCGCTGTATACCCCCGGCAGTTCGAGCGGCCGGCCACTCTCGATCGTGCAGTCGTTCGCCGCGCCCGAGCCGGCGATCCTGAACGACCCGGAACTGCTGTCGGACCGCGTCACCACGGCCGCCACCAGCGTGCTGACCCTGGCCGGCGTGACCGCCGAGCCGATGCGCAGCCGCGAACACGTGCTGGTCTCGACCCTGTTCACCGAGGCGTGGCGGGCCGGTATCGACCTGGACCTGCCGGCGCTGATCGCGCAGGTGCAGACGCCGGCCATCACCAAGGTCGGCGTGCTCGACCTCGAATCGTTCTACCCCGCCAAGGAACGCTTCGCGCTGGCGATGCAACTCAACCAGTTGCTGGCCGCCCCCGGCTTCAGCGCCTGGCTGCAGGGCGAGCCGCTCAGCATCGACCGCCTGCTGCACGGCGCCAATGGCCATCCGCGCGTCAGCATCATCTCGCTCGCCCACCTCGACGATCAGGAGCGGATGTTCTTCGTCTCGCTGCTGCTGAACGAACTGGTCGGCTGGATGCGCAGCCAGCGCGGCACGTCGAGCCTGCGCGCACTGGTGTACTTCGACGAGATCGCCGGGTTCCTCCCGCCGGTCGCCAACCCGCCCTCGAAAGCGCCGCTGCTCACGCTGCTGAAGCAGGCGCGCGCGTTCGGGCTGGGGCTGACGGTGGCGACGCAGAACCCGGTGGATCTGGACTACAAGGCGCTCGCCAACGCCGGCACCTGGATGCTCGGCCGCCTGCAAACCGACCGCGACAAGGCGCGCGTGCTCGATGGTCTCGAGGGCGTGGCCGGCACGGCCGGCACCGGATTCGACCGGGCCGAGATCGATCGGCTGCTGTCGTCACTCGGCAAGCGCGTGTTCCTGCTGCACAACGTGCATGAGAAGGCGCCGGTGCTGTTTGAAACGCGGTGGGCGATGTCGTACCTGCGAGGGCCTTTGGGGCGCGATGAGATTCGAACCTTGACAGGAGCGCGCCCCGCACCGCCCCCGGTTCCGGTGCCTAGGGTGCTTACGGTGCCTAGGGTGCCTAAGGTGCCTGAGGTGCCAAGGGTGCCAACGGCGCAGGCGCCAGTGCTCGATCCGGGCATCCCGCAATTCTTCGTGCCAGGCGGCGACGCTTACGTGCCCATGGTGCTGGGCGTGGCGCGGGTGTCGTATTCCGATGCCAAGCTCGGCCTCGATGAAACACGCGAGGTGGCGGTGTTGACGCCCATTGGCGACGGCCCCGTCGCGCTTGATTGGGAGCATGCCGAGCCGGCCGACTTCGCGGTGACGGACCTGCTGAAGACCCCCGAGGGTGATGCGGCCACGTTTGCCGCGCTGCCCCCGCCCGCGGCCAAGCCCCGGAGCTACGCGACCTGGGAGAAGGATTTCTCCCGATGGGCTGCGCAGTCGCAGTCAATCGAACTGTTCAAGAGCCCGCGCGTCAAGCTCCTGTCGGCACCCGAGGAAACGGAGCGCGACTTCCGCGTCCGCCTGGGCCACGAGGCCCGCGAAGCCAGGGATGCCGCACTGTCCAAGGTGCGCGACAAGTACGCCCCGAAACTCACCACACTGCAAGACCGCATCCGCCGCGCCGAGCAGGCCGTGCAGGTGCAGAGCGAGCAGGCCAGCGGCGCCAGGGTGTCGGCCGCCGTCTCGATCGGCGCGACCATCTTTGGCGCGCTGCTCGGCCGCAAGGCGGTCAGCGCCAGCACGCTTGGCCGCGCCACGACGGCGGCCCGCGGCATGGGCAAGGTGGGCAAGGAAGCCCAGGACGTGACGCGCGCCGCCGAGACCGTCGCCGCCCTCACCGAGCAACTGAACGACCTGCAAGCCGCGCTCGAAGCCGACCTGCAGGCCGTGTCGGCCGAATGGGATCCGGCGGGCGACATACTCGAACGCGTGCTGGTGAAACCCAAGCGCGGCGGCGTCTCGGTGCAATTGCTCGCCCTTGTCTGGGTTCCCCGCGCATGATTGCCGCCCTCCCCATGGCGAAATGCGTACTCGCGATTACATTTCGGACGGCCCGATAGTCCGATCGCCAACTCAACCCGAAGGCGTGGGCGAAGATCGCCGCGGCATCGAGCTTGCTTCAGCTTGTCTTGGGCGCGAGGCGCTACTACGCTCGACCCAGGGGAAGTGAACGTGCAACGCATCTGCCTTCTGTCCGCCTTTCTGATTCCGCTCGCACTCCCGGCGTGCTCGGGATCCTCTTCGTCCGCCTCATCGCCGACTTCTCCCACTTCGCCGGCGTGTGTCTATACGCTCGGGACGACTTCGTTGAACATGGCAGGCGTCGGCGGAACGGCCACCATCGGCGTCACCACCAACGCCGGTTGCGCGTGGACGGCGGCGTCGAGCAGTTCGTTTGTGAACGTGACGTCGGCGGCCAGCAGCAGCGGTCCGGGCACCGCCAGCCTCGCCGTCGCCGAGAACACCGGCAATGCGCGCAGCGCGACCCTCACGGTGGCCGGGCAGAGCGTGACCGTGAACCAGGCGGCCGGCGATCCGGTGTTTGGCAACTGGGCCGGCACGATTGCGAAGGGGACCGGCTGTCCCGCCACCCTGCCGGCATCGGCGGCATGGAGCGGCACCATCCGCCGCAACGCGGCGGGCAATCACGAGTTCCTGATCAACATCCCGTCGGCGCTGGTGTTCAACCAGGCGGTGAGCCTGCAGATCATCGGCAACGCGATGCAGTTCGCCGTGGCGGTCGACACGCTCTACACCTTCAACGCGACGCTGGCCGAGGACCGCCGTTCGTTCACGGGCACGTTCAGCGGTGGCTCGTGCAGCGGCACCTGGTCCGGCACCCGCCAGTAAGAAGCACCACCGCACCACTTCGTCGCCGCCCCTTTTATGGGGGCCGACATGGTATTATTCTTACCTGTAAGAGTCTTACCATGCGAATTACCAGCAAGGGCCAGGTCACCATCCCACAACACATCCGCGAAGAGCTGGGGCTGCTTCCAAACACCGAAGTTGAGTTCTCGGTTGAGAACGGACGTGCGGTGCTCAACCCCAAAGCCGATCCGCTGAGCCCCGGCGCGAAGCTGGTGAAGCATATTCGCGAGAGTGGGACGGGGAAAATGAACATGAGCAGCAAGGAACTGATGGCGCTACTGCGTGACGAGCCCGATGAACTCGACGCTGATTGATTCGAATGTCCTGATCGATCTCGTCGATGATGAGTCGGAGTGGCGATCGTGGTCGGACGCCATGCTCCAACTGTGCCGGGATCGTGGTCCCGTCGTCATCAACCCCATCATTTTCGCGGAAGTGTCATCGGGCTTCACATCGGCTGACCTGGTCGAAGAGATATTCCCGGCCACTATGCTGCATCGCGAGTCGCTGCCATGGGGGGCCGCCTTTCTGGCCGGGCAGGCGTTTCGCGTGTATCGAAGACGAGGCGGCGAGCGCCGATCGCCGCTCCCGGACTTCTACATCGGGGCTCACGCGGCGGTGGCCGGTCACACATTGCTCACCCGCGATGCGCGGCGTTATCGGCACTACTTTCCGACACTGCGGATCATCTCGCCGTAGCCGGGCGGCGGTCAGGCTATAATTCCAAGTTCGGGCCGGAGTGGCGGAACTGGCAGACGCGCGGGACTCAAAATCCCGTACAGGCAACTGTGTGTGGGTTCGACCCCCTCCTCCGGCACCAGCCTTCGCTCGCGCATGTGTCTGGCGAGCTTCGGCTAGGCAGGCCAGCGTTCACTGGATGATCACGCGAAGGCTGCCCACCATAGCGGCTCATTTATGATGCGCCGCGACGGTGGGCATCACGACGCGACTGAGAGCTACGGCCGGGCAGGCCGCCTCTCCTCCACGGGATTACCAAACCCACCACCCTCAGCCTGTCCATCGAACATCGCAGCGACGCGGTCTGCGTCAGGCGCCGGACAGCACCACTTGACGCCGCTCGGCAAACTCCGCGCAGAGCGACGCGCGCACGTCTGGATGCGCGATGCCGATGAGCGCCTCGGCGCGCTGGCGCAGCGACCTGCCGAACAGATTGACAGCGCCGTGTTCGGTCACCACCCAGTGCACGTGACCGCGCGTGGTCACGACCCCGGCGCCGGGCCTGATCGCCATCACGATCCGCGAGGCTTTGCCACCGGCCGCCATTGACGGCAGCGCGATGATGGGCTTGCCCCCGTGCGAGAGCGCGGCGCCGCGGACGAAGTCCATTTGTCCGCCGATCCCCGAGTAGATGCGGAAGCCGATCGAATCGGCCACCACCTGACCCGACAGGTCCACCTCGATCGCCGAGTTGATGGCCACGACCTTGTCGTTCTTGCGGATGAGCGAGGTGTCGTTCGTGCGATCGCACGGGTGGAACTCGACGAGCGGGTTGTCGTCGACGAACCGGTACAGCCGCTCACTGCCGATCACGAACGACGTGACGATCCGGCCCTGGTGCACCTTCTTCTTGCGGTTCGTGATGACGCCGCCTTCGACCAGATCGATGATCCCATCCGAGAACATCTCGGTGTGGATGCCGAGGTCGTGTTTGTTGCCGAGCCGGCGCAGCGCGGCGTCGGGAATGGCGCCGATGCCCATCTGCAGCGTGGCGCCGTCTTCCACCAGCGCGGCGACCTGCGCGCCGATGGCGTCGTCAATCGGGGTGGGCGGCGCCGCGAGGTGCTGGTGCAGCGGCCGGTTCGTGTGGATGCAGGCATCGAGGCGCGCGAACGGCACCAGCGTATTGCCGAGCGTGCGCGGCATCTGCTCGTTCACCTCGGCGATGAGGATCCTGGCCGAGAGCGCTGCTGCGAGGGCCGCGTCCACCGACGTGCCGAGCGAGCAGAAGCCGTGCCGGTCGGGCGGCGAGACCTGCAACAGCGCGGCATCGAGCGCGATCGTCCTCGTGCGGAAAAGCGATGGAATATCCGAGAGGAAGATCGGCATGAAGTCGGCCGCGCCGTCTTCGATCGCCGCGCGCAGTGGCGGGCCCGTGAACAGCGAGACCGACAGGAAACGGTCGCGGTGTTCAGGGTCCACGAACGGCGCCGGCCCCATCGTGTGCAGGTGGTACAGCGTCACGTCCTGCAGCGACGCCCGCCGCACCATCGCCTCGACGAGCGGCGTGGGCGTGGCGGCGGCGCCGTGCACGAAGACGCGCATGCCGCTCGTGAGGCGAGACACGGCATCATCGGCCGAGACCGCACGGGTCGAGATCTCGATTCGCGGCGCGCTGCTCCCGACTCCCATGGGCGGGATCACCGGGTCCCGAGTGGCCGCAGTTGCTTCCAGCGTTCGATGAACGCTACGGCCGCATTCACCGACGCCTCGGTCTCCTCGCGGCCGCGCTCGGCGGTCGCGGTCTTCACGTCAAGCGCACTCCACACGCCGGTCTCGGTCATGTCCTTCGCCGAGGTGCCCTTCCCGGTGGCGGCGGCCTTAAGCGCCTCGGCCAGGAACACCCGCGTCGCCGTGGGGTCGCCGGCCACTACCTCCGGAAGGATCTTCTCGAGATGCGGGCGCAAGGTGAGCGGGGCGGTGCGGGCTACGCCCATGTTCACGAGGTTGGGCGTCAGGTAGAGCGACCTGGAGGTCTCGCTCACGCCGCCATGCCGGTCGAAGGCCGGCGCGCCCGGCCGGGTCGCGCGCTTCACAAACGGCTGGGCGGCCGCGTCCAGTTCCACGGCAATGCCCGCCGTCTCCTGGTTGATGCGGTCGACGACATACTGCACGATGCTGGCGTTGCCGCCATGGCTGTTCATGATCAGGAAGCGCTTGAAGCCGTGGGCCAGCAGGCTCTGCGCTGCCTGGAAGTACACCAGCTGAATCGTTTCGGCCGGCAGCGTAATGGTGCCGGGAAACGCCATGTGATACGGCGAGTTGCCGGGAAACAGAATCGGCGCCACCAGCACGTCGGTCTTCTGTGCGATCAGCTTGGCACGCTCGAGTCCGTTCAGGAAGTCGGTGCCGAGCGGGCCGTGCAATCCGTGCTGCTCGAGCGACGCGACCGGCAGAATCACCATGTCGGTGCGCGTCAGCAAGTCGGCGACTTCGGGCGAGGTCATGTGCGGCAGGTAATTCCTGACCTTCTGCTCGTGCCACAGCGGATTGGCCGGCGCCGGCGCCTGCGCAAACACCGTCGAGGCTGACAACACGCACACCATCACAACGGCCACATGGACTCGCTTCATGACGAACTCCTGTCTCTCGGGTGGGTGAGCCGACGCCTACTTGCTGCGTACAGCCGTCATCGTGATTTCAAGCCGCGCCCCACGCGCCAGCGCTGACACAGCTACGGTGGAACGCGTGGGATAGGCGCCGTTCGGGAAATACGACTTGTAGAGCTCGTTGTACCTGGCGAAGTCGCTCATGTCAGCCAGATACGTCGTGACAGCGACGACGTCGTCGAGCGACATGTCGGCCGCGGCCAGCACGGTCTGGACGTTGGTCATGATCTGCTTCAGCTCAGGCTCGAGCCCGCCGGGCACCAGCTGGCCCGACACCGGGTCACCACCCGTGCTGCCGGATAGGTACAGCGTGTCGCCCACCAGGATGGCCGGCACCAGCGGCGACGGCGTGGGCTTGTAGCCGGCGGGCTGAATCACGCGTCTGGCCGGCGCCGGACCGCGGGGCTGCTGGCCCGCGACGCCGCCGAAATACAAGACGTTCGGAGCCTCGGATCGCGCCACTGCAATGTCGAGCCGGCCGTCCTTGTCGACGTCGCCGATCGCCAGGCCGTACGCCGTGCCCTGATCGTCGCCGAACGGCACGGCCGTGAACTGGCGGCCGGAGCCGTCATTGAAGAACACGGCCGGCCGCGCCTGGATGTAGCCGACGACGATGTCCGTCTTGCCATCGCCATCCAGATCGCCAAGCGCCAGCGCGTACGGCGACTTGTCTCCCAGGCCGATCGGCACGGGCGCCGACAGGCGGCTCCCGGCCTCGCCGAAGTAGACCGCCACGCCCGTCTTCTCGTCGATGGTGACCAGATCCTGCCGGCCATCGCCATTCAGATCGGCCGCGGCCGACATGCGGATGCTCGCGTTCGCGGGTCCGAACGGCACGCGGGCCGCGCCGGCGAACGTTCCCGTGCCGCCGTTGACATAAACATGGCTCTGGCCCCCGTCGCGGTGCGGCACGACCAGGTCGACCAGACCGTCGCCGGTGACATCCGCCGCGGTGATCGTCGTCGCCGACTCGGTGGCGAATTTCTCACACGCGCCGTCGAACTGGCCGCGCCCCTTGTTGAAGCAGATGTAGCTGGCGCCGGGCCGGTCGCCGGTACGATTGGCCACCACGATGTCGGGCAGGCGATCGCCGTTGAGATCCACAACGGTGGCGTTGCGCGTGGGCCAGTCGGGCTGGCCGAAGTGGGAGGCGAGGCGGAAGTGGCCCGTGCCGTCGTTCAGGTACACGAGCTTCGGATCGCGGTCGTTGCTGATGGCCACATCCAGGTCGCCGTCGCCGTCGAGGTCGACGAGGTGGCCGGAGTACGAACGGTCGGAGGCGGTGCCGAGATCGTGGGCCGCCGGAAACCCGCCGCGGCCATCGCCGAGCAGCACGCGGTCGACCAGCGGCCAGTGGCGGCCCTTGGCGAGCACGAGGTCGGGGTTGCCGTCGCCGTTGACGTCGCCGATGCTGACGTTGGCCGAGGTCTCGGCGGTTGACTCGAGCAGCACCATCCGCTCGTAGTGCGGCAGCGCGGCCGGCCGTGGCGGCGCCGCGCCGTCGAAGTACTTGACGATCTCGCGAGCCGCATGGCCCATGCGATCCTCCGCCTCGCCGTACGACCCGGTCACGCCGTTCACGAAGAACGAGATGATCACCGTGCCGGAGCGCGCCGACACCAGCGCCACGTCGTTGGCGATCACGCCGCTGTCGCCGGTCTTGTGGGCCACCGGCACGTTGAGGAAGTGTGGAATCCGACGGCTGCCGGCCAGCTGGCGGCCCAGGATCGTCTTCATCTCGGCGGCACTGGCCTTCGACGTGAGCGTGCCGCGCTCGATCGCCTCGAGCAGTCGGCCGGTTTCACGCGGCGTCATGTCGCCCAGCCAGTAAGCGCGATCCTGCACGGTGAGACGGCTTCGCTGCTGAGCCAAGGTGCGGCGGTTCGCGGGGTCGCGGACCATCTCGACCCACTTCGCCCGGTTGCCCGTGAAGAGGTCTGTGTAGAGGCCAAACAGCGCGCTGTCCTGCAACGCATACTGCAGCCCCGTGGTCTCTTCGGGCGTCAGGTTCGCGAACTCGGGGTTGATGAGCATCAGCAGCTTCTTGCGGTACTCGTGGCCGCGGCCCACCATCTGCGTGTGCGTGAAGCCGGATGCCACGAGCCACCTGTTCAACGCCTCGACGCCGCCAATTCTGCGGACCATCAGGTCGGTGGCGGTGTTGTCGCTGGTGATGATCATCTCGGTGATCAGGTCGCGGTAGGTCGGCGTCAGTCCGAGGTCGTGATACTGCAGCACGCCGCTGCCGTCGCGCAGGTCGGCGCGGCGAATGGTCACGCGCTCGTTCAGGTCGAGCGACTTCTCGTCGGCCAACTGGAAGGCGCGGACCATGATCGCAAGCTTGATGACGCTGGCGCTGCTGAACGATTCGTCGCCGCGCACGGCGGCTTCCTCGCCGGTACCCAGGTGCTTGACGTAAAGCCCGGTGCGGGCCGGAAAGCCCGCCAGTTGCGATTCGAGCAGCCGCGTGAGGCCACCGGGGGGCGCCTGCGCGGACACGGAGGCGGCCAACGGCAAAAGCAGGACGAGGGCAACGGTTCGTGGATGCATGATGATCACCCGATTAAGGTCGACGCGATATGGTAGCGCCAAACACGCCGAGACGGCGCCGCCGCCCGGATACTTCCAACTACGGGCAGTTAGGGCACCGCCGCCACTCGCCGTCCGAGCCCCGCATTAGCGACTTGCCACACTCCGGGCATTGGGCGATGCGGCCCACCGCCGGACCGGCGCGCTCCTTCGGCTTGCTCGCTTCGAGCTCGGCCGCGCTCACCGCCTCCAGGAACTCCTCCGCGAACGAAATCTTGATCGTCTTGAGCTGGTCGCCGAACCGGACGAAGACGCTCTCGCCGTTGGTGCCCTCGACCTTGCCAATGCCCCACTCCGCCCGCGTCTTGTGCCGAACGTGTGTTCCCGCTGCCATTGCCATCCTGCCAGCATAGCCGTTCGGTGATGACAGGATCCTGCGTTGCGGGCAGAATCTTCCTGACATGCCCACCCTGCCCTCCCTGTTCGACCTCACCGGCCGCGTCGCCATCGTCACCGGCGGCTCCCGCGGGCTCGGTCTCGAAATGGCCGACGGCCTCGCCGAGGCCGGCGCCCGGTTGATGATTTGCGCGCGGCGCGACGAGTGGCTCACGCCCGCGCTCGCCGACCTGCGGGGGCGCGGCCACACCGTCGAGGGCATGCCCTGCGACGTGTCGCGGCCCGACGACGTGCAGGCCGTGGTCGACAAGACCCTGGAGGCCTACGGGCGGCTCGACATCCTGATCAACAACGCCGGCATCACCTGGGCGGCGCCGCCGGCCGAGATGCCGCTCGAGAAGTGGCGCAAGGTGATCGACGTCAACCTCACCGGCGCGTTCCTGTTCTCGCAGGCGGCCGGCCGCGAGATGCTGACGGCGGGTTACGGCCGCATCATCAACGTCGCGTCGATCGCGGGCCTGATTGCGTCGGTGCACGGGCCGCACTACGCGGCCTATGCGGCCAGCAAGGCCGGCCTGATGGGCCTGACGCGGGAACTCGCGGCGTCGTGGGGACGCCAGGGCATTCGCGTGAACGCGATCGCGCCCGGCTATTTCCACTCGCGGCTGGCCGACGGCGCCATCGAAATGGTCGAACCCGAGCTGCAGGCGACGAGCCCACTCGGACGGGTCGGCGCCGACGGCGAATTGAAGGGGGTCGTGGTGTTCCTCGCGGCCGACGCGTCAAACTACGTCACCGGCCAGGTGGTGGTCGTTGACGGCGGCTGGTCCGTGACCTAGCGAATCGACGCCGCGCCTTGGCTCGCGAGGTGGCGGACCCGCACATCGAACTTCGCGAAACGCTCGTCGCTCGTCTGCCCGCGCTGGTAGCGGAAATAGATCTGCTGAATGACGACGGCGATCTTGAAGAACGCGAAGGCTTCGTAGAAGTGGATTCGCGACAGGTCGCGGCCGCTGTTGGCGCCGTAGCACTCGAGCACCTCGTCGCGACTGAACCAGCCGGGCCGATTCGTGACCGAGCCGAGGGCGTCGTTGGGTTCCAGACGGCGGCCCTGTGCCCAATAGGCCAGGAAGATCCCAACGTCGACCAGCGGGTCGCCAAGCGCGGTCATCTCCCAATCGAAGACGGCCACCAGCCGCCCTGGGTCCGACGGATCGAGCATCACGTTGTCGAGCTTGAAGTCGCCGTGGACAATGGCCGGCGGGTCGGCATTGGGCGGCAGTTGCTGCGGCAACCAGGCGGCCAGCGTCTCCATCTCGGGAATCTCGTCGGTCTTCGCACGCTGCCAGCGCTCGGTCCAGCCGCGCACCTGCCGTTCCACGAAGCCGGCCGGCTTGCCCAGGTGCGCCAGGCCATGCGCCGCCACGTCCACGGCATGCAGCGCCGCCAGCGTTTCGACCATCGCGCGGCTGGCGCGGCGGCGCGACTCGGGCCGATCGGCCAGTGGCGGCGGCTCTTCGGCGCGAATGACCAATCCGTGGCGGCGTTCCATCACGTAGAACGGCGCGCCGGCGATCTCGGGGTCTTCGCACAACAAGTAAGTGCGCGGCGCGAGGGGAAAATGCGGATGAATCGCGTCGAGCCAGCGGTGCTCGCGGGCCATGTCGTGCGCGGTCGGCGGCAACGGACCAAGCGGCGGCCGCCGCAAAACCAGCTCCACGCCGCCGTAGCGCAGCAAGTAGGTCAGGTTGGAGTGGCCGCCGTGAAACTGTTCAACCAGCGGATCGCCAGACAGGTCGAGGCCGGGAATGCCGCAGGCGGGCAGACGCTCGCGCAGAAACGCCGCAACGCGTGCCCAGTTGAGCTCCTCCCCCGCCCGAACCGGCCGCACGTCGCCAGACATGTAAGGATTCCGTCTGTGCCTATCTGTGTGAATCTGTGGCCTAGTCGGTGTAAATCTGTGGCCCTAGGCAAACCGGAGGCGCTTGAGGAGGCGCACGAACTTGGCGCGCAGGCGGTCGTCGGCGAACTCGCCTGCCGAGTCGCGCTTGTCGGACGGCGTGACGCCGTCGGAGATGTGCCCGAACATGAGCAGCCGCGCCGCTTCGAGCAGGCCCTCGGCGCCGAAGGGTTTCTCGATGAACGATTCGCCGTCACCCAGCTCGTTCACGCCCTTGAAGAGCGTGTCGGCAAAACCGGTCACGTACAAGACGCGCACCGACGGGTAACGCTGGCGCACCACCGCCGCCAGTTCGCGCCCGTTCATGTTCGGCATCATCAGGTCGGTGACCAGCAGGTCGACGCCGCGGAAACCCGGCATGTCGAGCAGCCGGGCCGCCTCGACGCCGGAATCGGTGGACTGGATCTCGTAGTTGTCAACCGCGAGGATGCGCACCAGCAACTTCAGCACCGGTTGCTCATCGTCCACGACCAGCACGCGCTTGCGGACCGGGAGCGGCGGACGCGCGAGGGTCGCCGGTGCCTCGGACGTGCCAGGCCGGTGAATAAGAGGGACGTTCGGAATCGGCACTTCTGCCGTTGGCGGCGTGGGACCGGCGGCGACCATCGATCTCACATCTTACTGCCTTCGGGCCGGCGCCAGCGGTCGACGGGGGGGGCGTGCAAGCGACCGCAACGGACTGCAGATGACGCAGGGGACATACGGCCCTGCGTCACCTGGACGAAATCGGCCTCGGCTAACGCTTGGTCGATTCGTAGATCGTCGCGGCGCCACCGCCGATGGCGGCGCCAATGAGCGCGCCCTTCTTGCCGCCAATGAGGCCGCCAATGCCCGCACCGCCGCCGGCTCCGCCGCCGATGATCATCGCGGTCTTGCCCCACGAGCGATCGTCGCGCCGATCCTCCTCGCGAGACACCACCCGCTCACGGGTCGCCACCGGGCGTGCCGCCGGTCGCGCCACGGCGCGCGGGCGCGGCGCCGGCATCGTCACGATCTCCGCCGGCGCATACGCCGGCAGTGGTGCGTAGTACGCCGGCTGCGGTGCGTACGACGCCTGCGGGTAATAGCCTGGCTGCGCCAGCATCGGCGCCCCCTGGCCCGGGGCCCCGGGGTAGGCCACGGTCGTCGCGTACGGGTGGTTCGGATCCACGCCCATGAACGGTGCGGCAGCAGGACGCGCGTATGCCGCGACACCCAGTGCGACCGCGCCCGCCGTGAGACCGCCGATTGCCGATCCGAGGATTGTTCTCAACATGATGTATCTCCCCCATGGCCACCGGCGCATCTTCGCGACGGGTGGCTGTCTCCCACTACTTCAAGGCATGTGCCATCGGTTACGCCGCCAGAACGACTTGAACTGAGGACGAATGGAGGTGTTTGCGGGGCGCGCCTGCGGCCGGATGTGCCGCGAACAGGACAGCTCGACCGTCGTTCAGGGGCGCCGCGTCCGGACGGTCACCGCGCGTGTATGACCCGGATCGCGCAGGCTACGGCAGGACGGTCCACTGGAACGTCACCCCGACCGACAGCCGGACGAACCCGAAGCCATCAGGGCGCTGCAAGTCGGGATGGTCGGCAAACGACTTGAAGTACCGCAGGTCGCCGCGAACGGCGACCGCGTCGTTCATGGCGTAGAGCACGCCGCCGCCGCCGTTCACACCCAGGTCGTAGGTCTTCGCGGGCCGGTTGCACGGCGTGTTGCAGCCGTCGATCTGCATGATGCCGACACCGGCCGACACGAACGGGCGCCACCGGCCGCGCGGCTGGATGTAGCTGCCGTTGAACATGTAGGTGGCCAGGTCCAGATCCTGTAATCCAGCGTCGGCGTCGGCGGCGTAGCCGAAGTCGAACTCGGCGCCCCAGCCGTTGTACTCCTGCACCGACACGGTGAGTCCGGGCATGAACACCGGGCTGGTCACGTCTCCGCCCGACGCCCACCCCGCCTGGGCGGTGAAGTAGCCATGGAAGGCGTCCATGCTCGACTGCGCGTGCGCGCCGGTCGCCCCCGCCAGCACCGCCGCCACGACTCCGACTGAGACCACGATCCGCTTCATCACATCTCCTCGCACCCGCCGCTGACGGGCGCGCCCGTGAACAGCCGCTGCCCCTCGGTCAACAACCACTGGCGCGCCTCCTGGTGCCTGGGGCACACCGCGCGCACGTGCCGCCAGAAACGGGGCGAGTGGTTCAGCTCGCGCCGGTGCATCAACTCGTGCAGCATCACGTACTCGCACACGAACGCCGGCACCAGGATCAACCGCCAGTTCAGGGTTATGGCGCCGGCGGCCGAGCAGGCGCCCCACCGCGATCGCTGGTTGCGGATGGAGATGCGCGTGACGGTGAGGCCGTGCGCCTCGGCTAGCCGCCGCAACGCCGGCGGCAATTCACGCAGCGCGCGCCGGCGCAAGGCCGGTTCGTCGGGGTGCACCACGGCCGGCCGGGCCGCGCGCGTGGCGCGCTGCCGCTCGATCCAGGGCTGGCTCGTCTCGACAAACGCCAGGGCCTCGCGTTTCGATCCCCAACGCGGCAGCGTCACCCGCAACGTCCCATCGTCCAGGACGCGGAGAATGTAACGACGTGCCCACTGGTGACGGACGAAAACCGTCGGGGCGACGCGGAGGGGCAAATCGAGCTGCATTGAACGCCACTTAGAGTAACAGGTTCCGCCTTCGCTAAAGCTACGGCGCGACCGGCCGCCTTCGCCAAAGCCACGGCGAGACGGTAAAGTAGCCGCATGGCTTCAGGCTTCGACGCCCTCGCTGACCTGGTGCGCGGCGCCACCTTCGACGACTTCCTGCTGCGACCGCAGTACAGCGTGATCGAGCGCCGCGACCCCTCGGCGATTGACCTGTCGTGCCGCTTCTCGACGCACATCACGCTCAAGCGGCCGCTGGTGTCGGCCAACATGGATACCGTCACCCGCGCGCCGATGGCGATCGTGCAGGCCGAGGAAGGCGGCCTCGGCATCATCGACCGCGGCTTCAGGAGCGGCGACATCGAGCCGCAGGTGCGCGAGGTCGAGAAGGTCAAGCGGATGCAGCACATCATCATCCGCGATCCCTATGCCGTGACCCCAGAGACGCCGCTGGCCGCCGCAGCGACGCTGATGCGGCGCGCACGGGCCGGCACGCTGGTGGTGATCGACGCCGAACGCCGGCTCAAGGGACTGCTGACCGAGCGGGACGTGCGTTTCGTCGATACGAAGCAGGGCGTGGTGGCCTCGCGCATGACCCCGGTCGCAGCCCTGGTCACCGGCCGCGGCGAGTTGACGCTGGCCGCCGCCGAACGGGTGATGGTCGAGCGCAAGGTGAAGAAGCTGCCGCTGGTCGATGACGCCGGTGTCCTGATCGGCCTCATCACCGCCAAGGACATCGACCGCCAGGAACGGCTGCCCTTTGCCACCCGCGACGCCCAGGGCCGCTTGCGCGTCGGCGCCGCCATTGGCGCCACCGGCGACTACCTGGAGCGCGCCGCCGAGCTGGTGAAGGCGCAGGTCGACGTCATTGTCATCGACATCGCCCACGGCCACTCCACGGTCATGGGCAAGGCCATCGAGGCATTTCGCAAGGGGTTCCCCAATGCGGAGCTGGTCGCAGGCAACGTCGCCACGGCCGAGGGCGTGCGGTTTCTCGCCGAGCGCGGCGTCAACGCCGTCAAGGTGGGCATCGGGCCCGGCGGTGGCTGCACGACGCGGCTCACCACCAGCTTCGGCGTGCCGCAGCTGCAGGCGCTCGTCGAGTGCCGGCAGGGCGCCGGCGAGAACGGCGTGCCGCTCATCGCCGACGGCGGCATCAAGCGCCACGGCGCGATCCTCGAGGCGCTGCTCTTTGGCGGCGATACCGTCATGCTCGGCAGCATGTTTGCCGGCACCGAAGAGACCCCCGGCGACGTGGTGCAAAAGCCCGTCGTGCTGCCCGATCAACAACGCTCGGTGAAGGTGCCGTTCAAGGTGTTGCGCGGCATGGCGTCGATCCAGGCGATTCGCGATCGGCTCGACGTTGAAGACGACGAGGTGGTGGACCTGGAGGCGCTCGGCGCCGAAGGGACCGAGATCAGCGTGCCGGCGCGCGGGTCGGTGCGGCCGATCATCCAGGACATCCTGAAACACCTGTGTTCGTCGATCAGCTACGGCGGCGCCCGGAGCCTCGATGAACTGCGGCAGTTGTTTCGCGATGACCCGATGCGCTACCTGGTGAAGCTCTCCGCTTCGTCGAAGCGAGAGAGCTATGAGCGGTAAGGTCCGCCTAAAGGCGGACGCCACACCTAACCATGTAGTGTCCGGCTTTAGCTGGACCAGTCGAGGTAGCGTCCGGCTTTAGCCGGACCAGTCAATGTGGTGTCCGGCTTTAGCCGGACCTTCACTGCGCCGGACCTTCACTGCGACGATCGGCGCGACCAGCCGGCCAGCACCACGTGGCTGTTGACGCCGGGATTTGACGACAACTGGTTGCCGTTCGAGAAATGCTGGAACCGGTAGGAGACGACGACGCTGTCGCGCGGCGAGGTGTGCCACCGGACGCCGCCACCCCAGTGCGCGGTGAAGTTCACCGACTGGGTGTCCTCCGGCACGGGCTCGGTGGTCCACAACCCACCCATCGCGAGCTCGGCGAACACCGACCACGTGCGCAGCGGCAGAAAGTTCCAGCGCCACACCACGGGCGCGAAGCCCGCGCCGTAGACGCCCGCCGGCTCGAACTGGACATAGAGCGGCGTGGCCTCGGCCGCCCACGCAAAGCAGCCACGCAGCCAGCCGGGGCCATGGGGCCGGGTCAACGACCGTCCCCACGACACCGTTTGCACACCGTACGAACGTTGCCCCGCGGACTGAAACAGCGCGACGCTGCGCGCAGCTCCGGCCGACACTATCCATTCGGATCGCGTCTCTCCGCTCCGGCCCGGCTGCAGGCACGTGGCCACCGGCGCCGCCGCCAACTGCAGGACCAGCAGCGCCGCCAGCCCCATCAGCCGCCGGCCTTGGTGACAATAATCATCGGCACTCGGAAAAAGCAGTTGAAAGTTGAAATGTGTCCAGTTGGTAGTTGAAGTTGACAGTTTCAATTACAGTTTTCACGCACTGAAACTGAAACTCCAAACTTCAACTGCCAACTATCAACTCGTCAACTTGCAACTCTACTTCAATCAGTCCACCCGCAGCGCCTCCAGCGGATCGACGCGGGTCGCGCGCATGGCCGGCAGCAGGCCGGCGATGAATGCCACCACGGCCAATAGCAGCGGCAACGAGATGAAAGTCATCGGATCGGTCGTGCTGATGCCGTAGACCAGGCGCTCGAGCGTGCGCGTCAACGCCAGCGACGCCACCACGCCCACGACCAACCCGGCCGCCACCGGCTTCAGCGCGCTGAACAGCACCAGGTTGAGGATCTCGCGGCTGGTCGCGCCAAGCGCGACGCGAATGCCGATCTCCTGCGTGCGCTGTGCCACCGAATACGCCACCGTCCCGTAGATGCCGGCAAGGGCCAGCACGAGCGCGATCCCGGCAAACACGATCAGCAACGTCATGTTGAACTTGCGCTGCGTCAGCGACGCACCCACCACCGCATCGAGCGTCCGCGGCGGCGAGACCGGCAGCGACGGGTCGAGCGCCTGCAGCGCCGTACGCACGGCGCCGGCCGCGGCCAGCGGGTCTCCCTTCGTGCGGATCATCAGGTTCTGGGCCCGGCCCGGCGCGGCGGTGTACGGCGCGTAGGTCATCGGCACCGGATCCTGATCGGCTCGGTACTGCCGCACGTTGCCGACCACGCCGACAATCTCCACCCACTGGGGCGTGCCGTCTTCGCCCGGCCCGAACGAAAACCGGCGGCCGAGAGGGTCGCTGTCAGGAAACTCGCGCCGCGCCATCGCCTCGTTGATCAGGATGGTGCGCGGATTCTCGGTGGCATCCTGCTCGGTGAACTCGCGGCCGCGCAGCACCGGAATGCCCATGGTGCCGAAATACCCGGGACTGGTGTCGACGTAGTACGAGAGCGGCTGCTGGTTCGGCGGCACCTCGGGCTTGCCTTCGGCCTGGTACGTCAACACGTTGATGCCGCCGCCAAGCGGCAGCATGCTGCTGAGCGCCACCTGCTCGACGCCCGGCACCGCGCGCACGCGCTCGAGGACCTGCTGCCAGTAGCCGAGGAACTGCCCCGGCGACCGATAGTTCTCGCCGGTGGGCGCCACCGCCATGGTCAGCATGCGCGACGTGGTGAACCCGAGCGGCGTATCCATCAGCGTCATCAGGCTGCGGAACAGCAGGCCGGCGCCGACCAGCAGCACCAGCGAGATCGACACCTCGGCCAGCACCAGCCCGGCGCGCGCCAGGTGCTGGTGACCGTCGCCAGTGGCCCCGCGCGTGTTGTCCTTGAGCGTGCTCTGCAACTGCGGCTTCGAGGCCTGCCACGCCGGCACCACCCCGAACAGGACTCCCGTGACCAGCGAGAGCGCGAACGCGAACGTCAGCGCGCGGCCATCGACGCCGATCGGCGCGACCCGCGGCACCTCACCAGGGTCGAGCGCCAGGATCAGGTCCACGCTCCAGAACGCCAGCAGCACGCCAAGCACGCCGCCGACCAGGGCAATGACCACGCTTTCAGTCAGCAGTTGCCGGATCAGGGCCGACCGGTTGGCGCCGAGCGCGGCACGGATGGCGAACTCGCGCGCGCGCACCGTCGCGCGCGCCATCAACAGGTTCGCCACGTTGGCTACGACAATCAGCAGCACGCACGCCACGGCGCCGAGCAGCACCAGCAGCGGCGTGCGCGCCGAGCCGACCAGCTGATCCTGCAGGGGCGTGGCCACCCCAATGAAGTTGGAGGCGTCCTCGGGATACTGCTTGGCCAACTGATCCGAGATCGTCTTCAACTCGGCGTTGGCCTGCTGCAGCGACGTGCCGGCCTTGATGCGCGCGATGCCGCGCAGGCAGTGCATGCCGCGCTGGCCGCGCGGGTCGCCCGACGGGCCGCCGCACCCCGGCACGTCGTACGACGCCGGAATCCAGAACTGCGCGTTCTGCGGAAAGTTGAGCGTGGCTGGCATGACGCCGATCACCGTGAAGGGTTGGCCGTTCAGCCGCACCGGCTGGTTGATCACGTCTGGCGATGCTGAAAAGTAGCGCTGCCACAACCCGTAGCTCAGCACCACGTTTTGCCCCTGGCCGGGTTCGGCGTCGTTGCGCGTGAACTGACGCCCGAGCAGCGGCGACACGCCGAGCACGTCGAAGAAGGCCGTCGAGGTCACCGCGCCACGCATCCGTTCCGGCTCCCCCGCCGCCGGCGCGACGTTGAAGGTGCGGGGCGCATACGCGCTCATGGCCTCGAGCGTCGTCGACATTTCTTGCCAATCCAGGAAGGTAGCCGGGGCAATCGCCCCGCCGCCCGCCGGGTCGCGGCGCTCCACTTCGTTGATGTCGACAATGCGGTCGGCGTCGCGAAACGGCAACCCCTGCAGCAGGACGCCATTGACGATGCTGAACATGGCCGTGTTGGCGCCGATGCCGACGGCCAGCGTGAAAATGACGACGGTGGTGAAGACCGGGGTCTTCAACAGCATTCGGAGGGCGTGACGAAGATCTTGTGTGAAACGATCCATGCGCGCCGGATATTGCAGCTTGCTTGCCAATGCAGTGGCAGCCCGTAACCGTATGTATTTAGGCCACTTGCACGGAAACACTCGCATTCGTCACGTGGTCGATCTGTCCGATTGCGGAACTGCTATGCTCCGGGGATGGCGCGCGGGTGGGAGAGTAAGTCGGTCGAGTCACAGCAGGACGAAGCGGGCCGCAAGCCCAGCGTCAAGCCGGCGCTGACACCTGAGGAGCGCGACCGAGTGCAACAGAAGGCCGGGCTGCAGCTGGCCCTGGCCGAAACCCAGTCGCAAATGGGCGCCGCCTGCCGCCCGGCGCACCGGGAAATGCTGAAGTTACGCCTTGACGCCATCCAGGCTCAACTGGGGGACTTGTGACCTCAGGGCATATTTGCTAAGCTACCCGCCCAAGCAAAGACCCACCCAACATTCCACATCCACGTTGGATTTGACCACGAACACCCCATTGCCTTCAGCCGTTACCCGTTAGAGTTCACCAGTGCCACCAGTCCGATTGTTCGTGGGCAATTTGCCCTATCAGGCGACCGAAGACGATCTGCGTACGCATTTCGCGCAGGTCGCCCCACCGACCCAAATCGTGCGTCCGCTCGACCGGGAAACCGGCCGCGCCCGCGGGTTCGCATTTATCGAGTACGCGGAACGCGCCCCCGCGGAAGAAGCCATCAAGAAGTTCGACGGCCAGTTGTTCATGGGCCGTCCGCTGGCGGTCAGTGAAGCCCGCGCGCGCGAGGCCGGCGGCCCGCCGCGTCCAAGCGGCGGCTTCGGTGGTCCCCCCCGGCCGGGTGGATTCAGTGGCGGCGGCGGTGGTGGCTTCAGTGGCGGCGGCGGGTTTAGTGGCCCGCGGCCCGGCGGCGGCTTCGGCGGCCCGCCGCGGTCGGGCGGTTACGGCGGCGGCGACGCCACCGGCGGCGCCAAGAACTTCGGTCCCCCGGCTCCGCCGAAGGACAAGAAGAAGCCCTTCACCAAGAAGGAAGACAAGCCGCGCGGTCCGATTCCGACCAAGTTCACCGGTCGCATGTATGACCTGGACGATTCGGAAGAGGACAACATCGACGCCCTGCCCGACTTCATGAAGCACGACGACCCGGATCCCGACGCGCCGGACACGGCGGCCGACGCGACCCCGGACACCGGCAGCGGGCCTGAAGGCGGCGGCGACCCCGACGGCGGGGACAACGGCGGGGACGACAAGGAGTAGCGAGTCATGCCGAAGCGCGAGGACGTTATCCTCTTCAGCGGCGGCGCCCAGGGCGCCGAAGCGGAGTTTGGAGCCTGTGCGGAGCGCTTCGGGATCGAGGAGGTCAACTTCTCGTTCGACGGCCACAAGCCGCTACGGACGCGCGGCCTGCGCGTGCTCAATCATGAGGAGCTCTACGCCGGCGAGGTCAGCCTCGCCTACGTCTCGCGGCTGATGAACCGCCGCTACCCGGACACTCCGACCTTCCGCAAGATCCTGCAGAGCATTTGGTACCAGGTCAATCATGGCCAGGAGATCTACGTGATCGGCGAGATCCAGCCGGACCAGACCGTGCGCGGCGGCACCGGTTGGGGCGCCGAGTTCGCGAAGCTCTGCAACAAGCCGCTGTTCGTCTTCGACCAGGAACGGTCTGGGTGGTTCGAATGGGACGGCGACCACGCGAAGTGGGTCGAGCGCAGCGGTAGCCAGGAACCGGTGATTACGCACGTGCACTTCAGCGGCACGGGCACACGCACCGTGAACGCCGCGGCACAGAAGGCCATCGAAGGCCTGTTCGCCCGCTCGTTCTAGATCAGCAAGGCAACCCCAAGAAGGGGTTGCCTCCACCGACCACAATCAATCAGAAGCGCAGGCCGAACGCGCCGAGGAACGTGCGCCCGCCGGTCATGCCCGGCCGCGGCCGCGGGTAGTGCGCCGTGGACGTGCCCTGGCCGAACCGCGCGCCAGGGCGATAGCCGGTGGGCAGGCCGTCGGCGTCAAGCGCGCTCGACGCGTCGGCCGTGACCGTGGTGTCCCAACCGATCAGCTTGTCGTTGTTGAGGGCGTTGAGCACCTCGAGCTTCAGCCACGGGCGCAGCGTCTTCCACACCGGCACCTGGTAAGTCACACCGAGGTCGACCAGGCCGAAGCCGGCAAAATCCTGGCTGCCGCGGCCACCGAAGAAGAGCGTCTGCGAGCCGTTGGCGCCCGATCCCGGCAGGCGGGCGTAGCCGGGGTTGCGCGAGCGTTGAATGGCGCTGAGCGGCACGCTGGCAGCCGCCAGGCTGTAGGTCAGGGCCGAGTTGTAGCGCCACAGCGGCGTGATGTCGACGCTGCCGAAGCGGCCCAGGCCAAGCTGGTAGTTCGACCACACACGCACTTTGTGCCCCTGGTAGTCATCGAGGCGGCCCGTCGGGAAGTTGCGGCCTTCCACGAGAATCTGGGGATAGTCGCCGAGCACCGACGCCGCGCCGGGCTGGTTGGCGGCTTCGCCCTCGAAGTTCCCCTCGTTCTTCAGCTGCCGCGTCCAATGACCGGCCACCGTCCAGTTCGCGCGCAGGCGGTAGTTGCCCTGCAGTTCGAGCGCCTGGTACTCGCGGATCGCCGCGTCGGAGTTGCGGTAGTAGACGTTGTCGAACGTGCCGAAGGTCACGCCGTTCTGGACGACGGTGGTCTTGCCGGCGGCCGTCGGGTCGTCGATGAATGTTTCGACCAGACTGTTGGCCTTGCGCCAGACGTAGGTGGCGCGAATCGCGCCCGCGCCAATCTCCTGCGCGCCCGTCACGGTGAACTCGCGGGTCAGCGGCGAGTGCAGACCGTCTTCCAGGAAGACGTTGGCGGTCGGGAACGAGCCCGACACGACCGAGTAGTTGGTCAGGTCGTAAGCAGGCGCGAAGTCATAACCCTGGCCCGCGGGGCCGTTGTAGACGCTGGTGACGCGGCCGGCATTGCCGACCGGCGTGTTCCGGCCGAAGATGCTCGAGGTGTAGCGGCCCGAGTAGTGGGCGTACGACCCGCTCACCACGGTGCGGCCGCTGTCGTTCAGGGCGTAGGCGGCGGAGAGCCGCGGCACGAACGACTGCGCGTCGATGGCCGGCGAGTCGCCGGTGGCCACGCTCGAGACCCGCTCGTAGCGCAGGCCCAGGTCGACGGTCAGGCGCGACGTCGGCGTCCAGCGATCCTGCACGTAGAACGCCGTCGTCGTGATGTCGAGCTCGGCGCCGCGCGTCGGCGTCGTGTTGGCGACGGTGGTGGCGCCGGGAATCCAGACCGGCACCACCCGGCCGCTGGCCTCGGTGACCGGACGGCCGGCGACGCTGGCGTAGTCGGTGTTGAACAGGTAGCCGGTGGACGACTGCGAGTTGCCGCCGCGCAGCACCAGCGAGAACAGCTCGAACCCGCCCTTGAGATCGTGCGTGCCCCAACCCGGGCGCGAGCCGAAGTACGACACGCTGCCGGTCAGCTGGTCGTTGTCGCGATCTTCGGGATCGGTGCGATCGAAGTAAACCGGGCCGAAGTGCTGGCCGCCCGGCGAGACCCGGCCGATGGTCAGGAACGGCGAATCCTGCAACCGCGTGCTGGTGTTGCCGAACCGCGGGTGGTTGGTTTTCTGCGAGTACTGCGCGGTGGCGTAGAACCGGCCCGACATCACGCCGTTCCAGTTGGCCACCAGCAGGTGACCCGGGGTGTCCTGCGTATCAATGGCAGTGGGGTCGATGGTAATCGGCAGCGACGGCCGCACGCTGGTCTGGCGGCGGTCGAGATACTGCACCTGCACGGTCTGGTTGGTCATCGGCGTCGCGGTGATCTTCAACTCCCAGCGAGTCTGGTCGTCGACCTGCTGGACCGGCGCGGCGGTCTGCGCCAGTGTCAGGCTGGTCTCGCTCGACTGCGAGCGGCCCGCGAAGAAGAACCAGGCCCGGTCCTGGCGCAGCGGGCCGCCGAACGTGCCCTCGTAGTAACGATCCATCTTGCTCTTGCGTTCCTGGGAATTGGTCTTCTCGAAGGGCGTCTCGTCGGTCCACGCGGCATTCGACAGGTTGCTGCGGATGGTGCCCGAGAAGACATTGCCGCCGCGCTTGGTCACGGCGTTGACGACGCCGCCAGAGAAGCGGCCGTACTCGGCCGAGATGGCCGAGGTCAGGACCTGCGTCTGGTCAATCGCATCCTCGATGAAAAGGTCGTCGGGCCGGGCGAACAGGTTGTCGCCGATGTCGACACCGTCCATCAGGAAGACGTTGTCGTACGCGACCGCGCCCGAGATCGTGACCTGGTTGACGTTGGGGGTGTTGTTGGTGAGGCCGGGTGCCAGCTCGGCCACGAGTGACGGCGTGCGTCCCGTCGGCAAGGCATCAACCTCGGCGAGGCGAAGGCGCGTGCCACCGCTGGTCGCCGACACGAGCGACGGCGTGACGCCGCCGACCGTGACGGTCTCGGTGACGCCCGCGGCCTTCAACGAGGCATCGACCTGCTCGATCGCGCCGACGCCAACGAGGACCGCGCTCGCAGACGGCTCGAGGCCGGCGAACTCAAAGGTCACCGTATACCTGCCAGGCGCCAAGCCGGCCAGCCGGTAGGCGCCGGCCTGGTCGGTGGTCGTAACCCGCGCGCCCTGCTGAGAGGGGGACTCGGCCCGGACGGTGGCGCTCGACAGCACCAGCCCGGTCGCGTCGCGCACGACGCCGGTGACCGAACCGGTCTGAACCCCCTGTGCTGACAACGAATCGACAAGGATGACTGCGAATAAGAACGGCGTAGCGAGCACAAACGTTACAAAACGAGACATAACTAACTCCTAGACCTTATTACGGTAACTCAGGCGTATAGTTCATCACGCTAGCGCACTTTAAGGGACTTTGGCGCACTTAATTGTGCCCGGCTGAATTCTCCGGGGCCGAACGGTGGGCCAAGTATGATTTCGCCCAGAATGGCACGCAAAATATGCCCACAGACTCACCCATCCTGACCGCGGTCCTCGACGAGTTCCAGAAGATCAAGAAGCTGGCCGACAAGACCATCGCGCAGCTGTCGGACGAGCAGCTGCACCAGACCATCGACCAGGAATCAAACAGCGTCGCCGTGATCATGCGGCACATGGCCGGCAACATGCGGTCGCGCTGGGTCGACTTCCTGACCACCGACGGCGAGAAGCCGGACCGGATGCGCGATCGGGAGTTCGAGGTGCCGACGCAAACTCGCGCCGAGCTCCTGGCCGAATGGGAACACGGCTGGCAGTGCGTCTTCAACGCGCTGACGCCGCTGACCGATGCCGACCTGCAACGCACCGTGATCATTCGCGGCGAGCCGCATTCGGTATACAAAGCCACGAGCCGGCAGGTCGCGCACTACGCAGGGCACACCTACCAGATCCTGTTCCTGGCCAAGCACCTGTTGGGCACGGCGTGGAAGACCATGTCGATTCCGCGCGGCCAGTCGGAGGAGTTCAACCGCCGCATGCTCGCTCAACTCCGTTCAGAACAGTGATGGGGATGCTGCGCTGGGGCATTCTCGGCACGGCCCGGATCAACCGGCGGGTGATCCCGGCCATCCGGCTGGCCCCGCGCAGCGAGCTCGTCGCCATCGCGAGCCGCACCCGGCCGCGCGCCGAGGCGTACGCGGCCGAGTGGCAGATCCCCAGGGCCTGTGCCGGCTACCAGGCGCTCGTCGACGATCCGGCGATCGACGCCGTCTACATTCCGCTGCCCAACACCGAGCATGTGCCGTGGACGCTGGCGGCCGTGGCCGCCGGCAAGCACGTGTTGTGCGAAAAGCCGATGGCCCTCGACCCGGACGATGTCGACCATATCCACGCCGCGGCAGCGACCGCGAAGGTCGTCGTCGAAGAGGGCTACATGTACCGGCACGAGCCGCTCACGGCGAAGGTGCAGGACCTCGTGCACAGCGGCGCCCTCGGCACCGTCCGCGCCATTGTCTCGGGCTTTACGTTCGCCTTGACGAACGCGACCGACCCGCGGCTCGATCCCGCCCTGGGCGGCGGCTCGCTCTGGGACGTGGGCTGCTACCCCGTGACCTACGCCAGCCTGCTGGCCGGCCGCGACCCCAAGATGGTGTTTGGCTCGGCGCATTGGCACGCGACGGGCGTGGACGAAGAGTTCATGGGCATGCTGCGCTTTCCGGGAGGCACCACCGCCACCATCTATTCGGGCTTCCGCGCGGCGCTGCGCACCTGGCTCGAGGTGATCGGCAGCGAGGGTTCGCTGACCGTGCCCAATCCCTTCAAGCCGGGCATCCGCGAGACGCTGGAACTGGAGCGCCACGGGCGGATTGAAGCGATCGAGGTGGCCGGCTCGCCCGAGTTGTTCGTGCGCCAGATCGAGCATTTCGAGCACTCGGCGCTGGACGGCGCGCCGTCGGTGGTGACGCTGGCCGACAGCCGCGCCGCGGCGGCGACCCTGTCAGCCCTGCTCGACTCGGCACGCGACAGCACGGCGTTGTATCCTGCATAGGTGGAGACGGCCACGCCGACGGTGTTGTGGCGCCTGTTCAAGGTTCCTGGCGCGCATGCGCGCGCGGTGATCCTCCCCGGAGGTCCGCCGTATACGCTGGCCTTTTTCTCCAACGACCAGATGGACCGCGTCGAGAATTTCGACGCGCTGGAGATTGCGCTGTTTCGCGCGGATGAGATCCGGCGGTCCCTGATGGATGACGGGTTTGTGGAAGATCAGTGATCTCGTGACGTGGTGATTTGGCGACGTGGTGATTTCAGAATGTTGAGTATCGACAAGCGGCATCGCACGGTCGGCGTGAAAGTCGGCCACGTCATGGTGGGTGGCGGCGCCCCCGTGGTCGTGCAGTCGATGACCATGACCGACACCGCCGATGCCAGGGGCACGGCGCAGCAGTGCATTGAGTTGTGGCAGGCCGGGTCGGAGATGGTCCGGGTCACCGTAAATGTGAACGAGGCCGCGGCCGCGGTGCCCGAGATCAAGCAGCGCATGCTCGATGCGGGTTGCACCGCGCCGCTGATCGGCGATTTCCACTATAACGGCCACCTGCTGCTCACCCGCTACCCGGAGGCGGCGCGCGCGCTCGACAAGTACCGCATCAACCCCGGCAACGTCGGCACCGGCAAGCGCCGCGACGAGCAGTTCGCGACCATCTGCCAGGTCGCGATCGACCACGGCAAGCCGGTCCGCATTGGCGTCAACGGCGGCTCCCTCAACCAGGAGCTGGTCATGGCGAAAATGCAGGAGAACACCGACCGCAACCTGGGCAAGGAATCCGACGACATCATCAGCGAGTGCATGGTGCTGTCGGCGGTACAGTCGACCGAGCTCGCGCTCGAGACCGGCCTGCGCGCGGATCAGATCATCATCTCCTGCAAGCTGTCGCGGCCCCGCCACCTGATCGAGGTGTATCGCGCGCTCGCGAAGCAGACGACGCAGCCGCTGCACCTGGGACTGACCGAAGCCGGCATGGGCACCAAGGGCCTGGTGTGGTCGTCGGCGGCCATGGGCGTGCTGCTGGCCGAAGGCATTGGCGACACGATCCGCGTGTCGTTGACGCCGAAGCCCGGCGGCGACCGGCGCGAAGAAGTGTATGCGGCCTGCGAGCTGCTGCAGTCGCTCGGCATCAGGACGTTTGCGCCAAGCGTCACCGCCTGTCCCGGCTGCGGCCGGACTACCAGCTCGACGTTCCAGGAATTGGCGGAAGCCGTTCAGGGCTACATCCGCGAGCAGATGCCGGCGTGGAAACAAACGTATGAGGGCGTGGAGTCGTTGACGCTGGCCGTGATGGGCTGCGTCGTGAACGGCCCCGGCGAATCGAAGGCCGCCAACATCGGCATTTCGCTGCCGGGCACCGGCGAAGCGCCGCACTGCCCCGTGTTCATCGACGGCGTGCACGCCACCACCCTCAAGGGCACTTACGAGGAACTCGCGCTCGCCTTTCAGCACTTGCTGGACGACTACGTCGAGCGCAAGTACCCGAAGAGAAGAGCAAATTGAGAATCACGAATAGCGAAGGGATCGCGATCCGGGCCGCGTCGGCCGCCGATCGCGACTTCGTGCTGGCGCTGGCCGACCGGCTGGTGTCGTTCGAGGTGCCGGCGTTCCGCTCGAAAGCGGAATTCGCCGACGGCGATCGCCGCGCTCTCGCCGCGTGGTTTGAGCGCCTGCCGGACGATAGTCCCGCCGAAGCGCAAAGCGCGGAGGCGGATGAAGCCCTGTTCATCGCCGAACTGAATGGGCATTCGGCAGGTTGCGCCTACCTGGTCACCCTCGTCGACTTCTTCACCGAGCGACCGCACGCGCACGTGTCGGTACTCGCGGTGACGGCCGAGGCTGAAGGCCGCGGCGTGGGTTCGGCCCTACTCGACCATTGCCAGGCCTGGGCGCGCCAGCGTGGCTCCGACCATTTGACGCTGAACGCCCTGGTCACCAACGCCCGCGCCCGCGGCCTCTACGAACGCCGCGGCTTTAGCGGCGAATACATTCGGTATGTCTTGCCACTGAGGTACTAACAGGAGTTCAAGAGATCAGGACTAACTCCTGATCTTCTGGTCTCCTGTGAATCCTGATCTTCTGGTCTCCTGTAAAACAGCCTAGAATGCCGCCACCATGTCTTTTCGCATTGCCCTGGTGGCCCTCCTTGTTCTCGCGCCACTCGCTGCCCAGTCGCCCCCGCAATTCGACATCCTGATCAAGAACGGGCGGGTGCTCGACGGAACGGGCAATCCCTGGTATCGCGCCGACATCGGCATTGCCGGCGATCGGATCCGCGCGATGGGAACACTGACCGGCGCCACGGCCAGGACCGTGATCGACGCCGCCGACCGGTTCGTGACCCCCGGATTCATCGACGTCCACTCGCACGCGGGTGGCGGGCTCGGGACCGAGGAACTGAAGCACGGCCAGCCGCTGCTCGCGCAGGGCCTGACCACCGTCTTCGTCAATCCCGACGGCGGCGGTCCCGTCGACCTGGCCGCGCAACGCACCACTTACGAGAAGCAGCGCATTGGCACCAACGTCGGGCTGTTCGTCCCGCATGGCTCGATTCGCCGCGCCGTGATGGACATGTCGGACCTCGACCCCACGCCCGCCGAACTCGCGAAGATGGTCGAACTCACCCGCCAGGGCATGCTGGCTGGTGCGGTCGGGCTCTCGAGCGGCTTGTACTACGCGCCGGGCAGCTATTCGAAGACGGCTGAAGTAGTCGCGATGGCGAAGGCCACCGCGCCCTTCGGCGGCGTGTACTCCAGCCATATCCGTGATGAATCGGACTACACCATCGGCGTGGTCGCGGCGGTGCAGGAGGTGATCGACATCGCGGAACAAGGCGGCGTCACCGGCGTGGTGTCGCACATGAAGGCGCTCGGACCAGCGAGCTGGGGCCTGTCGAAGGTGTTGATCGAGCGCATTGAAGGCGCGCGGGCGCGCGGCGTACAGGTGTTTGCCGACCAGTATCCCTACGAGGCCAGTGGCACCGGCATTGTCGGCGCGCTGATGCCGCGCTCGGCGCAGGTCGGCGGCCGCGACGCGATGATGAAGCGCATTCTGGGCGAGCTGCGGCCCGAGATCCTGGCGGACGTGAAGACGAACATCGCCAGGCGCGGTGGGGCCGAGACGCTGATGATCAGCCGCTACTTGGCCGATCCGTCGTTCGAGGGCCAGCGCCTCTCAACCCTCGCCGCCAAGGCCGGCGTATCACCCGAGGAGTACGCGCTCAAGATGCTCGAGAAGGGCGACGCCAGCCTGGTGTCGTTCAACATGTCGGAGGGCGACATCGAGGGCATCATGCGCCAGCCGTGGACCATGACCTGCACCGACGGCGACCTGGTGCCCATGGGCCAGGGAGTTCCCCACCCGCGCGCGTACGGCGCCTTCCCGCGCAAGCTGAAGCGCTACGTGCGCGAGCGAAGCGCCGTGGAGCTGGCCGCCGCCATTCGCTCAATGACGACGCTGCCGGCGACGGTGTTCGGGTTGAAGGATCGCGGCCAGCTGCGGGCCGGCGCGTTTGCGGATGTGCTGATTTTCGACCTGGCGAAGGTGAACGACGCGGCGACGTACGAGAAACCGCACCAGCTGGCCGAGGGGATGAACGACATCATCATCAACGGCGCACTGGTGCGGCGTGAGGGGAAGTTCACGTCGGCACTGGCCGGACGCGTGCTGCGTCCTGAGCGGCAGTAATCAGAACTCGACGATCTCCACGTCGGGATCTTCGATCTCCGTATCCACACCACCGGCGCGAAGGAACACCGCGTACTCGTAGCGGGTGTTCAGCGTGTAGGTGGAAAGATCGCAGCGGATTCTGGATTTGTTGCCATTGGCAGTCGTCGACACCTCTGCACATGTGGTTGGATTTCTTGCCGCGTCTTTCCATTTCAAGACCAGCTCGGCGCTCGCCAGGCATCCGTCCTTCACCTTGATATCCCACACAACCTCGTCCTCTTCGTCCTTGAGGAGCATGTGGTTCCTGGGAATCGTCTTTGACTTGCAGTCGCCATTGCCATCCTTCTTGACCATGATTCGCGCCGCGGCATGAGATTTCTTTTGCTGTCGCTGCTGAACCACTCCGCACCCGGCCGCGAGTGTCACGACGACGGCGAATGCCGATACGGTTAACGCACTTCTCATTGCTTTTCTCCTTGAATCAGCGACCGGAACGAGTTCAATTTCCGAAGGGGCTCAAAGTCTTCTTCATCACGGATGCGGGCCACGCTCATGCCGTGGGATACGGCCGTTGTCAGGGCCGACATGGCGTCGTCGACTCGTCCGGCCAGCACGTACACTTCGGCGCCGCGGAAGTGCACCACCGCGTCCGACGGGGCCGCCGCCAGCGCCCCGTTGAGACGCAGGCGGGCCGCCTCATGCCGACCGGCCTTGGCGAGATAGACGGCCAGCAGGGACAAAGTTCCCGCGTCGGTTCCGTTAATCTTCAGTTCCGATTCGGCCTGCTCGATGGCGCGTTGGTAGGCGCTGTCCGCGTCGCGCGGTCGGCTCATCCGGCGGTAGGAATCGCCCAGGTTACGCCAGGTGATGTGCGAGTTCGGGCGAAGCTCGAGAGCACGCTGATAAGCCACAACCGCGGCGGCGTACTCGCCCCGCAGGTGATGAATCACGCCCACGTTGGAGTAGGCCTGCGGATTCGGCCGAATCTCCAACGCGCGCTGATAGTTCTGCAGCGCCAGCGGGTAGTCGCCCAGGTTCTGGTAGGCGGCACCAAGCTGCTGGAAGCCGAAGAAGTTGTCGGGCTGCAACTGCGTGACGCGTATGAACGCGTCAGCGGCCTCGCGGTAGCGCGCCGCCTGGAACAGACTGACGCCCATGGCACTCCAAGTGCCCCACGCGGTTGGGCGCAGGGCAATCGCTCGCTCGAACTCCACGACCGCCTCATCCACCTTGCCCTGGCGCGCCAGAACCTGCCCCAATTGACGGCGCGCATCGTCAAAGTTGGGCTGAAGGGCCAAGGCCCTGAGAAGTTCGTCCACAGCCGCGTCCAGCTTGCCCGTGCCGGCCAGGGTGACGGCAAGCGTGTAGCGAACCTGCGGGAGATCGGGGGCGAGGCGCAGCGCATCCAGTCCGGCCTCGGTCGCCTTGTGAGCCCACTCTTGATCACGCGACTGCACGTATTCCTGCCAGTAGGACTCCCCGATTGCCGCATGCGCCAGCGCAAACTCCGGATCGAGTGTGATCGCCTCCGTGAATGCCTGTGTTGCCGCCGCAATGCTGCCCTTGAGGTCTCTTCGTTCCATCAAGGCGCGGCCGCGCCAGTATGCAGACAACGCCTGCGTATTTGAGGTCGGTTGAGCGTTCATCCTGGCCCGCTGGTCGGGCGAAGCCTGCACCGACAACGCGCTGCTCAAGGCGATGGCGAGCCTCGACTGCAGCTCGAAGATCGCCTCGAATGGCCCTTCAACGCTGTCGCCCCACGCCACCGTCCGATCAAGGCGGACCAGATTTAGCGAGATTCGGATCCGGCCGGCCGACTCCTGCACACTGCCTTCAACAAGGTAAGTAGCGCCCAGGTCACGTGCAAGGGCCGACGACTCGGGAATTCGATTGCGCGCCTCGGTAACCGACGCGCGTGACAGCACCGTGACCGATGGCAGCGCGGCCAGGCTGGAGATGAGGCTCTCGGCGATGCCGGCGGCGACGAAGTCTCTCGTGACGTCCCCACTCATGTTGGCGAGCGGCAGCACGGCAACCACCGGCGCCGTGGCGCTAGCGGGCGCGGCGGCGCCGGCCATCCGGCTGATCTCCCACGCGCCGAAGCCGGCAACGGCCGCCAACAATACGGCGGCAGCCACGGTCGTGGCCGTCCGGCGCGGGGAGCTCGGCAGCGCCAGCGTGCCGGTTCCCGACGTGCCATAAATCGTCCGGAGCTGCGCCAGGGCGTCGCCAGCCGACGCCGGCCGATGCTCGCGATCGCGCGCCAGGAGCGATGCCACCAGGCGTTCGAGGTCACGTGGAATCGGCGTGTCGGCGGACTTCAGCGCGGGGGCGTCATGGCCCAGCTTGGATGACGCCAGCGCGACGGGATCGCTGCCCGTGAACGGGCGGCGGCCGCTGATCATCTCGAACAGCATCACGCCGAGCGCGTAGAGATCGGCGCGCTCATCCACGGCGGGCGACACCATCTGCTCCGGCGCGGCATAGGCCGGCGTCCCAATCAGGCCAAGCGCACTGCCGGTGTGCCCGGCCTTGGTTTGCGTCGTGCCGGTCGCCAGCATCCGGGCGATGCCGAAGTCCAGGACCTTCAGCTGCCCCCCGGCGGTCACGATCACGTTGGCGGGCTTCAGGTCGCGGTGCACGATGCCGTGCGCATGCGCGACCACCAGCGCCTTGGCAATCTGGCAGCCAAACTCCACCGCCTCGGGCGCCGGCAGCGGACCGCGGGCGAGACGCGCCGACAGCGTCTCCCCCTCCACGTACTCGAACACGATCACCACCTGGCCGTCGTTTTCGAGCACGTCGTAGACGGTTGCGATATGGGGGTGATTCAGGGCCGCGGCGGCGCGAGCCTCGCGCATCAACCGCGCCCGGGCCGGCGCATCGTCATCGTCCACCGCCCGCAGGGTCTTGAGCGCGACCTGGCGGTGCAGGCGGGTGTCCTCGGCCAGCCAGACCGATCCCATACCACCGGAGCCCAGGTGGTAAAGAATCCGGTACGGGCCAATGGCACTGCCGATCTGCACAAATTTTCCCGGGGGCGGAAACAGCGAGAGGATAGCACCGAAACCGGAACGGGGGGTGCCCCGGCCGCGATCGCGGCCGGGGCGGCGTCAGGCGCTAGTTCCCGTCCGGGATCTCGACCTCGGGATCTTCCTCGGCACCAAGGGCGGTGATGGTGTACTTGAAGCGCCCCGGCGGTGCCGCCCCGGTGGGCTTGCGTTCCCAGTTACGAATTTCAAACGGCTCCTTACCCCAGGGGCCGCCGCCGGGAAACACGATTTTGACCGGCACGTTGGAGTCGTCGTCGATCAGGTTGACGACATTGAACTCGATGTGATCGCCCGGGTTGGCGTAGAGGCGCTGCGGCGAGGTGCGAATCCGGACGCCGCTGGCGGTCTTGAAGATAAAGATGGTTGCGGTCTTGGTGCGCGGGGTTCTCTCGGGGCTGCTCATCGTTTCACCTCAGCTGGGGTTGAGACCAATGCCGCGAAGCGCGGCAGGGATCGAAGCACTGCCAGGTCTTCCTCTTCGGCAATCAGACGTTTCGAATAGCCACTCGCGATCGCCTTTTCGATCGCATCGAGCGCCGGTCCGGTGCGGGCCGCCAGGGCGTGGACGACCGCCGCCCGCTGGAGCACCTGCTGATCGTCCGGCGCCAGCGCCGAGGCGCGCCGGAGGCTGGCCAGCGCCGCCGTCGCGTTGCCGGCCTTAGCTTGGTAGACGGCCAGCCGGGCAATCGCTCTCGCATTCGACGGGCCAAGCGAGACTTCGACTTCGGCCTGCTCCACCGCCTTCACATATGCCCGCCGCGCCGCGTCCTGGCGTCCGAGGCGCGCATACGCGTCGCCGAGATTGCGATGCGTCAACGCGCTCTGCGGGCGAATCAGAAGCGAGCCTTCGTACGCGGCCGCCGCCTTGGTGTAGTCGCCGAGGCGGTATTGAATGGTGCCGATGTTCGAAAACGTGTCGCCGCGCGGCTGAATCGCATTGGCCTCCTCGTAGTACGCGAGCGCGCGCTCGGTGTCGCCAAGCTGTTGGGCCGCCGCGCCCGCCTGGCTCAACGCGATCGCCGACCCTGGTGAGAGCGCAATTGCCTTGTCGAACGCGTCGAGCGCTTCCTGGAAGCGAGAGGCGTCGATCAGCGCCAGCCCCATGTCGCTGTAAATCGCCACCGCGTTTGGCCGAATCGCCATGACTTTCCGGAATTCGGCAAGGCCGGCGTCGATGTCGCCTTGGCGCACCAGGACCCTGCCGTGCAGGCGGATCGCATCCTCGTAGGTCGGTTGCAACTGGAGCGCGCGTTGGAGCTGTGTCTTCGCGGAGGCGTTGTCGCCAAGGCGAAAGGCGGTGAGTGCGGCGATGTAGCGCACGCTGGGACGGTCGGGCTCCAATTCGATCGCGATCCGTGTTGATGCCATCGCGCGATCGGCCCACGTCTTGTCGTTGGTCTGTTGATACATCGCCCACTGGGCTTCGGCCAGGCCGCCGTGGGCGGTGGCGAACTTCGGGTCGGCGGCGATGGCGCGCTCGAACTCGGCCAGCGCCGCGCTCCGGTTGCCGGTCAGGTCCCGGCGATCGAGCAGCGCGCGCCCCTTCCAATAGGCAATCTGCGCCGGCTCACTTGCGGTGACGAGCGCGGCCGGCGGGACCCGCTGCGCCGACGGGGTCTGGTCCGCAATGGCATTGCTCAACAGGGTCGCCAGCCGCGTTTGCAATTCGAACAAGTCGATGGCCGGCCCTTCAACCGTCTCGCCCCAGGCCACTGAGGCGTCCGGGCGTTCAAGGTTGAGCGTGACGCGCAGGCGATCGGCCACCGCCTGCACCGAACCGGTCACAAGGTAGTTGGCGTCGAGCGCGCGCACGAAGCTCGCTCGATCGGGATTCTGCTGGCGGCTCTCCTCCACCGCCGAGCGCGACAGCACCGTGACGCGCGGGACCGACGCGAGGCTGGTGATCAGGCTTTCGGCCAGGCCGGCGCCGAGGTAGTCGTTCGAGGCATCGCCGCTCGAGTTGGTCAGCGGTAACACCGCCACCACCGGCGCCTCGGGACCGAGCGGACGCGCATTCCACTGCAGCCACACCACCAGGGCCGCGCCGGCGACCAGCGTGAGCGTGGCCACCAGCAGCGTGCTGGTCGGCACGCGCTGGCGCAGCAAGATCGTGCGGCGCGCCAGGGGCGACGACTCGGTGTCACGAATGGGGCTCAGCTCGACCAGCACTTCTTCGCCCGAGGCCGGGCGGCGCGACGGTTCGCGCTCGAGCAGGCGTTCGACCAGCCGCTCGAGCTGCGGCGGCACCCACAAGCCGGCGGCCGCCAGCGTGGGCGCCTCGTCGCGCAAGACCGAGGTCACCAGCTGGACGGCGTCGCTGCCGGGGAACGGGCGACGGCCGGCGATCATCTCGAACAGCATCACGCCCAGGGCGTAGAGGTCGGCGCGGCCATCGACGTTGCGCGACAGGTACTGCTCGGGCGAGGCGTAGCCGGGCGTGCCGACCAGGCCGCCCCCGATGGTGCCCGGCACGCTGGCCGACATGTCGGCGCCGGCCGGGACCATGCGGGCAATGCCGAAGTCCAGCACCTTGGCGCGGCCGTCGGAACTGAGCACGACGTTCGAGGGCTTGAGGTCGCGATGAATGATGCCCTGCGCGTGCGCGGCCGCCAGCGCGTCGGCCAGCTGCCAGGTCACTTCCACCGCCTCCGACACGCTCATGGGTCCGCGCTGCAGACGCGCGGCCAGCGTGTCGCCCTCGACGTACTCGAAGACGACCACGACCTGGCCCTCGATGTCGAGCACGTCGTGGACGGTGGCGATGTTCGGGTGGTTCAGGGTGGCGGCGGCGCGGGCCTCGCGCATCAGGCGCTGACGGCCCTCGGTGGTGTCGGCGTCAGCCCCCTTGACGGTCTTGAGCGCGACCTTGCGCTGCAGCCGCGTGTCTTCAGCCAGCCACACCACACCCATGCCGCCAGCCCCAAGCTGGCGGACGATCAGGTAGGGTCCGACGGCTGCTCCGGCGTGCAACGGCTCTCCTCGTGGGAATCGATCAGACTCCGACGGGAGGAGAATACCTTAAGACCGATCCGCTACGACCCTTCGTTGCGCGTGATCAGTCGGACGCTGCGCTGGTAAGTCAGATAGGCCGCCCCCCACTGCAGGAGGACCGACAGCCGGTTGCGGAATCCGATCAGGAACAGGATGTGCACGAACAGCCACAGCAGCCATCCGGCGAAGCCCGACACCTGCAGCCACCCAAAATCGGCCAGCGCGTTGGCGCGGCCGATCGTCGCCATGTTCCCCGGATCGAGGTACCGGAAGGGACGGGTCGCGTCGCCGCGGAGGAGGCGGGCGATGTTCCTGGCGGCATGCGTGCCCTGCTGCTTGGCCACCTGCGCCACACCCGGCAGCGGCTTGCCGGTTTGATGCGGAAAGTTGGCCAGGTCGCCGGCCACGAACACGCCGGCATGCTCCGGCACCGTCAGATCGGGTGCCACGTTCACGCGGCCGGCGCGATCGAGACCGGGCCCCAGGTCGCGCCCAACCGGCGCGGCGGCGACGCCGGCGGCCCACAGGATGGTGTGCGCCTCGACACGCTCGTCACCGATCACCACCGCGCCATGCTCGACGTGGGTCACCGCGGCGCCCTCGCGCACGTCCACCCCCAGCCGCCGGAGCGCGCGCCGGGCCGAGGCGCGCAGATTCGCCGGGAACGCCGGCAAGATTGACGGTCCCGCCTCAATCAGCAGGATGCGGGCCGACGCCGGATCGATCGCATCGAACTCAGAGCGCAGCGCCTGTCTCGCAATCTCCGCCAGCGCGCCGGCCATCTCGACCCCGGTCGGGCCGCCGCCGATGATCACGAACGTCAGCAGCCGACGCTGCCGCACGGCGTTGTGCTCACGCTCGGCCTGTTCAAAGGCCAGCAGCAACCGCCGCCGGATCGCCAGCGCATCGTCAAGCGTCTTCAGGCCGGGCGCCGCGTCGCGCCACTCGTCGTGGCCAAAGTACGAGTGGGTGGCGCCGGCGGCCACGATCAGGTAGTCGTAGCTCACGACGTCACGGCCGTCCATCCAGACCTGGCGCGCGGTGCTATCGATGCGATCGACCGTGCCCAGGAGCACCCGAAGCCGCGGTTGCTTGCGCAGAATCCAGCGGATCGGCGAGGCGATGTCGCCCGGCGACAGGCCCGCGGTCGCCACCTGGTAGAGCAGCGGCTGGAACACGTGGTGGTTGTGACGGTCGATGATCGTCACCTCGCACTCGACGTTCCGGAGTTCCCGGGCGGCCGCAAGCCCGGCGAAGCCACCGCCGACGATCACCACTTGGGGTAGGCGCGCCATCACCTATATTCTAGGGGTATGGCGAAGCCGGCTGCCGCACCCACCGAATCAAACGTCCAGACCGCGTGTCCGCTCGACTGCCCGGACGCCTGCACCCTCGACGTCACGCTGCGCTCCGGCCGCATCACCAAGATCGATGGGTCCCGGGACAACCACATCACCAACGGCTACATCTGCGCCAAGGTGCGGACGTTCCACGAGCGGGTCTACGGCGACGACCGGCTGCTGTATCCAGCGGTGCGGCGTGGCCCGAAGGGCTCGGGCCAGTTCAAGCGCGTGACCTGGGACGATGCGCTCGAGCTCGTCGCGGGGAAGATGCGCGAGGCGCGCGAGGCGGGCGGCGCCGAGACGATTCTGCCCTTGTGCTACGGCGGCTCCAACGGCTTCATGACGCAGGACTACGCGGATGCGATCCTGTTCCGCCGCCTGGGCACGTCGCGGCTGCTGCGCACCGTGTGCGCGGCGCCGACCGGCGCGGCCAACCTGGGCCTCTACGGCAAGATGGCGTCGGTCAGCTACGAAGACTACCCGGCGGCCAAGTTGATCATCGTCTGGGGCGTGAATCCCGGGGTGTCGGGCATTCACCTGATGCCGTTCCTGAAAGAAGCGCGCGACCACGGCGCTTATGTGGTGGTGCTCGACCCGCGCGCGACCACCGTGGCCCGCCAGGCCGACCTGCACCTCGCGGTGCGGCCCGGCACCGACCTGCCGGTGGCCCTGGCGATTCATCGCTACCTGTTCGAGGAGGGGCTGGCCGACCAGGCGTTCCTCGACCAGCACACTACCGGCGCGGCCGATCTGCGCCGGAAGGCCGAACCGTGGACGTTCGAGCGGGCGGCGGAGGTCAGCGGCGTCGATGCCGGACAGCTGCGCGGGTTCGCCGAACGTTACGCCAGGACGTCGCCGGCGCTCGTCAAGTGCGGCTGGGGCCTCGAACGCAATCGCAACGGCGGCAGCGCCGCGGCCGCCGTGCTGGCCCTGCCGGCGGTAGCCGGCAAGTTCGGCGTGCGCGGCGGCGGCTTCTCGATGAGCAACTCGGCCTCGTGGGACATTGACCGCACGTGGCTGAAGGACCAAGAGCCGCCGACCCGCGCCATCAACATGAATAAGGTCGGCCGCCTGCTCACGGAACCGGAGGGCGCCCCGATCAACATGCTGTTCGTCTACAACTGCAACCCGGTGGCGATCCTGCCCGACCAGCGGCGCGTGATTCGCGGCTTCGAACGCGAAGACCTGTTCACGGTGGTGTTCGACCAGGTGATGACCGACTCGGCGCTGTACGCCGACGTGGTGCTGCCGGCCACGACGTTTCTCGAGCACTACGACTTCGCGCGCGGCTACGGACCGATCACGCTGCAGCTGGGTAAGCCGGTGATCGATGCGGTGGGCGAATCGCGGCCCAACAGCGACGTGTTCCTCGACCTGTCGCGGCGCATGGAGGTGTCGTTCGAGGGCGATCCCGAAGACGACCTCGAGTCGATGCTCGCCGTGCTCGGCCAGCTGCCCGAGGCGGTCGGTAACGGGCTGCGCGACAACTGGAAGGCGGCGCCACCGTACGGGGGGCGGCCCGTGCAGTTTGTAGACGTCTTTCCCAAGACGCCCGACCGCAAGGTGGCACTCTTTCCACCGGCCCTCGATCAACAGGCGCCACAGGGCCTGTACGGCTACCAGCCGGATCCGGGTAGCGTGGACTATCCGCTGGCGTTGATCTCGCCGGCGAGCGATCGCACGATCAGCTCCACCCTGGGCGAGTTGCCACGCCCCGAGGTGCGGCTTGAAATGAATCCGGCTGATGCCGCGGCGCGCGGCCTGGACGAGGGCGACGAACTACGGATGTGGAACGCGCTCGGCGAAGTGCGGATCAAGGCGCATCTCACGCACTTGGTGCGGCCAGGGACCGTGGCCATGCCGAAAGGCGTGTGGCGGCGTCACACGGCGAACGGCTATACGTCGAACGCCCTCTCGCCCGATACGTTGTCGGACCTCGGCGGCGGCGCCTGCTTCAATGATGCTCGGGTGCAGGTTGCGAAGTGTGAGCAGTGACGAGAGCCGAGTAGCCTCCGGCTTTAGCCGGAGTTCGGTGAGAAGTGAGAAGTGAGAAGTGAGAAGTACCGACCGGGGGTAGTTGGCGCGGCACTTCTCTCTTCCCGAGTGCGAAACTTACAAACGCATCGACGAACTATTCGACAGACGGGAGCTTGCCCCGTCCACCCCGGCTGGCCTGGCCGCCCTTGCGCCCCGCGCGGCGGGCTTCGTCGGCTGACCACTCGTGCGCGGTGCCCTTGGCGTGTGCGGCCCGGCCGCCCTTGCTGGCAATTTCGCGCTGCTTCTCTGCTGACATCGAGGCAAAACCCCGGCGTGCCTTTCGGATCTCAAACATAGTGACCTCCCATCGGTCGGTTAGACGAATACCTGCCGTCCTATTAGCGAATCGCGTGCCAGCTCAGCTTCCTGGGCAAGTCGCTAAGATGCTATTCTTCAGTGAGTTACACAGTTACAACGCATTACAAAGTAGACCTAAGCCCATCCATGTGCATTGAATCGCTACAGATGGGCTACATACTGCCGAGGATCAATACAATCCGATGATGGCCAAATCGAAGCTGGCACTGGTCTTCGGCGTGACCCTGCCACTGGTCGCGGTCGCCGCGTTTCTGAGCCCGCGGGGCCAGGACTTTGCCGAGCGCCTCGCTGAAAATCGCCGTTGCTGCCAGCTTCCGTTCACGCGGGCTTTCGCCATCGCGCTCAAGGAGACGCAGGGCAACCCGCCCTACCCGTCGGAGATCGGCCAGGACAAGTGGGTGGCAGAAGCGATGTTCCCGGACGTAACCGACGGCGTGTTCCTGGATGTCGGCTCCGGACATGGCCAGATCGGCTCGAACACGCGCGCGCTCGAAGATCGCGGGTGGACCGGCTTCTGCGTTGACCCCTTCCCGGTCGCCATGAACGGCCGTACCTGCCGGATGATCACGGAGGTCGTGTCGAACGAAGCCGGCAAGAAGGTGCAGTTCCATACCCACGACGGACTGGGCGGCATTGCCGACACGCTCGGCAAGTGGAAGGCCGAGGCGGTGAAGGCCCCCGCCGTGGAAATGACCACGGTCACGCTGGCCGAGGTGCTCAAGGGCGCCGGCGCGCCGGGCTTCATTCACTTCCTGAGCCTCGACATCGAGGGCGCGGAGCTCGACGCGCTGCGCGGCATCCCCTTCGACACGTACCGATTCGGCGCCATGGCGATCGAGCACAACGAGGAAGAACCGAAGCGCGCCGACATCATCACGTTCCTCGCGACGCACGGCTACCAGCGCGTCCATACCTACAAGCAGGACGACTATTTCGCGCCGGTTACGCAGCGCGACTAGCCAGGTGGAGCCTCGCTAGGATTCGGGAGGACGCTCGCTGCGGCGCGCCTTGTAGACGTCGCAGTCTTCGCAATTGCGGAGGTCGAACTCGTAGCGAACGACCGGCCAATACATGGGGTGGGCGCAGTAGACCAGTTCGCCGTCAACGATGGTGTGCGAGCCGAGGTCCTCGGGCAGGTCACCGGTGCGCCGGCCGTACCAGCAGGTGCGGTGGCGTTGCTCAGGCTCCACAGGGGCGATCATAGCCGGGATCACTCCCGGTCGCGACGGAGTAAGATTGGAGCGGAGGCGCCAGCAATGAGTATGTGTGGAGGACCGACCGGTCCACCTGACCAGCCGGTCACCAACAAGTCGGGACGGACGGTGTTTTGCGTGAAGTTCCAGAAGGATCTTCCCGGACTCGATGCGGCCCCCTGGCCCGGCGAGATTGGCCAGCGCGTCTACGAGAACGTGTCGGCCCAGGCCTGGAAGCTCTGGGAGGAACGCCAGAAGATGATTCTCAACGAGTACCGTTTGATGCCCTGGCAGAAAGAAGGCCAGGAAATGATTCGGACCCACATGGAGGACTTCTTCTTCGGCGCCGGCTCTGCGCTGCCGCCCGACTTCGTACCCCAGCAATCGAAATAACTACTGCGGCAAGACCTCGAGCCACGGCTCGATCGAGACCACCAGCCGGCCGTGTGCCTCGCGCACCGACTGCTCCGCCGCTTCCGGCGTCGGCCCGTGCGCGAAGATGAACCCAAGGTAGCTGGCCCCTTCCGGCAGTGCGACCAGGTGCTGATCGGGCTTGGCCGTCACCAGCACATCATCAACGCCGGCCACGGCCTTCGCCGCGTCCACGCCGGCCACCCCGCGGAATACGCCGCTGCGCGCAATCGGCATCATCATCACCGCCGAGGCCTCGGGCTCGCGCTGCCACTCGCCCCGCGGCTCGCCGAGCGCCAGCCGCAGCAACAGGTGTTCGAGACCGACCGGCGGCTCGCCCGGCTTCACGAATCGCAACGCCTTCGCGCACAGCCCGCCGATTGGCCGGGCCGCCACTTCCATGACATACACGCCACTGCTGTTGACGCGGCACTCGGCGTGCACCGGGCCATGGTGCAGGCCGATGGCCTGCGCCGCGCGCCCGACCACTTCTTGAATCTGCCGCTGCACTGCGGCGTCGGCACGGGAAGGGGTCACGTAGATCGTCTCTTCGAAGAACGGGCCGTCCAGCGGATCCGGCTTGTCGAACACCGCCAAGGTGTGCAGCCGGCCGTGTTCCATCACGCCTTCGAGCGCGTACTCGGCGCCGGGAATGTACGACTCGATCTGGATGACGTCGGCCTCGGCGTCACGAAGGTCCCGCACGTCACTCGACCCCAGCAGCCGCCGCACCCGCGCAAACGCCGTCACGAAACTCATCGCATCATCGGCGCGGATCACTCCGCGGCTGGCCGACAGCACGGTCGGCTTGATGACCACGGGAAACGACACCCGCGCGAGCAGGGTCGCTGGATCGGTGGCGGCCGGCACGGTGAAGAACGCGGGCACCGGCAACCCTGCCGCGCGAAGCCGCTCGCGCGACAACCGCTTGTCGCAAGCGATGGCCGCGGCGGCTGGCGGGTGGCCCGGCAGGCCCAGCAGCCGGGCGAGGTGCGCAGCCATCACGCTGGGGCGGTCACCCACGACCAGCACCCCCGACACGGGCCGGGCCTCGAGCGCCTTCAGGACGACATCCACCGATCGCCACTCCTCGTGAAAGCGAACCGGAATCGCGCCGTCGCGCCACGGGTCGTCGAGGTGATCGCAACGGTCGGTGGCATAGACCAGCTCGATGTCCAATGCCGCAGCCGCCTCGGCGAACATGCGGGTCTGGTAGCCGGTCGTCGTCGCCAGCAACAGAATCCTTGAACTCATAGCAGAGCCACCTGCTCTGCGGTGGGCTCCGCTCAACAGTACCAGGGTTCGTTCAGGTAAGGAACGTCGGTGCGAAGGCGCGGGGCCGAGGCCAGCGCCATCATCTGCTGCTGAAGTTCATCGACGCGCGGATCGGGGTGGCGCCACGGGAAGGTCAAGGTCTTCTGGTCGAAGGGACCAATGACCTGCTGGATGTCTTCCAGTTCCAGCAGCCGCGATTGCCATGTCACCAGGAGGCGAATGCCCCATTGGATCGGCGAGACGTGCGACGTGAGGCCGGCTGCCTCGACCACCTCCTGCAAGTCGCGATAGCCCTCGAGCGTGGTCCACGGCGTGAACGCCACGAACGTGGGAACCAGCGTCAGCCCTTCGTCCCGGCACAAGGCGGCGGCCGCCAGAAAGCCGGCGCGCGTATGTCCCTTCTCGAGTTTCGCCAGCACCTCATCATCGACCGACTCCACCGCGCTCGTCACGAACAGGCAGCCGGTCCGCGACAGTACCGGTAGCAGCTCGCGGTGCTGCAGCAGGTGCTCCACCTTGATGATCACATCGTAGGTGACGGCCGGGAACGCCGCGTGCAGCGCCTCGACCAGCCTGCGCGCGTGCGTCGGGCCGTTGAAGAAATCGGGATCGCCAAACGTGATGTGCGTTGCGCCGCCGGCCACCAGGGCCGCCACGTCGGCCATCACGACCTCGATCGGCACGACCCGGAACTGACCGTCGTAGACCGGCACGATCGGACAATGACGGCAGCGATGCTTGCACCCGCGCGTGGCATCGGTGGCGCCGACGACCTTGCGGCTGCCGTCCGGCATCTGCAAGCTGGCATAACGGTCGAGCGCCGGCAGGCCGGAACGGTCAGGCTGAATGAACGCCAAGCGTGCCAGGGGTGCCAGAGGTGCCAGGGGTGCCAAAGGTGCCAGGGTGCCGGGTGCCAGGGTGCCGAGTGCCGGCGTGCGTAGTGCCGGCGTGCGTAGTGCCACAGCGGCAGCTACCAGTTCCTCTTCGCTTTCGGGCCCGAGCACGATCGACACCCCGTGTTCGCGCAACAGGGCTTCGTTCAGCGGCGCATACAAGCCGTATGCGGCGATCGTCAGTGATGGATCGATGGCGCGCAGGCGGGCGATCACCGGCAGGGCCAGTCGCGTCGCCGTGTGCATGGGCAGGTATAACGCCGCGAGGCCGGCACCGGTCATGACGTCCGGCGAGAGCTTGTCGCGCGACAGGTCGATGCACCTCACCTCGAACCCGGCCCGCTTCAACCACGCCGCCGGCGACGCCAGGCCGAACGGCTGGCGGCCGAGGTCGAAGGTGCTCAGCAGGACGACGCGCACGCGAGCGATCTTACCTTGATGCGGCCGCTACTTTGCCGCTGCGCCTTTCTTCGGCAGCAACTGGCGCATCATCGGCACCAGGGCCAGCAGCACGAAGCCGGCGAGCATGGCAAACGCCGCGACCGAGCCAAACAGGGTCGGCAGCGCCATCGATTCGTAGAAGCCGGAGACACGGCCGCCAATGAAATTACCGACCGAGGTGGCGAGGAACCACACGCCCATCATCAAGCCGGCAATGCGCGGCGGCGCGAGCGTGGTCATGGCACTCAGGCCAACGGGGCTGAGCGCCAGCTCGCCGATCGTGTGCAGGAAGTAGGTGGCGGTCAGCCACATCGGGCTCACCATGGCGCCCTGTTCCGCCATGCGCGACGGGACGACCAGGATCAGGAAACCGGCGCCGACGAAGATCAGGCCGAACGCGAACTTGGCCGGGCTGGTCGGCTCCTTGCCGCTCGACGCCAGCTTGATCCACAACCACGCCATGACCGGCGCGAACATGAAGATGAAGAACGAGTTCATCGACTGGAACCAGCTGCTCGGAAACGACATGCCCATCGCTTCCGTCCGCGTGCTGCGATCGGCGAACAGGTTGAGCGTGGAGCCGGCCTGCTCGAACACCGACCAGAACAGCGACGCGGCGAAGAACAGCACGGTGATCACGTAAAGGCGCTTCTTCTCTTCGGGCGTCCACCCGCCCGAGAACAGCAGCCAGCCGAAGAAGCCCACCACCACCACCAGCAGGAACACGCCAGCGGCGTCAGACACCTGCGTGGCGCTCACCTGGATGACGCCGAAATACGCGGCCAGTCCGGCCACCAGGACCACCACCGCGCCACCACCCACCCAGGTCTGGATCTGCCGCTTCCACTGCGCGGCAATTGCCGGCGTCGGCGCCGGCGCGGGGTCGATGCCGGCGTCGCCCAGGTTGGTGGCGCCCATCACGTACTGAATCACGCCGATGAGCATGCCGAAGCCCGCGGCGGCGAAGCCCAGGTGCCAGCTCACCTGCTGGCCCAGGTAGCCGCAAACAAGCGGCGCCAGGAACGCCCCGAGGTTGATGCCCATGTAGAAGATCGAGAACCCGGCATCGCGACGAATGTCGGTTTCGCCGTAGAGCTTCCCGACGATCACGCTGACGTTGCCCTTGAGCAGGCCCGTGCCGATCACGATCAGGAACAGCCCGAGGTAGAACGTGGCCAGCGATGGCACCGCCATGCTGAAGTGCCCCGCGGCGATGATGATGCCGCCGTAGAGCACCGCGCGCCGCGGGCCGATCAGCCGGTCGGCGATCCACCCGCCCGGCATGGTGGCCAGGTAGACCATTGAGGTGTACAGGCCGTAGACCGCCCCACCCTGCGCGGCATCGAAGCCCAGCCCGCCCGCGGTGAGGGGGGCCGTCATGTACAACAGCAGCAACGCGCGCATGCCGTAGTAGCTGAAGCGCTCCCACATCTCGGTGAAAAACAACGTCGACAGGCCACGCGGGTGGCCGAAGAAGGCGCGGTCCTGGGCGGCGGGTGTGCTCATATGCGAAGCGTATTCTATCCCTGAGCTCACCCACTGGGCGATGACCGGTGAGGCGGCGATTACTGTATCCTGTGCCCCTCCGGACAGGCCGATTGCCCCAGCCAGCCTCGCTCGCCAGCTTCGTGCCCCGCGAAATCGGCTACGCCCTGGCCGAGGGGACAACACTGAGTCCGCGGACCACCGGCGCCGCGCTCGTCGCCGACATTTCCGGCTTCACGCCATTGACGGCCACGCTCGCCGCGCAGCTCGGCCCGACCCGGGCGGCCGAAGAGCTCGTTTATCACCTTGACGGGGTCTTCGAGCTGCTCGTCAACGAGATCCACCGCTATCGAGGCAGCGTCATCGGGTTTGCCGGGGATGCTGTCACCTGCTGGTTCGACGGCGGCGCCGAGCCCGAGGAACGAGCCGCCGCGCGGGCGGTCGCCGCGGCAACCGGCATTCGTGACGCCCTGCGTGATCGTCACATTACTTCGCCGAGCGGCCAGGTGTTCCCGATCAGGGTCAAGGCCGCGATCGCGACCGGGCCGGCCAGCCGCTTCCTGGTGGGCGACCCGGCGCATCAGAAGTTCGAAGTCATCGCCGGCGCCATCATGGATCGCACGGCGCGCGTCGAACGGACGATCACCAGCGGCGAAGTTGGCGTATCCGCCGAGGTCGCCGAACTGCTACAGGCGCAACTGCAGATCAGCGAGTGGCGCACCGGCCCGCACGACGCGCCGGTGGCCATCATCAGCCGGCTGGCCAGGCCCGTGACGCCAGACCCCTGGCCCGCCGAACCGCGCCTCGATGAGGCCGGCGTCCGTCCGTGGATGGTCAAGGACGTGCTCGAACGCCTCACCCGCGGGGAAGAAGCGCTGATGGGCGGCTTCCGGCGCGTGGCCGCCCTCTTCGTCACACTCGGCGGCATCGACTACGACCACGACCCAGATGCCGGCCGCAAACTCGACGCCTTCGTGCGATTCGTTCAAGAGGTTCTTGCCGCCTACGACGGACACCTTGTTGACCTGACGATGGGTGACAAAGGCAGCTATCTGTTTGCGGCCTTTGGCGCGCTCAGGACGCACGAGGATGATGCGCGGCGCGCGGTGACGGCGGCACTGGCGCTGCGAGGCTCTGGAGGAGATGCCGACAGACCCGATGCTGTTCGCATGGGTATTGCTCACGCCCAGGTCTATGTTGGCGCCTATGGCTGTGCGGCACGCCGAACCTTTGGCATCGTGGGACGCGAGGTCATCGTCGCGGCCCGGTTGATGGGCAAAGCCGAGGCCGGGCAGACACTGGTCACTGCCGACATCGCGAAGGCCTCGGAACGCTCGCACCGGTTCGATCAGCTGGGGCCGATGCTCCTTAGTGGCCTGCAAGGTCCCCGAGAGGTTCACCTGCTGCAGGGCGAATCCGACGCGCCGTACCATGCCACCACCAGCTCGACCCCCATGGTCGGCCGACACCGCGAGGTGGCGCTGATTCGTGATGCCCTGGCTCGCCCCTCCGCCACTCCCGGCGCGCGCGCCGCACGCCTCGTCATCGAGGCCAACGCCGGCATGGGCAAGTCCACCCTGCTGCAGGCGACCCGGCTCGTCGCCGAGGCCAGTGGCGTCCGCCTGCTCTCCGGCGGCGCCGACGCCATCCGCCGATCAACGGCGTATCACGCGTGGCGACAGGTGTTCCGCTCGGTGTTCGGCCTTTCCGATCGTCGCATGGGGAGACCGGAAGAGCCCGGCCTGGCCGAGCGGCACTGCCGCGAGCGGCTGGGCGCCATGGGCGCCGAGTGGGAGCGCCTGGCGCCGCTGCTCAATCCCGTTCTCGGGTTGTCGATTCCCGATAATCGAACGACCCGCGCGATGGCGGGCCAGGTTCGGGCCGACAATGCTCACGACCTGTTGATCCGGGTACTGCAGGCCGAGAGCGACCAAGGGGCCGTCGTCCTGTTCGTCGAGGATCTGCATTGGTTCGACTCGGCGTCGGCGGCGCTGCTGCGTCTCGCCGCTCGCGACCTGTCTCGCATTCCCATCATCGCGACCCGCCGCCTCAGCACCGAGATCTCGCACGGGTGGCAGGTGGCACCGGATGCGCAGATCATTGTTGTCGGTCCGCTCAGTGATACCGAAACCGACGAACTGCTGCGCGGCGTGCTCGCGGTAGACTCCATTCCGGCCGACCTGACGCGCTGGATTCTGGAACGCGCCGAAGGGTCGCCGTTCTTCACTCGAGAATTGGCGTTGGCCCTTCGCGACGCAGGCGCCGTGACCATCGAGGGTCGCGCCTGCCGGCTGGCGCGCACGGTCACGGAGCTCACGAAACAGGACTTTCCCGACACCGTTCAGGGAGTCATCGGCAGCCGCCTGGACCGGCTGCCGTCACAGCAGCAAACGGCGGTGAGGGTGGCGAGCGTAATCGGGCGCCTGTTCGCCATCAGGTTGCTCGGCGACGTCTACCCCGTTACCGAAGATCGACCGGGCCTGCCTGAGTCCCTCGCCGGCCTGAAGACCGCGGAGATTGCGCAGCCAGTTGGCGCCGCCGTCGAGCCGTCGTATCTGTTCAGTCATGCGCTGATCCAGGAAGTGGCCTACGCCGGTCTGCTGCACCAGCAACGGGCGTCACTGCATCTCGCGATTGGAGAATGGATCGAGCGGCACCCCTCCGGCGATGCCGGCACCGACGTGCCCTTGCTGGCTCACCACTTCGCCCACGCCGCTCGGGAGGAACGGACCTCGAGCACCGTTCGCAGCAAGGCGCTGAAGTACCTTGGCGACGCTGGGGCACAGGCGTTGAAGGCGTATATCAACACCGAGGCGGTCCGGTTCTTCCACGAAGCCCTCGACCTGGCCGGTAGCGAGGCCGCGCCCGACGCGCTGCGGTGGCATGCGGGCCTCGCCCACGCGCACATGGCGCTGGGCGAATTCGGCGCGTGCCGGCAGCACGCCCGCACGGCCCTCGACCTGCTGAACATGCCCTTTCCCGCTGGCAAGGCTGGCGTCGCCCGACAGACCATCGGCGAGCTGGCGCGGCTCCTCTGGCGGATGACCCGCCGGCGGTCGGTCTTTCCGGTGAACGGCCAAGCCCAACCGGCAGGTAGCGACCAGGGGAATCCCGAGAACCCCATGCAACTGCTGCGGGTGTTCTCCAAGTCGCTGTTCCACCAGAACGACGCCCTCGGCATGCTGTGCTGCAATCTCCGCAGCCTCAACCTCGCGGACGAGGCCGGCACGGTTCCGGAGGTCGCGATCTGCTATGGCCACGCGATGATGTCCCTGGCGGTGTTCAGAATGCCCGTCCAGGCCAAGCGGTTCGGCGAACGCGCCATGCGCATTGCCCGGGACTGCCAAAGTCCGGCGACCCTGGTCTCCCTCTACATTGCCCAGGCCCTGGTCGAACTGGGCTACGCCAACTGGAACGCCGCGTGTACCCACCTGGAAGACGCCGTGAAACACGCAACCGAACTGGGTGACGACTGGCAGCTCGGTGAGGCCCAGGCGGTGCTGGCCGATATCGCGCTCTTTCGCGGCGACTTCCCGGAAGCGGCGCTCCGTTACGGTGAGGTCGAGGTGAATGCCGAGCGGCGTGGCCTGGACGTTCAGAAAGCCTGGTGCGCGCGACCCGCCGTCGCCGAAGCCCTGCAGACGGGACACTGGGACGAAGCACTGGTGCACCTGGCGCGCCAGCGCACGCTCATCGACGAGATGTCGGATCCGCTGATTCGTATTGATGCGCTCGGCTTCGAGGCACTGGCTCACGTGGGTAAGGGCGATGACCAGGCGGCACTGGACTGTATTGCGGCGGCCCACGCCTTGATCCCCACCGTGTCGCCGCCAGTCGCATATCCGCGCTACCTTGGTTATCGCAGTCTCGGCGAGGCCTGCCTCACGCTGCTCGACCGCGACCCGGCCTCCGCGGCACGGCGGAAGCTGGCGCGCGAGGCGGTCGGGTATGTCTCTTCTTATGCCAGCGGCTTTGCCTTTGCCCGGCCTCGCGCTCATTTGCTGAGCGGCTGGTACCACGGCCTGCTGGGACACCACCGCCGCGCCAGGAAAGACCTCGCGACCGGCGCGCAGCTCGCCACGGCGCTCGGCATGCAGCCCGAGATCGCCCTGGCCCACGCGCTGATGCCCCGATTTCAGTGAAGCTTCCCGACTCGCCTCAACGCGTGTGGCACACGCCGCAGGCGATCTCAGACTGAAAGTTCATGGCCGGCTCGGTGACGTCAAGCCGGCCACTGTCAGCGATGAACTTCTGGCTGAGCGTCGCAAGGTTCGCCAGCCGGTACTCCAGCAACTCCTTGTACCGCCATGTGGCATAGGTTGGCGAGGTCTTCGCGTTCTCATACCAAATCCGGGCCCGGTCCAGGTCGCCCTTCTTGAGGAACGCATCGCCGTAGCCAATCAACGTCCCTTCGATGCTGTGCGGCGCGAGGTGATTGTTGTAGCACACTGGTTCGAGGATCGACTTGAAGCCGTACAGCGTGTGGGTAAGTTTGCGGAACGTCGTGTCTTGCTTGATGTTGAAACCGGCGCACTGGCTCAACATGAAGTGATACCCCTCCATCGCCTGGTCGTAGTCGGGGCCGTCGGCCGGAAGCATCGAGGCCAACATCCAGCCCTGCACGAACCCGGCAAACTGCGGATAGAGTAACGAGTTCTCGATCGACTGCATCTGGATCGCCGGCAGCTTGTGGAGTTCGCCCCGCAGCACCGCCAGCTGCCACTCGGCCGTCGCCGTGAGGCTGCGCGCCGTGGAATCCGCGGACCCGTCCAGGGCGATCGACTCCTGGCCATACTTGATGGCGGCGGCCAGATCCCGCTCCTGGTCAGCGGGGCTCGTCTGCAGCCGGGCGCGCAGGTGAAATCGCCACAGGTGCATGCCCCCCATGATCGCGGTCAGGGCCGCATCCCTGGGCTCGATCGCGTACGCGTGCTCCAGTTCCGCCAGCAGCGACGGAATCTGGCTCGCATCGTCGGCGTGCAGGACTGTCCACATGCGTTCGGTCGCGGCCGTCGCTTCAGGACTACTCATGCCGATCGGCGTCTTGATTGGTACGGACTTCAAGGGCATGAAGAAGATGTAGCCGACGACCATCGCCGCCAGCAGGGCCTCGGCCAGATGCCAGCGCCGTCGCTGCCGCAGCGTGCGGTTGGCCCACCAGTTCGCGAGCCTCGCGACGAGTGAGGGCCTGGCGGCGGGACGCGCCGGAAAGCGCGTGGCGACGAGGTGCTGGGCATACTCGGCAATCGGCTCGATCAACTCGAAGTTGGTCGCGCCGCCGACATAGAAGGTGCGCCGTTGGCCCTGCAGTCGTTCGAGGTCATCGTACCAGCCGGCCTTCAGGTCGGCCGACGACACGTGCTGAAAGTACTCGAAGCGGTTGAAGGTGGCGTTGGCCTCGTGCCCGGCGGCGGGCGTCGCCCCCATCTGCGCGATCAGGCGGTCCACGCCGGTCTCCACGGCGCGCTGCAGTTCGCCGGCCTGGCCGTGTGCAGGATCATCTGGCGCGAGTTGTGTGGTGCGCGTGTAGAACTGGGCGAAGGTGCTGTCGGCCCACTGCTTGGCGACCCCGTAGGGCACGTTGGTTCCGAGCGCCGGCGCGGGATAGACCGCGGCCAGCGGTGAGTTGCCGCCAAGATCGGCGCCCTGGAGTTCAATCGACCGCGTCGTCATGCAGTACGAGACCGAGGTGATGGCCGAGAACAGCCGTCGCTCGCTCTCGCTCGCATCCATCCGCTTCATCAGCAGTTCGCTGTTGAGCGGGCAGGCCATGATCAGGTAGTCCGCCGTCAGCGTATGCCGGACCCGCGCCGTCTCGTTCATGTCCTGCTGCAACTCATCGAACACGATCTGTACGCCGGCATCGGTGCGTTCGATCGACTGGATGTCGACGCTGGTCCGGACGTCCAGGCCCCACGCCAGCCGCTCAAAGAAGCGCTGGTAGCCGTAGAGGAACCGCCTCGGCCAGGAGATGAGCCGCCCGATCAGCGGCATTTCCTTCAGCACCATCGGGACGAAGGACCCGACGGTCATGAACTTCATGGCGTAGATCGCGGGCACCTTGTCCAGGTACCCAAAACCCATGAGGGTGATGGGCAACTGGAACACCCGCTCCAGATCGGTCAACCGGTGCCGCTTCAGCCAGTCTTCCAAGGGCGCGCACAGGCTGCCGCCATCGAACGTCGCGACGCCGGCAAAAGTCGGACGATCGATCACGCGACCGAGACGCCAGCGAATCCAGGTGTACCGGATGAGCGCCACCCCGAGGCTCAGCAACGGAATACGGCTGCCATCATCGCGTTGCCGGGTGGCGCTGAACACCGACTGGTAACGGACCTGACCGGTCGGTTCCGGCGGGACCGTCATCGCCACGAACGGGCGCTCGGAATAAACCTGGACGCCGAGGGTTTCCGCGAGCTTGAGGATCTGGGTGTACCCCGGCGTGACGTAGTTGGCGCCGAGATCGAACGAGCGGCCATCAGCGGTCACCGTGTCACACAGGCCGCCGACCCGGCCAAGTTTTTCCAGAATCACCACGTTGCGATAGCCGTGCTCGCGCAAATAGTGCGCCGTCAACAGACCGGCCGGTCCGGCGCCGACCACCACGACCCGCGGCTCCACCTGCGACGTACTCATATCAGCTCCTCCCACTGGCGGCCGGCCGATCCAGGAAATACTGCTCCACGTACCGCGACAGCGACTCGAATTCGGGAGTGCGGGTCTGCTGCTCGGCCCAGTGAATCAGTTCGTCAACGGCGCGAAAGTCGTCGAGCGCCGGAGAGCTCTCGAGCACTGGGTTGAAGCGAAAGAACCGGTTCCCGAGTATCTCCGCCACGCCCAGGTCGTCGAGCCCGCTGGTCGCGGTCTGGGCGATGTCGGGAAACCGGGCCCCCCACTTCAACATGCCCCACTCGAGTGGACCGTCCTGGCCAATCCCGTCCGGACACTGCCCGCACCCGATGGACAGCAAGCGCACTTGCCCGGTCGCCCCGTCGACGCCCGGCGACCGCGCCGCCACCCCGAGGGCTGCCAGCGACGGATTGACGGCAAACACGCCGCCATCGACGTACCCTTCGAAACTGGGAAAGTAGACCGGCGCGGCCATCGAGCGCAGGACCGCGCGCCAGCATTCCAGTTCACCCTCGTCCGACGACCGTGACCGGCTCATCACCACGGACTGCACGCTCGTCTGGGCGGTGCCGGTCAGCGTGCCCGACAGGAGGGTCGCGACAATCGCGACCTCGCGGTCGAGTTCTCTCATCCGCCTCGAACCGAAGAACGCCTGCAGTTCGCCCCGCAGTCCATCGATCTCCCACTTGGGCAGAAACACGTTGACGGCCGGCTCAATCCAGTGGAAACCAGGGGCGCGCGACACGACTTGCAACACCCGTCCGGAAACGCCTCGCGGCCACACGCGGCGCGCAAATATCTGGTCGCCGGTCTGGTAGAACTGGAGGATCCGGTCGAGCGGCGACCCGCAGGCCAGCGCCATCGCGTTCGCCGCGCCCATCGACGTCCCGGCATAGAGGTCAACGCCGTCCAGGAACGCCGGGCCATGCCGTTCTGCCAGCCTCGCGAGCCAGACAATTGTGGAGATGCCGCGGACCCCGCCACCGTCGAGGGCCAGCACCCGGTACGGGCGAGCGGCCGCCGTCACAGGCAGTCTCGCATTCGCCGCCGCAGACGCCCCACGACCATAGGGAAGCCCAAGCGTGGGAACGGTAACACAGGACGCACTCGAGGACCGGTTGATTCCGTCTGCCGGTCCTGATGTCTAATAGCGCGGGATGAAGATCGTCGCCCTCAGCGACCTGCACGGACACTTGCCTGAGATTGCCCCCTGCGACCTCTTGGTCGTGGCCGGTGACGTGTGCCCGGACTTCGGCGAGCCGGGGGCTGAGACCAATGCCATGCACCAACGGCGCTGGTTCGATGCGCACGCCCGGCCGTGGCTGGCGGCGGCGCCGGCGGCCCACAAGATCCTGACGTGGGGCAATCACGACTGGTGCGGGGAGGCCTTCGGGGATGCCGGGGAGCCGCCGGTGGGTTCATCGCCCACGCGGCTGCAGATTCTCGTCGACGCCGGCACGTCGGTTCCGGCCAGCGGCAAAGCCGCGCGAGCCCTTTCGGTGTGGGCCACGCCCTGGTCGAGGCAGTTCATGAACTGGGCATTCATGAAGTCGAGCGCCGAACTGACGCGGGTCTACGCCGCCATTCCCGACAACATCGACATCCTGGTGTCACACCAGCCACCGTACGGGTATGGCGACGGACCTGTCGGGGACGGCGCCGCCCACGGTGAACACCTCGGGAGTCACGAGTTGCTGACAGCCATCGACCGGGTCAAGCCCCGGCTCGTGATCTGCGGACACATCCATTCCGGCTACGGTCGCTTCGAACATGGGCCGACCACCATCTACAACGTCAGCGTGGTCAACGACCAGTACCGCCTGGTGCGACCGGCTACGGTGATTGACATTGCCGACTGGTGATTCACGCGCGCGGCCAGACGACGCCAACGCTGACACCGTCGAGAGCCAGCCCGGCGAGGCTCGGCGCCGTGCCGGGACCGACGCGGAGCCTCCGGCCGGCGCCGATCCGCAGGTGTGGAACGCGCTCAGAGGCTGCCTGGCACTGACGACCCTGTCACCAACCGCCCTGGGCGACCTGTGGGCAGCCTCGCTCACCCGCTCCTACCAGGCGGGCGAGGCCTTGATGCGACAGGGCGACGCGGCCGAGGGCCTGCTGATCATCCTCGAGGGCCAGGCCCACGCGGTACTGCGCAGCCAGGATGGCGCCGACCACCTCATCGGGCGATTCTCGCGTGGCGATCTGGTCGGCGAAATGGCGCTGGTCACGCGCGCGGCGCGCAGCGCGACAGTCATCGCCGACTCACCCGTCCGCGCCCTGCTCGTGCCGACGCCAGAGTTCGACCGGCTGGCCGTGCGTCATCTCGAACTGGGCGTGGTGCTCACCGCGCTCGTGGGCGATCGGCTCGGACGAGGCGCCAACGACGGGTTCGGTGGAAAGCAAGTGGCGGGTTTCCGAATTCTCAGTGGCATCGGCCGCGGCGGCATGTCGGTGGTCTACCGGGCACAAGACGAAGCGACAGGTGAGCTGGTGGCGCTCAAGATGATGAGCTACCGGTTGACCTACGACTCCAGCGCGCTGGCACGTTTTCACCAGGAGGCCGACATTCTCCACAGCCTCGACCACGGGAACATCGCCCGCCTGAAGCGGATGTTCCCGGCCTTCAACACGTACTTTCTGGTGATGGAACTCTGCGATGGGGTCGACCTGGGCCAGCTGGTCCGCTCTCGCGGACGGCTGCCCGAGTCACAAGTGCGGCCGATGCTCGGGCAACTCGCTCACGCGCTCGAGTATGTCCACCAACGCGGATTCGTGCACCGCGACCTCAAGCCCGGCAATGTGATGATCACTCGCGACGGTGAGGTCAAGCTCACCGACTTTGGCATCGCCGTTCCGGAGGTGGTGCTCGACCCCTCTGGCGCTGACAGCGGCCACGCGGTCGTGGGCACGCCGGCCTACATGGCGCCGGAGCAATTCGTCGGCGGTCCGCTCGATCGCCGGACCGACATCTACGCATTGGCGTGCCTGGCCTACGAGATCCTGACCGGTCAGCGCTTGTTCGAGACCAACGACCTCGAGGAACTCCGGCAGCTGAAACTAACAATGCAGCTGCCGCCGGCCGTCGCAATCGGCGACGGCATCGCTCCGGACCTGTTCGAGTTCCTGCAGAGCGCGTTGCGGGTGAAGCCCGACGAGCGGCCGGCGTCGCTCGCTCCGCTGATGGCGTGGGCCGCACGCTGCGACCCGCCGCCTGAGGGCTGTAGCCTCGACCATGGCCCAGAGCAGGATCAGAGGCGGTCTGGACCTCGACCCCCGTCGAATGGTGTTACTATGTAGCTGCGTTACTACACGCGTATCCATGGCCCTGAACATCCGCAACACCGAGACGGAGCGCCTGGCGACCCGCTTGGCAAAGCTGACTGGCGAAAGCAAGACCGCGGCGGTCACCAAGGCCCTGCGCGACCGGCTGGCCAAGGTCACCCGCGACCGGCACGGCCGCCGGCTCGCCGACGAACTGGACGAGATCGCCACGCAGTGTGCGCGCCGGCGAGTGCGCGACTCCCGAACGGCCGACGAGATTCTGGGATACGACGACTCGGGGCTGCCTGGCTGATGGTGATCGATACCTCCGCGCTGCTGGCCATCCTGCAAGACGAGCCGGAGCGGCGCGCCTTCAATGAGGCAATTGAGGCGGCGGACACCCGCGCCATGTCGATGGCCAACTTCGTGGAGACCTCGATCGTGCTCGAATCCCGCTACGGCGCGGAAGGCATCCGTGACCTGGACCTGTTCATCGAACGGGCGGCCATCGAACTGGTGGCTGTCACGCTGCCCCAGGGACACGCCGCGCGCCGCGCGTTCGCGCGCTACGGCAAGGGTCGCCATCCAGCGGGGCTGAACTTCGGTGACTGCTTCGCGTATGCGTTGGCCACCGAGCGAAGTGAGCCACTGCTCTTCAAGGGCGGCGACTTCGGCAAGACTGACGTCTTCCGTTGAGGCCCCGAGCGCGTCGGCCTAAAGGCGGAACAGCTTGGTGACCTTCACCACGAAACTGCGATTCAGAATCGGTGGCGGAAAACCCGTCTCATCGGTATCGCGGGCGTCGCTGTAGACGACAAACAGCTCGCTGCCGGGCTGGTATTCCCAGCGGAAGCGCAGGTTGTTGGTGACCGCCTTGACCGACGACTGATACTGCAGCAAGGCGCTGACGAACATGCGCGGGGTCAACGTATAGGTGGTGCGCGCACCGAGGACGTTGGTGTTGCCGGCGCCGTAGGGGGTGTCAACGTGATTGAGCGACAGCTGGGGCTCGAGCGACAGCTGGGGTGACAGCTCGACGCGGCCGCGCCACGCCAACTCACGCAACGTGCCGCCATAGAACTGGCCGGCGGTGACGCTGGCAAAACCCGACACGCGGCGCGAGGCCGACATGAACCAGGTCGCCTTGACCTGCCCGAACTGGTAGTCGCCAGCCGGGATGGTGACGCCAGGCGCCACCGTGAACGATGCGTCCAGGTGCTCGAACGCGTCGGTGTACTCCACACCTACCTGGTCGCTGGTGGTCAGCTCCATGCGAAACTGGCCCTGGACCTCGCGCGATTCCACATTGCCGACCGTGTTCTCGTAATAGTCGAGGCTGCCTTCGAAAAACAGCTTACGCAGACCGCGTACGCTGGTCGGCCGCGGACTGAACCGGGCCTGCCCGTACGAGCGCTTGAACGCGGCGCGACGGACGAACCCAATCTCGGGATTGAAGTTGTCGCCGACGTACAGGTGCTCCAGTTGCAGACCGGTGCGATCGGCATTCCAGTTGAACGCGCCGCGATAGCTGGTGTCGCGGCCCTCACGATCGGGCGTGTCGGTCTTCGACCAGAAACCGGTAATCGACAGGTCGGTGAGGAAGTTGAACGCGGCGTCGGCGCCGTAGGCGTAGTTCTCGGCGATCCCGGCCGCGACCCCTGGCGCCCGGCGCGTGGCAATCACGCCGACGCGACTGCGGCGAAACACGTCCCGGTTGACGCGCAACACGGTGAAGTCGGTCGCCACGGCATTGGCCAGCGGCTCGTCCTCGGTCCGCATTTGCAGCGCGCCGATCTGGAAGCCGCGACCGCGGCCGAGTAGCCGGCCTCCCCCCAGAATAGGCACGGCGACACCGTTCGACAGCCCTATGCGGCGGCTGTAGAACAGCAGCGGGGCCGGGTTGTTGAAGCCGCCACCGCCACCGCCACCGCCGCCGCCACCGCCCCCACCGCCACCGCCGCCACCGCCGGCGCCGAAGTTGAAGTAGTCCTGTCCCTCGAGAAAGAACTCGCGCTTCTCAGGAAAGAACAGGCTGAACCTGGTGAGGTTGACCTGCGCCTCGTCGTCTTCCACCTGCGCAAAGTCGGTGTTGTAGGTGAAGTCGGCGACCACCGATTGGGTGATCGCCCATTTCGCATCGGCTCCGAACTCGCCGTTCAGGTCGTTGTCGATCGGCGGCGTCGCCAGCCGGTTGGTGAGCAGCGAGCCGAGCCCGTAGGGTTTCACGTCGACGTTGCGCTGCTTAGTGGGCGTGGCCAGGCCGACGAGGGGGCCCGATGACGAGATTTTCGCCATCCCGCGGCGCCCCCACGACCGCGGCACCGGGTTCAGGAACGTGCTCTCGTTGTTCCACCGCACCAGGCGACGGAAGTTCACGCCCCAGGTGTCGCCGCCCTCCTGAAAGCGAATCGAACGAAAAGGGATTCGGATTTCGACCGTCCATCCGCCATCAAAATTCGCCGTTCGAGCATCCCACAGCGTGTTCCAGTTGGGATTGAACTGCTCGTTGATGACCTGCGAGTCGGCGATGCCGCCCAGGGCGTTCACGAAGAAGCCATAGCCGTTACGCCGATCGTTGAATGTGTCAAGACCCACCGCAAAGTGGTCGTTACCGTACAGGTTGAACGAATCGCGGCGCATCTCGTTGGCGACCCGGCGCTCGGAATGCAACTCCCACAAGCGCGCGCTCACATACAGATTTTCATCGTCGTAGAACACCCACACCTCGGTCTTGTCCGTGGGCGCGCCGCCTTCAATCGGATCCTGCTGGATGAAGTCGCCGAATGAGGGCACGTCACGGTAGACCGCCTCGTCCAGTCGGCCATCAAACGTGAGCGGCGACGGCAACGGCATGGTGCGAACGGTGGCCTGCCCCTGGCCATCGCGCACGATGGTGGCAGGTGGCACAGGCACCACCGGAGGGGTCGCGCCAGCGGGCGGCTGTGCCAGCGCGGTCCCATCGAACAGGCCGACGAATCCGACGATCAGTGCCGCTAGGGTCGCGCGACGAAGACAACTGGAGACAGAAATGCGTATCAAGGGCATGGCCAACGGAATAGGCTAGCCTATTACTTGGCTGCCCTTTTTCGAAAATGGCACTGGACGACTATCGAAAGAAACGCGACTTCACGAAGTCGCCCGAGCCCTCGGGCGACACGCCCGTCCGCAAGAAGGCCGGCGCCCCCCTGTTCTTCTGCGTCCAGAAGCACCTGGCCTCGCACCTCCACTACGACCTGCGGCTCGAATGGAACGGCGTGCTGCTGTCGTGGGCGGTGCCCAAGGGGCCGTCGATCGATTCGCGCGACAAGCGGCTGGCCATGCACGTCGAAGACCACCCCCTTGATTACGGCACCTTCGAAGGGGTCATCCCCGAGGGCTATGGCGCCGGCATCGTGATGCTGTGGGACGTGGGCACCTGGGAGCCGGAAGTCGATGTCGACGCGGCATTCCGGAAGGGCGACCTCAAGTTCCGGTTGAACGGCTACAAGCTCAAGGGGTCGTGGGTGCTGGTGAAGACCCACGGCTTTGGCGGCGCACCGAACAGCTGGCTGCTGATCAAGCACAAGGACGACTGGTCGGGACCGATCGACATCGCGGAGTTCGCGCCGCTCAGCGTCAAGACGCCCAACGCGGACTTCGCCGAGATTCTGCAAGGCAAGACGCCGGACCTCTGGTTGAGCAACGCCCCGGCCAAGACGGGCGACACGGGCGAGATGTTCAAGAAGATCATCGCGCGCGCCCTGACCATGAAGGCACCGGTCAAGGCAACCACGAAGGACGCGAAGAACACGAAGACTAAACCTTCAAGGACCAAGACGGCAAAGCCAAAGGCCAAGGCCAGGACGGCTCCGAAGAAGGCGGCCAGGAGGCCAGAAAAAGACTAGTTGTCTTCTTCTGATCTCCTGAACTCCTTTAGTTCTTATTTTCGGTAATCAAGCGCCGGCTTGCGATCCGCCAGGCGAGTCGAGTACTTGAAGTTGGGCCCACGCCGCTCGTCGAACTCTTCCCGGGCCTTGACGAGGTGCGCGGGATCCGAAAACAAATCCATCGCCATCAGCGTCATGCCCTTCGCCGCCACCATCATGCCCTTGGCGCCAATCGACATGCCGCCGGCGGCCACGGCCTGCCAGCTGTGGGCCGGCGTGCCCGGCACCCACGTCGCCGCCGTCAACTGCACGGTCGGCACGCGCCAGCTGACATCGCCCAGGTCGGTCGAGGCGCTGCCGACGCCGGCCTCGGGGGCGAACACCGAGTTGGCGCTGTCGATGGGCGGCAGCTCACCGTCGAGCGACTTGCGAATGCCTTCGGCGAACTCGCGCTCGGCCGGGGTGTACTCATAGCCCCCCACCTTGCGCAGGTTCTGCTGCATCAGTCCGACGAGATAGGTGTTCGGCAGCACGTTCCACACCGCGCCGGTCAGCTCCAACTCCATCGTCGTGCCGGTGCCGAGCGCGGCGCCACGCGCGGCGTTGGTAATGCGTTCCCAGATGCCGTCGAGCACGCGCATGTCGTTGTGCCGGGCGTAGTAGTAGGCCTCGGCGAAGTCGGGGACGACGTTCGGGGCGCGGCCACCGTTGGTGATCACGTAGTGGATGCGGGAGTTGGAGGGCACGTGCTCGCGCATCAGGTTGACCATGTTGTTCATGGCCTCGACGCCGTCGAGCGCCGAGCGGCCGCGATCGGGCGCCGACGAAGCGTGGGCCGAGAGACCGCGGAAGCGGAACTTGCCGGTGATGTTGGCGAGCGTGCTCGAGGCGCTCGAGGCGTTGCGGTCGCCTGGGTGCATGGTGACCACGGCATCGACGTCGTCAAACAGGCCCGCGCGCAGCATGTAGACCTTGCCGGCGCCGCCCTCTTCGGCCGGCGTGCCATAGAAGCGCAAGGTGCCGGAGCGCTGGTTGGCGCTCAGCCACTCCTTGACGGCGATGGCCGAGGCGGTGGCGGCGGTGCCGAACAAGTGGTGGCCGCAGCCGTGGCCGGCGCCTTCGGGCACCAGCGCGCGCTTGCTGGGCTCGGCCGCCTGCGACAGGCCCGGCAGCGCATCGAACTCGCCGATGATCCCGATCACGGGCTTGCCCGCGCCCCAGGTGGCGGTGAACGCGGTGGGAATTTCGGCCACACCCGCAGTCACGGTGAAGCCGGCCGCCTTGAGCTGTTCCTGTAACAGGGCGCTGCTCTTGGTTTCCTGGTAGCCGACCTCGGCGAACGACCAGATCTTCATGGCGACGTCGCGGTAGACGGCGCCCTTCTGATCGATCGAGGCGAGCACGGCGTTGGCATCCATGCCCTGCGCGGTCGCCAGGACCGGCACGAGCAGGAGCACGCCGATCACGACACGGGCCACGATTCCTGAAATCCTCATACGAGCAGTCTCCTCGAGAGCACGGACCAGACGGCGTACGACAGGCGCCGGCGGTCGTGCCGCGCCATCTCCGAACGCCAGAACTCGCCGGTCACCACCTCGGTGCCCGCCGGCAGTTGGCCGATCGCCAGCGGCTGCTTGTGTTCGGCGGCGTACTGCGCCACCGCGTCAGCCGAGGGGTACCCTTCGTTGGCAATCACCACGTCCACCGGCCGGCCGATGGTGCGGCTGACCCACGACGCTTCGTCGGCAGCGGTGAAGCCGTTCATGCCGCGACCTTCAGTCAGCAGGTTTGACACCAGCACGATCGGGCCCGAGACGCCGGCGAGGGCGTCGGCGACGCCGTCCACCAGCAGCGTCGGCAACAGGCTCGTGAAGAAACTGCCCGGACCGATCACCACCGCATCGAAGGTGCCGATGGCGGCCTTGACGCCCGGATGAATCTGCGCCGGCGGCTCGAGCCAGACGCGGGTCACGTGATGGCCGCGAGCGTGGCCCTGGTCCACCTCGACTTCGCCGCGCGTCACTTGCCGATCGGCATACTCGGCGCAAAGCGTCGCCTGCTCGACGCTGACCGGCCAGACGAAGCCGCGGCAGCCGAGCAGGGCCCGCAGGCCGTCAACCGCGGCCAGAAAGTCGCCGCTGTAACGCTCCATCATCGACAGCAGCAGGTTGCCGCCGGTGTGCCCGCCGAGCCGGGCATGCTCGAGTGTCGGCAGGCGGGCCAGCAGCACGCGCCGCGCCTCGCCTTCATTGCGCGACAGCGCAAGCGCGCACCGCAGCACATCGCCGGGCGGCAGCACGCCCAGCTCGTCGCGCAACTGGCCCGAACTGCCTCCCGAGTCGAACATGGTGACGACGGCGTTCAAGCGCAACCATGGGTTGCGTTTGAGGCCGCCCAACAAGCTCGGCAGGCCGGTGCCGCCGCCAAAACATCCCAAATTGATTTCGCGCAGGCGCATATTCGAACAGCTGACCAAGAAGAGTCGTATTCTACAAGAGATGGACAGTCAGCACGGCGGACCACTCGCCGCCACCCTTCACGATCTGCAACGCATCTTTGGCGACCGGCTCGAGGCGTTCATGGCCTACGGCCACGGGCACGCGGCGCCGGCGCCCAGCCTGGTGCTGGTGCGCACGCTGACGCACGACGACCTCGAGGCGTGCGCCGCGCGCGCGGCGTCGTGGCACCGTGCCGGCAGCGCCACGCCGCTGCTGCTGACCCACGACGAGTTCGCGGGATCGCTCGACGCGTTCCCGGTGGAGTACGGCGAGATCATCGACACCCACCGCTTGCTGTTCGGCGCCGACCCGTTTGCCGGATTGGCGATTGGGGCCGACGACCTGCGTCGGGCGTGCGAGGTGCAGGTCAAGAGTCACCTGCTGCACCTGCGCGAAGACTTCGTGGAGTGCGGCGGCAAGCCGTCGGCGGTGGCCGCGCTCGTCACCGACTCGGCGCCGGCCTTCGCGCTGCTGCTTCGCCGGCTGGCGCGGCTGGATGGGCACGCCGCCGACACCAACGCCGACCTCGGCGCGTTCGCCGCCCACCGGCCCGGCCTGGATCCCCGCGTCGTCGGCGACGTGCTCGCGTTCAGCGGCGGCGCGTCCGGTGCCGGGGTCGACGGGTCGCGGCTGTTCCCCGGCTACCTGACGGCCGTTGAGCAGTTGGCCCGGTTCGTCGATACGTGGAAACGGGCGTGACCTGGTTCGTGCGTAGGCTCTTCCTGGCGCTCGCGCTCTGCGTCTGGGCGCTGCCGGCCGGAGCCCAGACCGCGCCTCCCGAGCTCACCGCACCGGTGAACGACTTTGCCGACGTGATCGATCCAGCTTCCGAGCGCGCGATCGAGTCGCTCGTCCGGCAGTTGCAGGCCGCGAGCGGCGACGTGATGGTCGTGGCCACGGTGAAGACGTTTCAGCCGTGGGCCGACCTCAGTTCGTATGCCGTCAAGATGTTCGAGAACGGCGGCAAGGGCGTTGGCACCAAGGGCAATGACAACGGCATCCTGATCGTCCTCGCCCTCGACGACCGGCAAGTCTGGATCGAGACCGGCTACGGGCTCGAAGGCTTCATCACCGACGGGTTTGCCGGCGAGACCAGCCGCGCGATGACGCCGTTCTTCCGCGCCGGTGACTACGGCCGGGGCCTGCTCTCGGGCGCGACCAGCGTTGCCCAACGGGTGGCGCGTGGACGGAATGTCGCGCTTGACGTGGCGCCGATTCAAGCGCCGCGCAGTGAACAGAGGCGCGGCGGCAACTTCCCCGTCGGCCTGATCGTCATCCTGATCATCATCTTCCTCAACATGATGGGAGGTGGCGGCGGGCGGCGTGGCATGCGTCGGGGCAACCGCTGGGCCAGCGGCGTGGGGCCCTTCGGCGGCGGCTTCGGCGGCGGTGGCAGCTGGGGTGGCGGGGGCGGGTTCGGTGGCGGGTT
>JAUYQQ010000020.1 GCA_030697165.1 Acidobacteriota bacterium
GCTGACAAAACACCGCTCGGTCATGACGGCTAGCCTCCGGACAACGATTGCACGACATCGACCACGGCCGTGGCCGCGACCGGGTCGCTGAGCGACACGCGGTCGTCAATCTGGCGGCCATCGATGAAGGCCGCCATATGCCTGCGCAGCTTGCCATCGTCATCAAGGACATAGCCGCGCGCCTGTTCGTTGGTGCTGAAGTACGCGTCAAACACCTCGCGCAAGGTCGTGCCTTCGACATCGCGCGTCGGGCACTCGACGTGGCGCTGGATGTTGCGGGTGAACCGCACGGACGGCATGGGGTGATATTACAATGGGAAAAGCACGATGGTTCAATCACGATGGTTCAATCACGATGGTTCAATCACGATGGTTCAATCACGATGGTTCAATCACGATGGTTCAATCACGATGGTTCAATCACGACGGTTCAATCACGACGGTTCGACGTAGAACCCCCGTGTTTGAACTTCCGTGCTTGAACCTCCGTGCTTGAACCTCCGTGCTTGAACCACCATGATCATCCACCTCATTGACGGCACGTTCGAGCTCTTTCGCCACTTCTACGCCGTGCCGTCCGCGCACGATCGCAGTGGCATGGAAGTGGGTGCCGTGCGCGGGGTGCTGGCCTCAATTCGCGGCATGGTCAATGGCGGTGCGACGCACGTCGGGGTCGCCACTGATCACGTGATCGAGTCGTTTCGAAACGAACTCTACCCGGGCTACAAGACTGGCGAGGGCATTGAGCCGGCCCTGTGGGCGCAGTTTCCTTTGCTCGAAGAAACGCTGACCGCCTACGGTGTCCGCGTCTGGCCCATGGTCGAGTTCGAGGCCGACGATGCGCTCGGCGCGGCGGCGGTGAAGGCGGCGAAGGATCCGCGCGTGACGCAGGTGCGCATCTGCACGCCGGATAAGGACCTGGCCCAGTGCGTGCAGGGCACGCGCATTGTCCAGGAGGATCGACTGCGTCGCACCACTCGCGATGAGGCCGGCGTGATCGCCAAGTTCGGCGTGCCGCCCGCCTCCATCCCCGACTACCTGGCGCTCGTTGGCGACACCTCGGACGGCTATCCAGGCCTGCAAGGGTGGGGCGCCAAGTCGGCCGCGCTGGTGCTTGCGAAGTTCGGCCACATCGAGAACATTCCTGACGATGGCACGACGTGGGGCGTGAATGTGCGGGCCGGTTCGCTCGCCGCGACGCTGAAGCGAGATCGCGACAAGGCTCTGCTGTTCCGGCAGATCGCGACGATCCGGACCGACGTGCCCGTGTTCGAGACGGTGGACGAGTTGGAGTACCAAGGGCCGACGCCCGCGTTTGCGGCAGTCAAGGACCGGTTGGATTCAGCGAAGTCGGCGTAGCTATTGCCCGGGTCGGCAGCAATAGATAGTGCGATAGTGACCTGTGGCCCTGTATCTCGGATTCGACGCCGGCGCACAAAGCCTGGGCGCGATCGTCATCGAGATCGATGGCGACAATCGACGGACGCTCTTTGAGCACTCGCTGAATTTCGATCGCGACTTTCCCGAGTACGGCACCACGGCCGGCATCGTGCGCGGCGACGGACCGCACGAGATGCTGGCCTCGCCGCTGATGTGGGCGGACGCGCTGGATCGCATGATGTCGATCCTGGCGAGCGACGCCGGCATCGACATCGGGGCCATTCGTGCCATCTCTGGTGCAGCCCAGCAGCACGGCAGCGTCTACCTCAATCGCCGCGCCCGCGAGGCCTGGCGCGCGCTCGCCCACGATCGGCCACTGGTGCCCCAACTGGCCGGGACCCTCGCCCGCGGGTTGTCGCCAGTGTGGATGGACGGGTCGCGAGCCTTCGCGCGCTTCGCCGGCCCGCAGATCCGCAAGTTTCGCCAGACCAATCCCGGCGGCTACGACGCCACCACGCGCATCCACCTGGTCAGCTCGTTCATGGCCTCGCTGCTGATCGGCGCCGACGCACCGCTGGATCCGGGCGATGCGTCAGGCATGAACCTGATGGACATCCAGTCATCACGCTGGTCCGAGGCCGCGCTCGAGGCCACGGCGCCGGGGTTGGTCCTCAAGCTGCCAGAGATTCGCCCGTCGTGGACGATCGTCGGCACGCTGTCGAAGTACTGGCAGGATCGTTACGCGTTCCCTCCGGCCCAGGTCGTGGCCTGGTCGGGCGACAACCCCAGCAGCCTGGTCGGCACCGGCCTCACCGCCGAAGGCCACCTGGCCGTCTCGCTGGGCACGAGCGACAGCGTGTTCGGCTGTTCTCGCGAGCCGTGTCCCGGGGCCTCGCACGTCTTCGCGTCGCCGATGGGCGGGTATATGAACCTCGTGTGCTTTCGCAACGGCTCGCTGACGCGCGACTGGGTCAGGCGGACGCATCACCTGGACTGGAACGGCTTCTCGGCGGCGCTCGATCGCACACCGGCCGGCAACGATGGCGCCGTGATGTTGCCGTGGCTGGAAGCAGAGATCACGCCGCCGGTGGGATTCTCTGGCGTGCGGCGGTTTGGGTACGACGGCACCGATGCCGCTCGAGATGTACGAGCAGTTGTGGAAGGCCAGATGATGGCGATGGCGAACCACTCGGCGGTTATCGCCGGCGACCTCAGGAGGATCGTTGCGACCGGCGGCGCGTCCGTGAACGACGCGGTGCGGCAAGTGATGGCCGACGTGTTCGGCGCACCGGTTGACCGGTTGACCAGTGAGAACTCGGCGTGCCTCGGGGCGGCGCTCCGCGCGCTCCATGCCGACCGCCTGGCCAACGGCGAGCCGCTATCGTGGCCGAGCGTTGTGACAGGGTTCACCGATCCGCGCCAGGAAGAGCGCGTGCTGCCCAGGCTGGAGGCGGTCGAAGTGTATCGCGACCTGCGCGTGCGCTACGCGGAGCTCGAGCGCCTCCACCAGGGCCGGGCGCCTATCGGCTAACCCCGAAGGTAAACACGGTGCTGGTTTTGTACTCCTGGCCCGGCTGCAGCACCGTCGTTGGGAAGTTCGGCTGATTCGGCGAGTCAGGGTAGTGCTGCGTCTCGAGGCAGAAGCCGGCGCGGCGCTGGTAGACGTGGCCACCCTTACCCTTCAGCGTGCCGTCCAGGAAGTTGCCCGCGTAGAACTGGATGCCCGGCTCGGTGGTGGTGATCTCGAGCGTGCGGCCCGACACCGGATCCGTCGCGATTGCCGCCAGCTGCAAACCCTCGCCGCGTCGGTTCAGCACCCAGTTGTGATCGTAGCCCTGGCCGTGCGTGAGCTGCGGATGCGGCTGCGCGATGCGCGCGCCAACGCTGGTGGGCTGGCGAAAGTCGAACGGCGTGCCCTCTACGTCGGCGATCTCTCCTGTCGGGATCAGTGTGCCGTCCACCGGCGTGAAGCGGTCGGCACTGATCATCAACGTCTGGTTCAGGATGTCGCCCGAGCCGGCGCCGGCCAGGTTGAAGTAACTGTGCTGGGTCAGGTTGACCGGTGTCGCCTTGTCGGTGGTGGCGTGGTACTGGGCGACCAGCTGGTTGTGGTCGGTCAGCTCGTAGGTGACGCGCACCGTCAGGTTGCCCGGGTAGCCTTCTTCGCCGTCGGGACTGGTGCGCGTGAACGCCACGCCGTTCTTGCCGGCCAGTGGTGCGCCGGCCCAGACGTGCTTGTCGAATCCGCGGACACCGCCGTGCAGATGATTGGCGCCGTTGTTGGTGGCCAGCTTGTAGGTCTGGCCGTCGAGCGCGAAGCGGCCCTTGGCAATGCGGTTACCGTAGCGGCCGATGATCGCGCCGAAGTACGGGTGCTCCTTCAGGTAGCCGTCGATGCTGTCGAAGCCGAGCACGATGTCGGAGGTGACGCCGTTTCTGTCGGGGGTGGTGATCGACGTGATGATGCCGCCGTAGGTAATGGCCTGGACGGTCACGCCGTGGTCGTTCTTCAGCGTGAAGCACAGCGAAGATCCCCACGTCCTCATAGGGGGCAGCCTACCACGCGTCGCAACCTACGATGGCGCGGTCATCGGCCCGCGCTCAGGCCGCGGCGGCCAGTGCTTCCTGCACTCGCGTGAACTCGCGCTCGAGCGCGGCCACTCGCGCGACATCCATCGCGCCGGACGGTGCATGTTCGAGTTCGGAGCTGAGCAAGCTCATGTGGTTGGCGCCGATCGCGCCCGACATCCCCTTGAGGCTGTGCGCCGCCTCGCGCGCCGCGGTCTCGTTGCCGCCGGCCACCGCCCGGCGCAGCTTCGCGAAGCGATCGGTCGCGTCCTGAACGAACGCCAGGATCAGGTCGGCGACTGGATCGGGTCCACCTGGTTGCCGCCACTCGCGCACCATGTCGAGGACTGCCGGGTCCAGTGGCGGTGGTAATGCCGTGTCACTGGATGCTGCCGGCACCGCGACGGGCTGATCTGCTGTCATCGGCCGTTGCTCCGTTGTCATGAGGTTCATCGCGTGCGCGGTCATCGCCACGTCGTCTCGCCCGACCTGGCTTGTGCAAGCCATCTGCCACGGCCGGCGGGGAGCGCCGACGGGCTGATTCCCTCGGTAACAGACGGACACGAGATGCCGGGCGAGAACGGCGTGACCTGTGCGGAACTGCGCGGCCAGGCGGGCGCACACCCCTCCGCACGGTCTCCGGCTCACCGGGCTACTGGGAATGCGGCCGGAAGACGGGCGAAATGGGGCGAAACACACGGGTACGATTACTGCACGGCTCACCGGCGGTGCGATGGGCGGGACAGCACCGAGGAGAGGGTTCAATGACAGGCACGGGAGGGACCACGGCAGGTTTTGGGGCCAAATCAACGCTCAGACCAGACGCGGCGTTTGCCGCCTTCTTGTCGGGCCTGATGGCGCCGCCCGACGTCGCCTCGGTCGTGCGGCACGCCGATCAATACGGCGTGCTGCTCGTGGAAGCCGTCGTCGCGCTCGGCTTCATGAACGAAGCCAAGGCCTACGCCGCCCATGCCGAGTGGATGGGACGTCCATTCGTGGATCTGCACGACACCCCGCCCAACCCGACGGCGGCCCGCCTGCTACCCGAGCGCGTTTCGAGAGCGCGGCAAATTCTCGCCATCGCCCATGACAACCGGACCATGACCTACGCGTCGTCGTCGCTGTTCAACGACGAAGTCGATCGCGACGTCGCCTTCGCGTCGGGCCGCCGGCCTCAGATGGTCGTCGTGGCGAAGTCGCAGCTGGCCGACTCGCTCAACCAGTCGTACCGAACCGCCAACGACATCGAGAAGTTGCTCGACCGCATCCAGTTGAAGGAGCCCGTCAAGCCGATTGACGTGGCGACCTCCGGCGATCAGGATTCGCCGGTCATCGACTTGTGTAATCGGATCATTGCCGCTGCCATTGCCGCCGGCGCGAGCGATGTTCACATCGAGCCCTCGGCCAACGGCGCCCTCGTGCGCCACCGCGTCTGCGGGATCCTCGAGACGCTGTTGACGCTGCCGGCGAGCGCGGTTCGCGGCGTGACCAATCGCTTCAAGCTGATGGCCAAGACCGACATCGCCACCAAGATGAAGCCGCAGGATGGCGCGTTCCGGGTCGCGGTGGGCGCAGAGGTTGTGGACGTCCGGCTCTCGGCGTTGCCGACCATTCACGGCGAGAAGCTCGTGATGCGGGTCATCCAGGGCGGGTCGGCGGTGCTCGGCATCGACACCCTCGGTTACGACAACCAGGCCCAGCGCATGCTGATTGCGGCCCTGTCGAAGCCGGACGGCCTGGTGCTGTGCACCGGACCGACGGGCTGCGGCAAGACCACGGTGCTCTACGCCGCCTTGAAGTTCCTGCAGACCGGCCGGGTCAACATCGTGACGGTGGAGGATCCGGTCGAGCGCCAGGTCGAAGGCGTCACCCAGATCGCGGTCAACACGAAGTCCGGCACGTCGTTCGTGAACGTGCTGCGCAGCGTCATGCGCCAGGACCCCAATGTCATCATGGTCGGCGAGATTCGCGACAATGAAGTGGCCGAGATCGTCGGCCAGGCCGCCTACACCGGGCACCTCGTGTTGAGCTCGCTGCATACCATCGATGCGGCATCGGCGATCACGCGGCTGATCAATCTTGGGCTGCAGCCGTTCAAGGTGGCCGAAAGCCTCAACGCGATCGTTTCGCAACGCCTGCTTCGCAAGCTCTGCCCGTCGTGCCGCGTCACTAACGACGAGGCCACCGCGCTTCGGCTCGGCGCGCAGCACGGTGTGCCCAGCATCGGCGCCTCGGTCGGCCGCGGGTGCGATCGCTGCAAACAATCCGGCTACGCCGATCGCATCGCGGTCCCGGAGATCCTGGCGCCCGACGAGGCGCTGCGCACCGCCATCCGTAACGGTGCGGGCGCGGCCGAGATCAGGGGGGCCATGCGCACCTCCGGGAGCCCATCCATGCGCGAGACCGCGCTGGCCCTGGTGGCGCAAGGGGTGACGTCGATCGAAGAAGTCAACCGCGTGCTGACCGATCACAGTGACGAGGTGTCCTCAACCGGGTCGGTCCCTGCGGTCGCACCGGCGCCGGCGGTCCCGGCGGCTGCGGTCGTCATGGCGGTGGTGTCGGCCGAACCGGCGCCGCCCGCCGAACTGGTGCTGCCCGACCTACGGCCGATCATGCCGGCGCCGGCCGCGCCCCCGGCGATCGCTGTCTTGGGACCGCGGCCCCTGCCGAGCCGCCGCGTCCTCGTGACCGACGACGACCGCATGATCAGGCTGCTGGTCCGCATGCTTCTCGAGAAAGAGGGCTTCAAGGTGCTTGAAGCCGAAAACGGCGCCGTTGGGATGGAAACCGCGCGCCGCGAGAAGCCCGACCTGATGCTGGTCGACCTGCAAATGCCCGACATGGACGGGTTCCAGGTGATCCAGATGATGCGCGCCGATCCGGCGCTGTCGTCGATTCCGCTGGTGGTCCTGACGTCCGAGTCCGGCTCCGGCGTCGAAACCAAGGTGCTCGAGATGGGCGCCGACGACTACCTGACGAAGCCGTTCGAGCCCGAAGTGATGATTTCGCGCGTTCGCGCCGCGTTCCGCCGCGCGCAGCGGATCGCCGCGGCTTAGTTCCTCCTGGCGCCGAAGCCTTTGGCGAAGGCGGCCCTCGGTCCCAGCGATTGCCGCTGGGACCTTTTTCTCAGAATCCGTAGGGGCGGGCCTCAGCCCGCTCCTCATCACCCTGCCACACAAAACCCCACCACAGCGGCGTCTATGGAATGACGCGATGGCCGAGCGGCCCCTGAACGACCGGCGTTCGATCGTGGGCCGCCTCTACGACCAGCATGGCGCGTCACTCTACCGCTACGCCCTGCGGCGATGGCCGCGAAATACGGCGGCGACCAGGTGGAGATGACGTCCGCTCCCGTGGGCCTGGGCGCGGCGCTTCGGCGCCAGGCGCGGCAACGGCGAGCGAACGTCTACCTGTTTTCCCTCATGGTTCGTCCGGACGATTTAGTCAACCAACGCGCGTCGGTCGCGGCGCTTGCCGTCGAGCGCTACCGCCGCGATCACGCCGGCGCGCTTCCCGGCGCGCTGCAGGACCTCGTGCCGAAATACCTCGACGCGGTTCCCCAGGATCCGGTGACCGGACGGGCGTTGTTGTTCAAGAAAGACGTCGGCGTCTACACCATCGACAGTGTCGGCACCGACAAGCAGGACAACGGGGGCGATCTTGATTCCGAGTTGCTGCAGGTGATCAGGCAGGGCCACGGCCGACGAACTATCCGCGGTGCGGACCTCGGTGTCCGGGTGGTCCTCCGCTAGTACTCAGAGAAGATCCGCTGGATCTCGTTGCGGTCAGTCGTCTTCGTCAGCGCCAGCATCAACAGGTTCCGTTTAGCCAAGAATCTGGTTGAGCGCCAGGTGGCACGTTGCCGCAACTCTGTCTGGTGTCAGCTTGCGGTCTTGCGGGATCCGCACAGCCTCGCGAAGGATATCCGTGACTGAAAGGAATGTCGTGTCGGCCGCGTCGGACACCCGCTTCGCTGTCTTGGCGCCCAGGGTTGGCGCAAGCGACTTCTTCCAGAGGGCGGCAAGAGCCGGAAGCGCTCCGCCGAACAGCTCGATGGTGTCGTGGATGTAGAGCACGTCTTGCGCCTGCTTCGCGAGGGGTCGATGTTTCTGGATTAGTAGCTTCTGCACGATGAACGCGGCGGGGTTCGCGACCAGAACGTCAATGGGCCTCGGCAGCGGGACACCCTGGTCCGCACCTATCTTGATCGACCACGGCTGGATCAACAGCGGCTCGAGGTGCCGGAGTTTCTGAGCCGTGATGCCGCCCTTCGTCATGGTTACGTCGGGCTCACCGTTTCGCTTGGTCTCACTGCCCCGAAGCGGTGTCAGGAACTCCGCATAGAAGCCAGCCGCTTCGTCACCAAGGGTGTAGTGAGCCACCGGTGGTTTGTGTTCGCCTGAAAGCTCTTCGTTGAACCCAGAGGCCGCCAGGGCGGAACGGAGGTCGCCGTCGAGGGGTGCATCGGCTCCGAACGCCAGGTCGGTATCTAGAGTAAACAAGGGCGCGTAGTCGGGGATGCTGGCGAGAGGATGAAACCGATGAAGACGATGGGCCCAGCCGCCAACCAGCACGAGCTGAGCCCGCCACGGCTCGATTGCCTGGAGCAGGCGACCGAATGACTCGAGGTCCGTCACTTGCCCGCGCCCTCGACGACCGGCCGCAGCACCTTGCGGTAGATCAGCTCGGCCTGCTCTTCTCCTCGAGAGGGATGCGCCGCCACGTCGAGCCATACCTGAAGCACGTCGCAGCACGCGACATCCCGCTCATCCACCATTCCCCGGAACACCGACTTGGGAACAGACGCCTTTCGCACGATGACGTCCGGGCGCTCGCCCGGCACGACTGCTGCCAATCCGCTCCAGCTTCTCAGCTCGACGTCGGACAGTTTCGCCACGTAGACGTACGGCAGCACACCTTTGACGTGGCCAAGCTTCAGCGCGTCGGCTGCGGCAAACAGTGCGAGACAGCTCTCGTGACTCGAGACGAACTGGTGAAGCTGCGGCTCCACCGAACCGCGAATCAGAAACCGCATGGGCACTTCGCGGGGCATGGCCCGCCGCGACTCTGCCTGCCAGCGCCGGAACAGCTCGGCCCGGCGAACCAGGTTCAGGTATGGCGAGGACTCATCGACAAATCCTGCCTCGCGAAGCTGTTCGTGAAATCGAAAGGCGCTCATGACCGAAACGTCGGCAGCCTTTGCCAGCTCAGAGACGTTGCGATACCGGCCTCGAGGCGCCGAGAGCAGGCGCTCGTCAATCTCTCGAGCCAACAACACTTTCAGCATCCATTGATTGAGATCCGAAAAGAGATTGGGCGCCCCGCCAGCCGATCGGCTTGGACTGACTCGGACAATGTTCGGGTTGAGATTCATCTCCTCCAAACCTGCGCCGACAAAGAAGCGGAGACCGGCCTCGCTGACAATTCCAATAGCGACGTCATTGGCGTAGTTCTTCGCGAACAGTCCGATTTGGCTGACGAGCGACGGGGAGGCATCGCGGACGTGGACCACCGCCAGGGGATTCACCTTCAGCGCCGCGGCATAGGCGCGTGCTTGGAGAATGGCGTGGGAGAGAAGCGGGATGACCCGGTCGCCGCGCCCCTCAGAATGGGCTTTCACTTCAACGACGAAGGCTTGGCGGCCCCGCTTAACCAGAAAGTCGGGTGCGTACGGACCAGCATCCAGGTGGCGTTGGACCTTCCAGCCATGAGCGCTAAATAGCTCTGCAACAAGGTCTTCGGCCTTGGGCTCGGCTCGCCACGGTGCGTCGATAGGCTGCATAGGCGTATTACCATGGCCATGGTAATTATTATGGCCATGTTTATTAACACGGCCATGTTAACACCCCCGGCCGGGTTCGGCAAGCTCGGCTCCGAACCAAGTTGACGCAGCGTCCTAATACTCGCTGAACATCCGCTGAATCTCGTTGCGGTCGGTCGTCCTGGTCAGCGCCAGCATCAGCAGGATGCGCGCCTTGACCGGGACGTGATCCTCGCCGGCCACGCTGAACTGCCGGCGGCGGCGCTGCGCCTCGTTGACCTGCGCACCCGCCGGGAAGTCACCGCGCGGCGGCGCAATGCGGCCGCTGCCGGTGCGCGTGCTGGTCACCACGAACACGCCCTTCTCGGCCGCGTAGGCCAGGCCCTCGTTCTGGGTGCCGCTGGTCGCGCCGGCGCCGGCCACCGCGATCACGATGCCCTTGGCGCCGTTATCGACCGCCGCCTTGATCATGTCGCCGGACGCGCCCTGGTAGACCATGATGACGTCCACGCGCGGCAACTCGGTGACCTTCGACAGGTCGAACTCGACCCGCTCGTTGGTGCGCTGGGTGATCTGGTTGAAGAACACCACCCGGTCGCGATCGACGACGCCCAGTTGGCCGTACTCGCGGCTGCGAAACGTTTGCAGCCGCAGCGCATCGGTCTTGGTGACGTTGCGTGCCGAATTGATCTCGTCGTTCAACACCACCAGCGCGCCCTTGTTGCGCGCGGCCGGGTCGGCCGCGACCCGCACGCCTTCGAGCAGGTTGGCCGCGCCCTCGTATCCAAGCGTGCTGGGGTTGCGCATGGAACCGACGACCACCACCGGCCGCGGGTCGCGGACGGTCAGGTGCAGGAAGAAGGCCGTCTCTTCCAGCGTGTCGGTGCCACTGGTGACGACGATGCCGGCGATGTCCTTGTCTTTCGCGTACAGGTCGTTGATGTGCTTGGCGAGATCCAGCCACTGCTTGAGCGTCAAGTTACTGCTGGCCACGTTCGCGAACTGCTCGAACGTGAGACGGGCATACCGCTCGACGCCCGGCATCGACTTGGCCAGTTCCTCGGCCGTCAGCCGGCCGCCGTCGCGGTTCGAAATGGTGCCGCCGGTCGCCACGAAATGGACACGGGGCAGCGTGGTGGCCGCGGGTTGGGCGAAGAGCGGCGCCGCGCCAGGCCTCAGGCACACCAGCGCCATCGCCAACAGCAACGCCGGACGAAAGACGAGTCGGATCATGGGTAGATTATGTATTGGCCGGGGCCGCGCCGGACACGAGAGACAGCCAATTGCCGAGCTCCCGGGCCGCGTCCTCCGCCGTCTTGCCATAAAACGGCATCATCGACGTCTGGATGCCCGGCCGCCGGACGATCTGCGCCCGCCAGCGCTCGGCCGCCACCAGTGACACTTCAATCTGGTACGTGCGACCGGCGATCTGCTGTTCGAAAAGTTGATTGGGCACGTGGGAGGTGACGATTGTATGTCGTTGGCGAAACGGATCAAGCGAAGCGGGGCGCGAAAGCGGCCGGCCGCAGTGTTTGGGTGCCTGGATCAGAGGGACATTCGCCCAGAGTTTATTTTCCGTGTCGCGTCATCCACAGTTTTTCGACCGTTCGTCCACAGGATTTCCACAAGGCGATAAACTAGCCGCACTCGTGATCCTCCGCTGGACTCTGATTCTCGCCGCGTTTGCGATGCCGGCTGCCGTAGAGGCGCAGACGCCGGCCAGCCGCGTGTTGTTCCGGGTGTTTCTCTCGGATGGGCGTGTCCTGGCCAGCTACGGCGAGTGGGCGCGAGTTGACGATCGCGTGATTTTCTCGATTCCCACCCGGCTGAGCGGCGATCCGGTCGAGTTGCACCTGGTGAACATCGCGTCGGGCCGCGTCGATTGGCCGCGGACTGAGCTGTACGCAGAATCGGTGCGCGCCGTGGCCTACGCCGAAACCAGGGGTGAGGCTGATTTCGCCCGCTTCAGCAGCGAAATGGCCAAGACCCTCAACGAGGTGTCGCGGATTGCCGACCCGGGCGTGCGCCTGGCCACCGCCGAGCGCGCCCGGCAGTCGCTGGCCGAATGGCCCGCCTCGCACTACGGCTACCGCATCGGCGAAGTCCGCCAGTCGCTCGACGTGCTCGACGAGATCATCTCGCAGCTGCGCGTCGCCGTCGGCCAGACCCGTTTCGACCTGGCGCTCAGCGCGCCGCTGGCCGTGCCGCCGCCGCCACCCTTGCCGCCGCCGACCGACGCCGAGCTGGTGGAGCAGTTGGTGGCCGCCGCCTCGCTCGCCGAATCACCGGCCGAGCGAATCACGCTGCTGCAATCGGTGATGCGCCTGCTGGATCGCGCGGTCGGCCTGTTGCCCGACGCGTGGGCCCGGCGTGTCCGTGGCTCGGTCGGTGTGGACCTCGAGCACGAACGACAGGTTGAGCGCGCCTATACCGTGCTGCGGCAGCGCACCCTCGAAACCTCCGCCAGGCTGGCGCGGCAGGGCGATCGCCGCGAGTTCGAGAAGCTGCGCGAGCAGGTGATCGCCGAAGACCACCGGCTCGGTGGCGCACGGGCCGGCGAGATTTCCGCGTTGCTCGCGACTATCGATCTGCAGGCCAATGGCGCCACCGAAGCCCGCGAAACCCGCAAGGAATGGGAGAAGCGCGAGCAGACCTATCGCCGCTACCGCCGCTCGATGAACGGTTCCTTCAACGTGTTCCGCGACGCGACCGTCAGCCTCCACCAGGTGCGGACACTGGCGGGCCCGCCGCTCCATACCCTCGAGGCGATCGCCAAGCGCCTGGCGTCGGCCGGCGTGAAGATTGGCAAGGTCACGCCGCCTGCCGACCTGGCCAACGGACACGCGCTGGTCCGCAGCGCCTGGGAACTGGCCGAGACGGCGCTGCGCCTGCGCCGCGAATCGGTATCGAGCAACAGCATCGACAGCGCGCAGCGCGCCTCGTCTGCGGCGGCCGGCGCGCTGATGCTGTATCAGCGCGCGCGCGCCGATCTCGCGGCGGCGATGGCGCCGCCGGCCGCCAAGTGATCACCCCCCGCCGTACCCGGCTCCTGCGCGCGGCCGGCCTCGACGGCTTTCGCGCGCACCTCGCCGAGCTGGTGCGCGTCGCCCCGGGCGGCGCCGACAGCTTCCTGCTGGTGCCGACCGCGGCCGCGGGCGAGCAGCTGCGCCGCACCTTGCGCGCCCGGCTTGGTGACGCCGTTGCCATGCCGCCGATCGGCACCCGCGCCGAACTGTACGAGCGGCTCCTGGCGCGGCTGCGGCCCGATGCCCGCACGCTGTCGGGATTCGAACGCGAAGCCCTGATCGCCGCCGCGGCGCGCGAGGCCGAGGACGCCGGCGTGCCGCCACCGTTTCATGTCCGGCCGGCGCTCGTCGCCGAGATGCTGGCCCTCTATGACTACCTGCGCCGGCTGCAACGTTCGGTCGATGACTTCGACCGCCTGCTGACCGGCGAGCTCGAGCCGGCCGCCGATTCCGACCAGGGCGCCGCGCAACTGCTCGAGCAGACGCGCTTCCTGACGGCCACGTTTCGCGGCTACGAATCGCGATTGCTCGACACCGGCCTTCTCGACGAACACGCCGCGCGCGCGTTGCTGATTGACACGCGGGCGGCGGCGCCGCTGCGGCACGTGGTGATCACCGTTGGCGATCGGCCGCTCGATCCGGACGGCCTGTGGCCGGCCGACGTGGTGATGCTCACGAGCTTGCCCGGCCTCGAGGCCATCGACGTGGTGGCGACCGACGCTACCCTCGAGGCGGGCTACCTCGATCGTCTTCGGCTCGCGTTCGTCGGCATCGAGGAAACCGAGTCGTCTTTGCTTGCCGCCCCGGCGCCAGCCATCGTCGTGCCCGCAGGCACCCCTCGATTCGCCCCTGGGGCTCGCTCAGGGCAAGCGGCAGGCGAGCTGCCTTTTGCCCTGGAGTATCGCGATCGCGAGGAAGAACTCGAAGGCGTGGCCCGGCGGCTGAAGGCCGACCGCCGATCGGGCCGTCACGTGGCTCTCGAGCAGACCGCCCTGGTGGTTGCGCGGCCGCTGCCGTATCTCTATCTCGCCCGCGATGTGTTCCAGGGCGCCGGCGTGCCGTTCGAGGCGCTCGATACGTTGCCGTTGGCGGCCGAACCGTACGCCGCCGCCGTCGATGTCGCCATGGAGTGCGTGGCCGCCGGCTTCACCCGCCGCGCCCTTGTCGCGCTGCTGCGCTCGCCGCACTTCCGCTTCGTCGCCGGCGATGCCGGCGACGCCGACGTCGGCCGCGATGCGATTGCCGCGCTCGACGTCACGCTCGCCGAACAGCGCTACCTGGGCGGCCTGGATCGTCTGGCCTCGCTGGCCGACTCGTGCCGCGGGACGGCGCAACCGGCCTTTGCCGCCGCGCTCGCCGCCGGCACACTGTTGTCGCCTCTGGGCGAGTCGCACCCCATGGTCGAGCACGTGGACCGGTTGCGGGCGTTTCTCGATCGTCACGATCGTCCGCAGCCGGGCAACGACCGTCGCGACCGCGTCCGCGCCGCGGTCACGCTGGCCCTGGCGGGACTGGGCGAGGCGTACCGGCGTCACGATCCCGGCGCCAGCGGCACCATCACCGATCTCTCCGCCGCCGTTCGGCGCTGGCTCGGCGCCCAGACCTTTGCCCTCCGCACCGGCGAAGGCGGTCTCCAGATCCTCGATCGCCAGGCGGCCCGTTTTGCCGATGTTGACGATGTGCAGGTGATGGGGCTGGTGGAGGGGGAGTGGCCCGAGCGGCCGCGGCGCAACATCTTCTATCCGCAATCGCTGCTCGCGCAGTTGGAGCCGGCCCGCCCCGATCGCGTGGCGCTTCACCAGGAACGCGACCTGGTGCGGTTTGCGCGCGCGTCGTTCCACGACTTGCTGATGTCCGCGCGGCACCGCGTCCGCGTCTCGACGTTCGCGCTCGAGTCTGACGCGGTGGTCGAGCCGTCAGCGTTTCTCGACGACTTGCCCACGCTGGGACTGTCGCGCGAGGTGTCAACGCTGGATCCAACCGTCCAGGTGTTTGCCTACGAAGCGCTGGCGGCCTTGAAGGAAGGCGTAGGGCCTGCCGTAGGGGCTACCGTAGGGCCGCACTTTAGTGCGGCCGTAACCAAATGGGCCCACGTCCGCGCCGGTGGCGCCGTGCGGGAACGTGCCCGCTTCGAGGGCGAGGCGGGGCCGTGGGTGTTGCCCCGCGTCAGCGTCAGCCGCCTCGAGCGGTATCTGAAGTGCCCGTTCCAGTTCTACGTGACCAACGTGCTGCAGGTAGACGAGGAGCCGGAGGACGAGAACACGCGCTCGCCGCTCGTCCGCGGCCGCTTCCTCCACGAGCTGTTCGAGACGTTCTTCCACGAGTGGCAAGCGCGCGGCCGCGGCCGCATTACCGCGGCCGACATGGCCGAGGCGCGGGCGCTGTTCGTCGAGATCTGCGAGCCGGCGCTGGCGTCGCTGTCGCCGGCCGAGGCCGGCCTCGAACGGGCGCGGCTGTATGGGTCGGCGGTCGGTTCCGGCATCGCCGAGCGGGTGTTCGCCATGGAAGCCGAGCGCGGCACTGCGATCCGCGAACGGCTGATGGAGTTCGAGCTCGACGGCGAGTTTGCGTTCACGGGCGAAGACGGCGCCAGTCGCACGGTGCGGCTGCGCGCGAAGATCGATCGCGTGGACGTGCTGGCCGACGGCACCTTTCGCGTGATCGACTACAAGACGAAGTACGTGCCCGACCGCCGCATCGCGTTGCAGCTGCCGATCTACAGCGCCGGCGTGCGCGCGCGGTTGTCGGCCGAACGCGGCGCCGGCCTCACCGCCAGCGAGGCCATGTACCTGTCGTTCGAAGGCCCACAGGCGGTGATGCCGCTCAAGGAAACCGGCAAGTCGTTCGACGAGCTGGTGACGGCCGCCGAGCACCGGCTGGTGCAGGCGCTCGACGACATTGCCGCCGGGCACTACCCGCCGCGGCCCGAGACCCGCAACCTCTGCGGCATGTGCGCCTTCGTGGCGGTGTGCCGCACGCCGGGCGGCCTGCCTGCCGAGCCGGGGGCCCACGATGAGTGATCAGCCCCGCCTGCAATTCGAGCCGGAGGAGACCGCCGACGATCGCGCGCGGCGGATGGCGGTCGATCCGGCGCGCAACGTCGCGCTCGAAGCCTCAGCCGGCACCGGCAAGACGCGCGTGCTCGTCGATCGCTACGTCCGCCTGCTCGAAGTCGGCGTTGCGCCGCGCAACATTCTCGCGATCACCTTCACGCGCAAGGCCGCGGCCGAAATGCGCCAGCGCGTCATGGCCACGCTGCGCGAACGCCACCGGCTGGGCAGCCTGACCGGCGATCGCTGGCGCGAGATCCGCGATGCTTTCGGCGACATCTCCATCAGCACCATCGACGCGTTCTGCCTGTCGTTGCTCCACGAGTTTCCGCTGGAGGCCGGGGTCGATCCGGGTTTCGACCTCGCCGACGAAACCGAAACGCCGCGATTCGTCGAGTCGTCTTTGGATCGCGCGCTGGCGGTCGGACGCGGCGTCTCGCTCGGCGATCCGGACGTGGCGCTGCTGCTCACCGAATTGGGCGAGCCGCGGCTGCGCAAGGGACTCGCGGCGCTGCTCGATCGCCGGCTGGTCGCCTGGGACGCGCTCAATCGCTTCCTGCGCGGGCGCGATGTCACGGCCGAGGCGGCGTGCCTGCGGCTGCTCCAGACACTGCGTGCCGCGATTTCCTCGGTCGGCGGCGCCGCGGCGTTTCGCGCCTGCGGCCCGGCCGCGCCCGGCTTCGACCTGGTCGCGTACGACGTGGACCAGATCATGGCCGAGCCGCCACCATCGCCGGCGCGGCTGCGAGGCACGTTGGATCGAGTGGCCGACCTGGTGCTGACCAAGGACGGCGGACCGCGGAAGCGGCTGAAGCACAAGAAGGCCGACTACCGCTCGGCGGCTGATTACGAACGCCACAAGGTGGTGGTGTTCGGCCTCGGCCCTCACGTGGAGCGCGCGTCGGCGGCGTTTCGCCATGACCTCAACATCGTGCTCGCCCGCGGCGTCAGGCGTCTGTTCGCGATTGCGCAGGACGAATACCGCCGCACCCTCGACAAGCACGGTGTGCTCGATTTCCCCGATCTGCTGGAGCGCACCCTGAAGCTGCTTGGGCAGATGGAAGAGTTCTCGCGCAGCCGCTACCGGCTGGAATCGCGGTACGAGCACGTGCTCGTCGACGAGTTCCAGGACACGAGCCGCGCCCAGTGGCAGCTGGTCCGCGAATTGGTCCGCGCCTGGGCGGCCGGCGAGGGCATGGTGCACGGCCCCATCCCCCCCTCCATCTTCATCGTCGGCGACCGCAAGCAGTCGATCTACGGCTTTCGCGACGCCGAGGTCACGGTGCTCGACGCGGCCGGCCGCTTCATCGAGGCCCTGCGGCCCGAGACACCCTCGCGCGCGGCGATCACCCGCAGTTACCGATCGGTGCAGGAGCTGCTGGCGTTTGTGAACGACGTGTTTGCCGACGTGGAGAAGGCGCTGGATCGGCCGGATGCGTTCCGGTACGGCGAAGATGACGTGTTCCCGCTCGTGGACGAGGGCCCGCGCGGCGCGGATGCGGTGGGCGTGGTGGTTGCCGACACCGATGCGGCCCAGGCCGAGGCGGTGGCCGACGAGATTGCGCGGCTGTTGATTGCCGGCGTGACCGTGCGCGACCGCCAGACCGGCGTGCGGCGCGCGGTGCAGCCGGGCGACATCGGCCTGCTGTTTCGCACGCGCGAGGGCCACGCGCTGTTCGAGGCCGCGCTGGCGCGCGGCGGCGTGCCGTTCTACGTCTACAAGGGCCTGGGATTCTTCGACGCGGATGAGGTCAAGGACGTGCTGGCGCTCGTCGCGTACCTGGCCGAGCCGGGATCGAACCTGCGCGCGGCGGCGTTCTTGCGATCGCGGCTCGTGCGGCTGTCGGACGAGGCGTTGAAGCTACTGGCGCCGGGGCTGGCCGGCGCAGTGACGGCCGCCGAACCGCCGCCGGCAGCGGCCGAGCTGGCGCCCGACGATCGCGAACGGCTGCTGCTGGCGCGCGACAGCGTCGGCGCGTGGATCGCGATGGCCGACCAGCTGCCGCCGGCCGAGGTCGTGGACCGGGTGCTGGCCGAGGCGGCGTACGCGGTGGAGATTGGCGGCCCGGGCTTCGCGCAAGCGCGTGAGAACCTGAAGAAAGTACGGGGCCTGATTCGCCGCATCCAGAACCGCGGGTACGCCACGCCTGGGCGACTGTCGGACTACTTCGCCGAACTGGCGGCCGGTGGCGACGAGTCAAACGCCATCATCGATGCCGCCGATGCCGTGAACCTGATGACCGTGCACGCGGCCAAGGGGCTCGAGTTCCCGGTGGTGTTCGTCGTGAACATTGGACGTGGCAGCGGCGGCGGACGAGACGACATTCGCGTGGTGGCGCCGGCGTTTGTCGATGATGAGAGGGAGGCGGGCGAGGCGTCGGTGAGCGTGAGCGATCACCAGAGCGACAGCGATCGCGACGCCGACGAGCGGGACCGGGAGGAAACCAAGCGCCTGCTTTATGTGGCGCTGACGCGGGCCCGGGATCGGCTGTATTTGTCGGGAACGGCGGTGGGCGGCCAGCTGGTCCTTCAGCGCGGCTCGCTGGGGCGGATCCTGCCGGCGTCCCTGATGACCGCTGCTACGACCGGGCTGGACCCTGAATTCGTGTGGCAGGGCCACTCGGCCGCGCACCGGATTCGGCGCGTCCCGGCGGCCGGTCCGGCGCCGCGCACCTGGCGGTTGCCGCGACTGGCGGACGAAAGACTGGCCGACCTCGAACCATTCGAGGCACGTAAAGACGTCCAAAGCCGCTAAAGCGCGTTAGGGAGGCCCGATTTGCGTTGCGTAGGCCGAAGGCATCCCATACAATTTTGAAGGATCAAGGAGCGTATTTACGTGCCACTGACGTGTTCGGCCTGCGGGAACACCCGCAAATTTCTCGTGAAAACGCTGCAGATGCACGTAGTGCAGCTCGACGACACCCGCGTTGAAGTGTCGGAAGAAAGCAAGCCCGGCGTGATCGAAGTGCTGTGCGACGAGTGCGAAACCGCGCTCAACTTCGAGGAAGTCGAGGACTCGATTCGCAAGGAAGTGCTCCTCACCCTCGGCGCCCGCTAGGTGTCCGGCTGATCGCCGGCTTCCGCCTCTTCGAAATAGTCGCACTCCGGACAGACCCACTCGCGCACGGTGGCCTTCACATCCTGTGAAGTTCCCGGTACGCGAGTGATGGTGTCCCGCGTCACCAGGCGCATAAACTCGGCGCACATCGGACACTCCTTCGGCATGCGCGCATCGTAATCCGCGCCGCTTGTCCTTGACAACCTCAGGGCCCAACCCTATCGTGAGGCCAGGGTGTTTCGTCCACATCGATTCCACGCGTCGCGCCTCGCGCTCGAAACGCTCGTGCCTCACGAGCGCGCGTACCGCCGCTCGTTGAGCGACGAAGTCGCGATCGACTTTCCGTCCTCGCGCGCAGCGGCCGAATTGTTCCGTCGCGATCACGGCGAGGCCGGCGCCGAGCGAGCCACCGCCGCGCACATCACGATTTCGCAGTGCCAGGCCGGCACCGGCGCGATGGTGCCGCTCGAAGTGCGAGTGCCGCGCACCTGCGCCAGCTGCGGCGGCCGCGGCGAAGTGTGGAGCGAGCACTGTAGCGAGTGCGACGGCGAGGGCCAGGAACTGCACACGCAGCGGCTGACCGTGGCGGTACCGAGTGGCGTGCTCGACGGCGATCGCTTCAGCTTCAGCGTGTCACTCGCCCGGGGTCCGCGCACGCGCGTGGATGTGCGCGTCGCGGTCATGGCGTGAAGCGCCACGTCGATTTCCTCGCCACGCTGTATTTGACCTGGGGCGGCATCTTCACGCTGGTCGCGCTGGCCGGGTTCGCGTTGGCCGGCGGCGCGTTTGCGATCGCCCGCTCCGACGGCCCGGTGCGCTTCAGTTCAGAGATGGCGGCGAGCCTGACCGCCGTGACCATTGGCTCGATCTCGCTGATCGCCCTGGTGTGGGGCGCGCTGCATCTCGTGGTCGGGCGGACCCTGCGCCGCTATCGCCCGTCGGCGCGGTTGATGGCACTGGGACTCGCGGTGGGCAACCTGGTGCTGCTGCCGTTCGGCACCGCGCTCGGAGCGTATGCGTTCTGGGTGTTGCTAAACGAAGAGGGACGGCGGCTGTTCGAGGGTGCCTAGGGTGCCTAGAGTGCCTAAGGTGCCTAGGGTGCCAAAGGTGCGGGGTCTTTGGTGCCGGAGGGGGTCCAGGGACCGCAGCGGAAGACGCGTCTGATGGCCATCACGCCGCCGCGAGCAATCCCGTATCTCTTGATCACCGCTTCACCGTAATGGCTGCACGTCGGTTCGAAGCGGCAGTCGACGCCCATGCGACTGTAGAGCGGCGACAGCGTGGCCTGGTAAAGGTGAATGCCGCCGACCGCGGCGTGGGTGGTCAGCTGTGAGGCCGGCGGGCGATTGAGGTCGACCGCGATCGCGGTGACCGTCACCGCAATCGCGATCCAGAGTTTGCGCTTCAGAACTTTTCCGCGAACTCGCTCAGGCCGGGGATGATTAACCGGCCGCCGTTCACGCCCTTGATCATGGCCATGATGTGGAGAGCCAGCTGGGCCAGCGCCAGCAGGGGGGTGATCAGCGCGAAGATGCAACCCATGGGTCCGAGGGCGACGAGCACGAAGTTCAACACCACCCACACGACGAGCTCGGCCACCATCAGCACGATGCCGTGCTTGGCGTGCCACTGCACCTCCTTGTCGTCCTTCTCCGTGAGCAGCGGGACCAGTGCCAGCAGCCACAGGTACGACAACACGATCATGACATTGCGATTGCTCGACGGTGCGCTACCGGGCGACGTGTCGGCCATCTGATATCTCCTTCACCATGGGGGAAGCGCGGGAACTGGGCCGAGTTTATCAATTTCACCCGCATGGTAAGCTGAATTTCTTATGACATCGGAATTGGTCCTGGCGGCGCTCAGGGGCGTCCACGACCCCGACCTGCAGACCGACATCGTGTCGCTCAAGTTCGTCAAGCACGTCGAGGTCGCCGACGGCCGCGCTGCCTTCACGATCGAATTGTCGAGTCCCTCGGTGGCCGCCCGGGACCAAGTGCGCGAGCGCGCCCTGGCCGCGGTGGCCGCGGTGCCCGGCATCACCAGCCTCGACGTGACCATGGCGTTTTCGGTGCGCTCGGCCTCGGCGCCCGAACACGGCAAGCCGCCCCTGCCCGGCGTCAAGAACGTGATCGCGGTCGGCGCCGGCAAGGGCGGCGTCGGCAAGACCACCGTGGCCGTCAACCTGGCCGTGTCGCTCTCGAAGCTCGGCGCCAAGGTCGGCATTCTCGACGGCGACATCTACGGGCCCAACGTCCCGATCATGTTCGGCCTGCAGGCGCAGCTGCAGATGGACGGCAAGATGATCCGGCCGGCCGAGAAGTACGGCATCCAGATCGTGTCAATGGGCTTCCTGGCCCAGGACGAAGCGCCGATGATCTGGCGCGGGCCGATGCTGCACAGCGCCATCCAGCAGTTCTGCCGGGACGTGGCGTGGAAGGAACTGGATTACCTGATCGTGGACATGCCGCCCGGCACCGGCGACGTCGCGCTGTCGCTCAGCCAGACCGTGCCGGCGGCCGGCGCCATTGTCGTGACCACACCGCAGCAGGTGTCGCTCGCCGACAGCAAGCGTGCCGTGCGGATGTACCAGAAACTCAACATCCCCACGCTCGGCATGGTCGAGAACATGGCCTTCTACGAGTGCACCAGCTGCCACCACGAGGCCGACATCTTCGGGCACGGCGGCGGCGAGCAAATGGCCCAGCAGCTCGAGGTGCCGTTCCTGGGCCGCCTGCCAATCTACCAGCCCATTCGCGTCGGCGGCGATCGCGGCATCCCGCTGGTGATTGCCGAGCCCGAGAGTGTCGCCGCCAAGGCGTTCACCGCGCTGGCCGAGGCGACCGTGATTCAGATCGCCGTGGCGGCGCAGAAGAACGCCGTGACGCACAAGGGCAAGATCCCACTCGTGCAGGTCAAGTGAACTGACACTGCCGGGGACGGCACTCCTTGCCGGGGCGGCACCTCTTGACGGGGTTGCACTCCTTGACGGGGATCCCGTCAAGCGACAACGCCCCTTCAGATGGTGTCTCCCCGTCCAGTGTCGGCTCCCCGTCAGGCTCGATTCAGCCTCGCCATAGCCCAGGCTCCAAGCAATGGTCCCGGGACGAGCAACAGCGACGCCCATTGCCAGCCCACGGCCTCCGCGAGGCGCGGGAGCAATTCGATCGTCACCATCGTCAACAGAAAGCCGACGCACGTCTGCATCGTCAGCGCGGTGCCGACGTGTTCCTTCGGCGCGTGTTCGCTCACGAGCGCCGAGAACTGCGCCGAGTCGGCGACCACGGCAAAGCCCCACACCATGACCAGCGCGTAGAGCCAGAACGGCGTGCCGCCGAAGGTGACGACGGTGAGGGCGGCGCAGGCGGCGCTGGCGAGCATGGCCCACATGGCGATGCGCGCCTTGCCGAAGCGATCGGCGAGGTAGCCGGCCACGCCGCAGCCGGCCGCGCCGCTGCCAATGGCGAGGAACGCGGCGACCGAGGCGGCCGCGCTCGCATTGGTCAGTCCCGACGCGGTGAAGCTCGCCGCCGCGAAGACCGCGATCCACGTCCACATGGCGTAGAGCTCCCACATGTGGCCCAGGTAGCCGAACGTGGCCAACCGCGCGCCGCGGCTGGCGAGGATCTTCCGGATCGCATGCGGGTCGAATGGCGCGGTGGCGGCGACATACGGGCCGTCGCGCACGACCGCCAGCACGAGGACCCCGCCGATGGCGGCCAGCGCCGACGCCAGCAGCATGGGCTGTTGCCAGTTGCTGCCGAACAGCGCCGTCAGCAGATGAGGGACGGCCTTGCCCAGCGTGAGCGCGCCGATCAGCAGGCCGAGCGCAAAGCCGCGCCGCTCGCGAAACCAGCCGGCCGCGATCTTCATACCCGGCGGATAGACCAGCGCCAGCGACGCGCCCGTGAGAAAGCGGAGCGCAATCACCGACCAAGAGCCGGGTGCCACGATCACGGCCGCGTTGGCGGCCGCGCCCGCGAGCGCCCCCGCGAACATCAGCGTGCGCGGGTTCAGGATGTCGGCCAGATTGCCGAGCGCGCTGGCGAGCGTGCCGGCCACGAAGCCCGCCTGCACAGCCATGGTCAGCCACGCGGCGTGACTGGATGGCATGTCGAACTCGCGGACCAGCAGGGGCGTCACCGCCGTCGCCGAAAACCACAGCGTCATCCCGAGGAACTGGGCCAGGGAAACGACCCCGAGCATGGTCCACGGGGATGACATAATCAGAACAAGTCTCCCGCCTTCGCCAAGGCTACGGCGGGGCAAGCCCGACTCCCGACTCCCGACTCCCGACTCCCGACTCCCGGCCCGATCAAGATGCAGATACCGTATACCAAACGCACCCTTTCGAACGGCCTCGACGTGATCGTGCATGAGGATCATCAGCTGCCAATGGTGGCGGTGAACTTGTGGTACCACGTCGGCTCCAAGAACGAACGCCCCGGCCGCACCGGCTTCGCGCACCTGTTCGAGCACCTGATGTTCGAGGGCTCGGCGCACCACGACCACGGCTACTTTCCGCCCATGCAGCGGGCCGGCGGACTGATCAACGGGTCAACGAGCACCGATCGCACCAACTACTGGGAGGTCGTGCCCACGGGATCCCTCGAACTCGCGTTATGGATGGAATCCGATCGCATGGGCTACCTGTTGCCCGCGCTGACCGAGGAGAAGTTCACCAACCAGCGCGAGGTGGTCCTGAACGAGCGCCGGCAGAACTACGAGAACCGGCCGTACGGCATGGCCGGCATCGCGCTGTCGTCGGCGATGTTCGCGCCCGACCATCCGTATCACTGGCCGACCATCGGCGCGCCCGAGGACTTACGGGCGGCGACGCTGCAGGATGTGCACGCGTTCTTCCAGGCGTTCTACCACCCGGCCAACGCCTCGCTGGCGCTGGCCGGCGACCTCGCAACCGAACAGGCTTTTGACCTGGCCGAGCGGTTCTTCGGCGATTTGCCGGCCGGGCCGGTGCCAGCCCCGGTGCGCGCCGACGCCGCGCTGGCGGCGAGCGCCAGCCTCGTACTCGAGGACCGCGTGGAGCTGCCGCGCCTCTACCTGGCCTGGCACTCGCCGGCGATGTTCGCCGACGACGACGCGGGGCTCGACGTGGCGGCCGACGTACTGGCGCACGGCAAGACCTCGCGGTTGTACAAGCTCCTGGTTTACGAACGCCGCGTGGCCACCGACGTGTCGGCGTACCAGCAGTCGCGGGAGATCGGCGGCATGTTCCAGGTGGCGTGTACCGCCGCCGCCGGCGTGTCGCTGGCCGAACTCGAGGCGGCCATTCGCACAGCGGTGACGCAGATTGCGACCGGCGGCCCGACGCCCGCCGAGATGGAACGCGCGCTGGCGCAGACCGAGGCGCAGTTCCTGTATCGCCTTCAGACCATTGGCGGCTTTGGCGGCAAGTCGGATCAGCTGAACGCGTACAACACCTATCTCGGCGATCCCGGCTACTTCGCTCGCGATCGGCAGCGCTACGAGACGATTACGGCCGACGAGGTTGCGGTCGCCGCGCGGCGCTGGCTGCAAGATGCGCCGTCGGTGGCCCTGAGCGTTGTCCCGCGAGGCCGCCGCGAGTTGGCGTTGCCTGGCGCGGTCGAGGTGCACGTCTCATGAGCCCCGTCGATCGCAGCCGGTTACCGGTTCCCGGTCCGGACCGGCCCTTTCATTTTCCACGCATCGCCCGGCGCACGCTGGCCAACGGCCTTGAACTGCGCGCCGTGACGCACAGCTCGGTGCCCGTCACTGCGATTGTGCTGCTTGTGCCCGGCGGCTCCTCGGCGGATCCGGCCGACCGCCACGGTCTGGTCTCGATCACCTCCGGTCTCCTCGACGAAGGCAGTCGCGGCGAGTCGGCGCTCGAAGTGGCCGATCGCCTCGCCCGCATCGGCGGCGATCTCGATCTCGAAGTCGGCGCCGACGCGGTCGTGGTGTCGCTCACGACGCTGGATCGATTCAGCGAAACCGGCCTGTCGATGGTCCGCGAGATCGTCTCGGCGCCGAATCTGGCGGCCGACGACTTCAACCGCATTCGCAACCTGCGGCTCGAGCGCCTGCGCCAGATGAAGGACCACGCCGGCGCCATGGCCGAACGCGCGTTCGCGCGGGTCCTGTATGACAGCCATCCGTACGGCCACCTCGGTCTTGGCACCACCGCCTCGCTGACCGCGACCACCGTGGACGAGACGCGCCTGCTGCACGCCGCGTTGTTCGCGCCGGCCGGCTCGACGCTCGTGATCGTCGGCGATCGTCCGGCCGAGGAACTGTTGGACCTGGCCGCCGCCGCCTTTGGCGAGTGGCGCGCCGCCGCCTCGACGATGACGGTCGATCGCGGCGCGGCGCTGGCGGCGCCGCCGGCCATGCCGCTCACGAGGCTCGGCGTCGTCTCGCGGCCCGGCGCGGCGCAGTCGGAGTTGCGCATCGGCCACGCCTGCGCGCCGCGGGCCACGCCCGACTATCACGCGTTGTTGATGCTCAACACGATCCTGGGCGGGCAGTTCGTGAGCCGCATCAACCTCAATTTGCGCGAGGCGAAGGGCTACACCTACGGCGTGCGCACCGGCTTCGACCTGCGGCGCGGCATCGGCCCGTTCGTCATGCAGACCAGCGTGGGCACCGACGTGACGGTGCCGGCGATCCGCGAGGCCCTGAACGAGATTCGCGACATCGCCGCGACCCGCCCGCCGACCGCCGACGAGCTGTCCATGGGGTTTGCCACGGTCAGCAAGGGCTACCCGCGCGGTTTTGAGACCGCCACCCAGGTGGCGCGGTCGGTGGCGCAACTGGCCCTGCATGGCCTGCCCGACACCTACTTCGAGGACTTCGTCCCACGCCTGGCGCAGGTGACGGCGGACGAGGTCAGCCGTGTTGCAGAAAAATACCTGGACCTGGCCAGAATGACGACGGTGATTGTCGGCGACTTGGATAAAATGTTGGGCTCACTGCCTGAACTCGGGCTCGGCCCGCACCAGGTCCTGACGCCCGAAGTCTGAAAGACGCGGAAGTCCAAGTTGAAGGCCATACGATTTCACGAACACGGGGGACCGGACGTCCTCCGCTACGAAGACGTGCCGGAGCCGGTCGCCGGCCCCGGTGAAGTCGTCGTGCGCGTGCGGGCGTGCGCGCTCAATCATCTCGACCTGTGGCAGCGGCGCGGCATGGAGCGCGTCAGCATTCCGTTTCCCCACATCTCCGGCGCCGACGTGGCCGGCGAGGTGGCCAGCGCGCCCGGCGGCGAGTACGGCGTGGGCCGCCGCGTCATGCTGCAGCCGGGCCTCTCGTGCGGCCGCTGCGCGGCGTGCCTCGACGGCCGCGACAACGAGTGTCCGGCGTACGACGTGCTGGGTTACCGCAGCGACGGCGGCTACGCCGAGTACGTGAAGGTGCCGGTCCAGAACCTGATCGCGATTCCCGATGCGGTGGGCTTCGTGGAAGCGGCAGCGTTTCCGCTGGCGTTCCTGACCGCGTGGCACATGCTGATCACCCGCGCCAGGTTGCGCGCCGGCGAGGACGTACTCGTCATCGGCGCCGGCAGCGGCGTCGGGCAGGCGGCCATCCAGATCGCGTGGCGGCACGGCGCGCGCGTGTTTGCGACCGCCGGGTCGGATGACAAGCTGGCCAAGGCGCGGCAGCTGGGCGCGTACGAGGTGGTGAACCACGCCACGCAGGATGTCCCGGCGGCGATCAAGGAGTTCACCGGCGGGCGCGGCGTTGACGTCGTGGTCGAACATGTCGGCACGGCGACCTGGGATCGCAGCCTGAAGAGCCTCGCCCGTGGCGGCCGGCTGGTGACGTGTGGCGCCACCACCGGCCACGACGCGCGAATCGACTTGCGGTTTCTGTTCGGGCGTCAGTTATCGCTGCTGGGGTCGTACATGGGCCGGAAGGGCGAACTGCTGCGGGCGGCGCAGTTCTTCTTTTCCGGCGAACTCCGGTCGGTGGTCGACCAGACCTATCCGTTGTCGGAGGCCGCCGAAGCCCAGCGCCGGCTCGAATCGCGCCAGCAGTTCGGCAAGATTGTCCTGATTGCCTGACCAGCCCCTAAAGGGTTGCCTCCACCGAACCGCTGCACTCGAAGAACCGGTGTGCCCGGGCTTACGTCCAACCCTTAGATTGCGGGGTGTATGATCCTCGCTTCGTCATGGATATCAAGATCCAGCGGAAGCCGTCAGGGCTTGGCGGCCGGCTGTTCAGCCTGGTCGGCATTGTCGGGCTGATGGCCACGATCATCGCGGGCGCCACGGTGTGGCTGCTGCTCACCGATCCGGTGACAGTGGCCGAATCGATGGATTCGGGCGAGGTCACGCCGCTCGTACAGTCGCTGGCCGGGTCGATCTACGACGCGCTGGTGCGGCTGATGCGGATGCTATAGCTTCGTCGCGAGAAATTTCCCCAGATACCACGCATCCAGGAACTTGTACGGCGCGGCGCCGGTCGAGTAGTGCCCGCATGGCAGCACGCTGACCTGGACCGGATAGCGGCGCCGCCGGAACTCGTCCACCAGCTTCAGCGACAGGTCCACCGGAAACGAGAGGTCGTACTTGGCGTAGATCAACAGCGTCTGGCGATCGTGCATGCGATCCAGGAACGACCACGGGCTGATCGGGCGCCACAGGTGGCGCAGCTGGTCGGCGTCGAGGTACCCTTCGAACCCTTCGCGCACGTGCTCGGTCGAGAGGCCCCGCCACACCACGTCGCTGAAGAACGGCGAGACGTGGTTGAGGGCCTGCGCCCTCACCAGCGGTTCATGGCACGTCGTCAACAGCGACAGGCACGACCCGAGGCTGGTGCCGAGCAGGCCCAGGCGGTCGTAGCCCTGGTCGCGCAGCCACCAGAGCGCGAGCCGCACGTCGCGCACCGCCTGCCGGCACACCTGCAGCGTGCGCACGACGTTCGAGCTCACGATGTAATCGGCGCGCTTCAATTCCGGCGGCATGCGGGCGTCGTGGTAGGGCAGGCTGATGCGCAACGACGCGATGCCGAGCTTCGCGAGGATCTTGCACAGCCCGACATGGCCGTTGGCGTCGGAGTTCCACTGCGCCAGCACCACGACGGCCCGGCGAGGCGATCCGGGCCGGCGTTTGCGGATGGGAGCGGCGGGGAAGTACCGCGCTGTCACGGTGTTGTTGTGGTCGTGCGGCGTCGTGAACCCGCTGGGATAGGTCAGCAGGCCTTCTTCGCCGCCGGCCCTCACGCTGGGCAGCGCCTGCGTAAAGGTGTAGCGCACCGGCTCCGGCGTGTAGAAGGCGTCGGTATTCTGCATGACGCGCTCGACCCACGCCGACACCCCGGCGTAGCCGGCGGGTTGCCCGCCGCCGGCCTCCGTCCTGTCCACCGTAGCGCCAGGCGCGAAGGCGGCGTCGATCCAGTCTTCGCCCCACTCGAACGGGCGGACCTGGCGTTCATGTTTGCTGACGTTGGCGAGTTGCTGCTCCCAACGGTGAAAGTAACGTCGAATCATCCGGCGTGCGCGATTGCGCGCTCCACGGCCAGCGCGGCTCCCACCAGGGCCGCCGTCCCGCCCTTGTGACCCGCCAGTTGCAGGCCGACCGGCAGCCCGCCGTGAGCCGTGCCGCTCAGCCCGCTGTGGGCTGTGCCACACGGCAGCGAGATCGCCGGGTGTCCCGACAGGTTGAACGGCTGGGTGCAGCGCAGCATCAACGTCCGCACCGCCTCGGGCCCGCCCTTGACCGGCATGGTCGCGGCACCGAGCGGCGGCGCCGGTATCGCCAGCGACGGCAGCACCAGCGCGTCCACGCCGTGCAGCGCGCGGTCGACTTCGTGCGCGATCACCGCCTTGCCGCGCACCGCGCGGACGTAGTCTTCGGCCAGCACGTAGCGCGCCATCTCGAGACGCAGCCGCACGTTGGGCGTGTAGTCCTGTGGCCGCGCCAGCAGCGTGCGGCCGTGAAACTCGGCGGCGTCGGCCAACACCAGGTGCACGTAAACAGCCGCCATGTCGGTGGCGTGAGGAATGGCGACCTCGGTGACGGTCGCGCCCGCGCTGCGCAACGTCTCGATGGTGGCGGCCACGACGCGCTCCACGTCGGCGTCGAGCCGATCGAACAGGTAACCCGCCGGCACGCCGAACCGTAGTCCCTTGAGCGGCGCCGCCGCGGGCATGGCCGCGGTTTGCCGCGCGGCCGGCACCATCGCGTTGTACTGGAACCATGCATCAGCCACGCACGCCGCGAGCGGACCGACATGATCGAGCTGGCGGCTGAGCGGCACCACGCCCGACGCCGAGACCTCTCCCCATTCCGGCTTGAGCCCGACAATGCCGCAGGCGGCGGCGGGAATGCGGATGGAACCGCCCGTATCAGTGCCGACGGTGCCGAGCGACATGCCGGTCGCGATGGCGATGGCCGAGCCGCCGCTCGATCCACCCGGCGAGCGGGACGGGTCGACCGGGTTGCGGGCCAGGCCGAAACCGGAATCTTCGGTGGTCGTGCCGAAGGCAAACTCGTGGAGGTTGGTCTTGCCGACAAAGACGGCGCCGGCCGCGCGCAGCCGCGCGGTGACGACGGCGTCGCTGCCGGCGACGTGGTCGGCGCGCACGAGCGAACCGGCGCTGGTGCGCACGCCCTTCATGTCGATCAGATCCTTGAGCGACAGCGGAATGCCGTGGAGCGGCCCGCGGTAGCGGCCGCCGGCAATCTCCTGGTCGGCCTTGCGCGCAGCGGCGAGCGCGGCGGTGGCGGTCACGGTGATGAAGGCGTTCAGCTTCGGGTTGAGCGCCTCGATTTGCGACAGGCACTCCTCGGTCAGCTTCTCGGACTTGACCTCACCCTTGGCCAGCCGCGGCGCGACTTCGGCGATCGTCATTTCACCTCCGCGTCGTCGATGTCCACAGGAGTAGCCTTGTCCGCGTCGTCATTCCAGTCGGCCGCGCGCAGGCGTTCGGTTGCCTGGGCCAGTCCTTCGAGCGGGGCGATCAAGTCGGGCAGGTCGCGCGTGACCGCGTCGGCCTTTGCCCATTCCAGCCATTCACCAACAGTCATGATGCTCGTTTCACCGATATCGCCACGCCGCCACCGACGGGAAGAAAGGAAGTGCGCAGGCGGGGGTCGGCCGCCAGGCGGTGGCTGAACGCCACCACGGGATCGGAATCGCCGTTCCCGCCAATGTTATCAGTCACCAGCACGCCGTTGGGACGAAGCAGTGCGACCAGCCGCTCGTGCCTGGCTTGGTTCACCGCCGGGGCGGCGCCCTGGACGATCAGGTCGAACGGACCGGCAATCTTGTGCAGGAAGCGCGCGGCCTCGCCAACCATCACGCTGACGCGGTCGGCATAGCCCGCGGCGGCCAGCTCGCTGCGCGCGTGTCCGGCCAACACCGCGTCGGCTTCCATGCTGATCATCATCCCATCCGGCGGCAGCATTGCCGCAAGCGACAGGGTGAACTGGCCGTCGCCGATGCCGATCTCGAGGATACGACGGGCGCCGCAGTCGCGTGCCAGCGTTTGCAGCAGAGCCGCAGTGTCGGCGGACGTCACCCAGGGATTTTGACACGGTCCAGCTCGTGCCGGCCCAGTCTGCACCCATTGCACATGCGTCGGCGTCCACCTACACTCGAACTATGGCTCGGAGCTGTTGGAGCCGGCGTCGTCTGCGCCAGTTCACCTTGGCCGCCCTGCTGAGCCTCGCGATTCCCGTGGCGGGTTTCGCGCAGGCGGGTGCCCCCGATCTCACCCAACTGTCGATCGAAGACCTGATGCGGATCGAGGTCACCTCGGTCGCGCGCAAAGAGCAGCGCGCGGCCGATGTTGCGTCCGCCGTCTATGTGATCACGGCGGACGACATCCGCCGCTCCGGGCAGACTGCGGCGCAGGAGCCGGTCTCCAGAACCCCTTCCGAGGCGGTGGGCGGTCACCTGCTCGGCCGGCTCACCGGTACGCAGGGCAACGGTGGGGCGTGGCAGATCCAGGGATTCATCGACCTCGCGAACCGCGACGAACCGGTGGCCGAGTTCAGCCGGCAGACCTACGATCTCGACACGCAGTATCAAGTGACGCTCGGCCGCCGGCACGACCTGGTGGCCGGCCTTGGCTATCGGCTGGCTCACGAGCACTTCACCGGAAACAGCGGCTTCTCCCTCGACCCGGCGGTGAGCACCGGCTGGCTGTTGACCGGCTTCGTGCAGGACGAGGTGGACTTCCTCGACGACCGGCTGTCCGTGACCCTGGGCGGAGCGCGGCCGTGAGGCTGCGATGGACATTCCGGTGAGGCGGCTCCGACGTTTTGGTCCGGGCTGGTGCACGGCCGCCGTGGTCGCGGCGGCTGCGCTCAGTGCGCCGGCCGTCGGCGCCGGCCAGGCCCCCCAACGCGAAACGGACGTCGTCCTGAAAGCGGCTTTCCTCTATAATTTCGCCAGATTCGCGCAGTGGCCGGCGCTGCGCGACGGCCAGGCGATCGCGGTGTGCATCGTCGGTGACGACGGCCTGGCCGCCGCGTTCGACAAGACAGCGCAAGGAAAGAACATTGGTGGCCACGTCGTCGCGACAATACAGCCCGCCGACGCCAGAACGTGGAGCACGTGCCACGTATTGTTCATCGCTGACAGCGCGGCGCGCCGCGCGACGAAAGAGTTGTCGTTGATTCGGGCGGCGCCGGTGCTGACCGTGAGCGACGAGCCAGGGTTTGCGCGCCGGAGCGGTCTCGTCGAGCTGTACGTCGAGGACGGCCGGATGCGTTTTGCCATCAACGTGGATGCGCTCGGGCGCTCGGGCCTGCAGCTCAGTTCCCGCCTGCTTGGCCTTGCCAAAGTCGTCAGGGATCGCGACCTTGAGTAGCCTCAGCGCCTGGTTTCGCCGCCAGTCGGTCGGCCGCAAGCTGACCGTTGCGGCCTTGATCACCAGCGTCGTGTCGCTCACCGCCGCGGGCGCGGCGCTGGTGACGTACGACTACCTGGCCATGCGGCAGCGCCTGGTCCGCGACGTCACCATGACGGCCGACATCATCGGCGCGAACAGCATCGCGGCCCTGACGTTCGACGACCCCGTCGCGGCGGCCGAGACCTTGCGCGCGACCGCGGTCAACGCCAACATCACCGGCGCGCGGTTGTTCGCCCGCGACGGCAGCGTGCTGGCCACGTATTCGCGGCCTGGTGCTGTGCCGCTCATCCATCCGAGCGGCGCCGATGCCGGTGCGGCTCCGGCGTTCCGTTTCGGGTCCGGCGGCCTGCTCGTCGTGCGGCCAATCGCGTTCGACGGCGCCGTGATCGGTCACATCGAAGTGGCCTCCGACACCGGCGAGGTCTGGACCCGACTCAGCCAGTTTGCGGCGATCGCTGCCGCCACGTTTCTGGGAGCCTTGGGCATTGCGTTCGCCCTGTCACGGGCGACGGCACGGCTGGTCTTTGCGCCGATCGACCGCCTGCTCGCGGTGACCCGGACCGTTCGTGCCGGCGCTCGCTACGACGTCCGCGCCAGCGGTGGTGACGACGACGAACTGGGCGAGCTGATCGATCAGTTCAACGCGATGCTGGCTGACATCCAGCGGCGCGATCAACAGTTGCTGGCTCAGCAGGACACGCTCGAACACACCGTTGAAGCCCGCACCGCTGAACTGCAGACCAGCAACCTTGATCTGATCGCGGCCCGTGACCGCGCCATGGATGCCAGCCGGGCGAAGAGCGAGTTTCTCGCCAACATGAGCCACGAGATCCGGACGCCGATGAACGGCATTATCGGCATGACCGATTTGGTGCTCGACAGCGAGCTTACCGCCGAGCAGCGCGACAACCTGGCGACGGCGCGGTCGTCGGCCGACGCCCTGCTGCTGATCCTCAACGATATTCTCGACTTCTCGAAGATCGAGTCGCGCCAGCTGACCCTCGAGGCGCTGCCGTTCGCGCCGCGGTCGTTGATCGCCGACGCGCTCAAGCCGCTGGCGCTGCGCGCCCACCAGAAGGGGCTTGAACTGATTTGCGACGTCGATCCGGGCGTGCCTGAAGGGGTCGTCGGCGACCCGGCGCGGATTCAGCAGGTGCTGACCAACCTCGTCAGCAATGCGTTGAAGTTCACTGCGCAGGGCCACGTGCTGGTCGCCCTTCGCAACGACGCGACCCAGTCCGGGCGCGCAACGCTGCATTTCAGCGTGGCCGACACCGGCATCGGCATTCCCGCGGCGATGCACGCCACCATCTTCGAGGCCTTTCGCCAGGCCGACGGATCGACCACGCGCCGGTTCGGCGGCACCGGTCTGGGGCTGACGATCTCGTCGACGCTGGTGAAATTGATGGGCGGACAAATCTGGGTCGAAAGCGAAGAGGGCGCCGGCAGCACCTTCCACTTCACGATCGCGCTCGAAGTCGGCACCGTGCCGGCCGAGGCGCCGACGATCACGTTACCGCATCTCGAAGTGCTGATCGTCGACGACAATGAGGTCAACCGGCGCATGCTGGGGGAGCAGGTCAGGCGTTGGGGCATGACGGCGACGGTTGTCGCCAACGGATCGGACGGACTCGCGGCGCTAACCGCCGCCGCGAAGACGAGCCGTCCGTTTGGTTTGGTCTTGCTCGACGCGCAGATGCCGGGCATGGATGGCTTCGGCGTCGCCGCCGAGGTTGATAAACACCCCGAGCTGGCCGGTGCCACGATCATGATGCTCAGTTCGTCCGGCGATGCCACCGACCAGGCGCGCTGTGCCGCCCTGGGTATTGCGGCATGCCTGACCAAGCCGGTGTACGCCGCGGACCTGTTGCTGGCCATCGAGCGGGCGGTCGGCACGGTGTCCCTAGCCGCAGCGAGCCAGCCGGCATCGATCGCGGGTGGCTTCGCCACGGGCGCCACGGGCCCGCGCGCACGCGTCCTGCTGGTCGAAGACAACGTCGTCAACCAGCGCGTCGCGGCTGGACTACTGACGCGGCGCGGCCATCACGTCACGGTGGCCCAGAATGGGCGCGAAGCCCTGGAACGGCTCGAGCGCGAGGCGTTCGACCTGGTCCTGATGGACTTGCAGATGCCGGTGCTGGGCGGCCTGGATGCCACCATCGCCCTGCGCCTGCGCGAGCGGGAGACCGGCGCCCACGTGCGCGTGGTCGCCATGACCGCGCACGCGATGAGCGGCGACCGGGAACGGTGCTTGGCCGCGGGCATGGATGGCTACCTGTCGAAACCCATCGACCCGGCGGCCTTGTTCGCGGTCGTGGAGCAGGCGGGGCTGAGCGTCGTCGCGCCGCCGCCGCCGGCCGCCGCCGGC
>JAUYQQ010000021.1 GCA_030697165.1 Acidobacteriota bacterium
CGTGTGCCACAGCATTTGTGGGCCCGAGTACGGCCACCCCTGCGTCCGGTTTTGTCCGGCGAACGTTTACGAGATGGTCGACAACGGTGCTGGTGGACTCAAGCTGCAGATCAACGCGTCGAACTGCGTGCACTGCAAGACGTGCGACATCATGGACCCGTACGGCGTCATCACCTGGGTCGCTCCTGAAGGCGGGGAAGGCCCCTCCTACGACGGGATGTGAACGATTAGGGTGCCTAAGGTGCCTAGGGTGCCTAGGGTGCCTAGGGTGCTACCCTTCTGCTAGCTGATGGTCGAAACTCCCGATTGGCGCCAGTCGCCGCGCAAGCGCGCTGAAGTGGCTACGATCGCCACGCTGGGGTATCCCGTCGTTCGGGCGTTGACCTCGACCTGGACCTGGAAAGTAAGCGGCGCTGAGCACGTCGACGCCATCACCGCGGCCGGCCATCACCCCATTCTCGCCTTGTGGCACGGTCGCATCCTGGCCGCAACGCCCTACTTTGCAAACCGCGGCATCGTCGCCATGGCCAGCGAGAACTTCGATGGCGAGTGGATCGCGCGCCTGCTCGGCAAGTTCGGCTACGGTGCCGCCCGAGGTTCGACCTCCAGGGGCGGTCCTGCGGCCCTCAGGCAGCTTGTAAGGGACGTGAAGGCCCACGGAGTGGCCTTTACCGTGGACGGCCCACGTGGGCCCGCAGAGGTCGCCCAGGCCGGTGCCGTGTGGCTGGCCAGGGCCACCGGCCAGCCGCTGCTGCCGTTCCACTCGGAGGCGGCATCCAGCTGGACTCTGAGGAGCTGGGACCGGACACAGATTCCGAAGCCGTTCACGACCGTGGCGATGGCTATCGAGCAGCCGATCTACGTGCCGAGGGACGCAGACACCGACGCCCTCGAGACATGCCGGCGTAACCTCGAGACTTCGCTCAAAGCCGCGCAGTCAGAGTGCCAGAAGTTGTTGGCCTAGCGCCCGCCTTGGCGGAGTCTTGGCGGGGCCGCAGATTTCGCAGATTCACACAGATACCGGGCGGCCCGACGCGGAGCTTCGCTCCCGCGGACCGAGCAGGCAAAACTCAGAAACGAGAGTGGCGGTGCTCAAGAGCACTCTCGTTTCTGAGTTTTACCTGCTCGGTCAGGCCGGTTGGGAGAACACCAACCGGCCTGCGTCGGGCCGCCGTGTCTTGTGTCACTTGGCGGTCGCCTGGTTACTGTAATCGGTGACCAATCGTGTTTAATCTGTGGCTGTCTTCCCTGGCCAGTGGCCCGGTGAGAGGTTTGGCCCTGGCCGGCGTTCTTAGTAGTAGAGACACATGACGCTCGACCCGGAGGCGCTCTTCGTCGCAAATCAACCACGCTTGTTCAGGTATTTCCTGCGGGCGGTGGGACAGGTCGAGACGGCCCGTGACCTGACGCAGGACGTGTTCCTGAGAGTGAGCCGGACAGCGGTCCCGCAGGCTCCGGACGGCGAGGTCAGGGCATGGCTCTTCCGCATTGCCCGGAACCTCGCGCTCGACCACTTCCGCAAGCACGGACGGCAACAGAACCTTGCCGCGGTGGTAGACGAGGGCGCGCCGCCGTCGCAGGAGGTCGCACTGGCAGTGAACGAGGCGCTTGCCTTGCTGCCTGACCTCGACCGTGACGTGTTCCTAATGCGGGAGATGGCGGGACTGGGATACGAGGAGATTGCGCGTGCCTGCGAACTGACGCCCGACGCCGTACGCTCGCGCATCCACCGCGCACGACTGCAGTTGCGTGCGCGACTGGCGACCCCCATCGCAACAAGACGGACAATCCCGATGCGGCTGTCCGGCCGCGAACCTTGAGAGTTCACATGAGCAGCCCACACGACGTGATTTCCGCGTTTCTGGATGACGAACCGTTTGACTCGAGCCAGCTGGCTCAGGCTCTCAGCGAGCCGGACGGCCGCGCGCTGCTGCTCGATCTGCTGGCCTTACGCCACGTGGTGCAGCCGGGCAAAGAGGCCACCGCGTTCGAGCGGCCCGCGGGTCGGCTGGGGCCGCGAACTTTCATTGCGGCAGCCGCGGTGGTTGTCGCCCTCGTCGGAGGCTATCTGCTCGGCGAGCGCCGGGCTGGGATGACCGATGCGACGGCGCCTGCCGCGACGAGAGTCGTCGACGCACCCGCCGCGTGGCAAGAGCTTCCGTGAGGAGGATGCGATGAGAAGGAGTGCCCTTTGTCTGCTGTTCGTCCTGGCTTCTGCCGACGTCGCGAACGCGCAAACTTACCAGGATCTGCGGATTCAGCTCGAGGCGTACGTGTGGTGGCCAGACGGAGGCGAGAAACCGGCCGGCGTCAGCAGAAACACGGGCCCGGTGGTCATCGGCGCTCCGGCGCGAAGCACCTTCTCGCTTGGAGACGCGTGCGACAGGTTTCAGGTGAGTTCCGACGACTCTGTGATCGACGGTGCGGTCACCGTCTGGAAGATCGAGACCACCGCCGTTCGTGTCGTTGGCAACGCCGTAACGTTCCGACTGCGGTGGGTGCGCCTGGCCGTGGGCCTGCAGATGGAGCAGTATTCTTTCGAGTCCGGAACCGGAACCCGGATCCCAGAGGAGGTCGAGCTAACGCTACGTCCAGGGGAGTCGTGGCCAGTCGATCCTGTGCGAGTCCCGCCAGGGGCAAAGACGACTCATGGACGGCCTTGCGCCGGCGAAGCGTCGATTCGGGTCTCGGTGGAGAACAACCCCTGGGAGGAAGAGGAGCGTCGCCTGGTCGTGGCCGACCTTTGGCTGGTCGAGCGGCTTCCGGACGGCGGTGAGGCGCAACGCGGCGGTCCGATCTCCGTGAGGGGGTTGCCCAATCGCCCCTTCCGCTTCTACTTCGACAGCATCGTCGAATCGAAGATCGCACTCGATCTGTACGGCATTCTCGTGGCGCGGCTGGGGACCGATGCAATATTCGTTACCATCGAAACACGTAGCCGCTGGGCGCCCGGTCCGCAGAATATTATGGGGCCGCAGCAGTCAGTGACATCAGATATCGAGGTGAAGCCGGCAGAAACCGTCGAGATCCGCCTGCCGCTGCTCGGTGATCACGCCGGCCCATTTGCCAAGCGCGCCTATTCGATCAGGATCCGCGTGCGCCAGCTCCGCTGACCTGCCGGCCGGGCGGCCGCCTTGGCGGAATTCGACGGGCCACAGATTCCGCAGATTCACACAGATGCTGAGGCGGCCCGACGCGGAGCTTCGCTCCCGCGGACCGAGCAGGTAAAACTCAGAAACGAGAGTGGCGGGCTCAAGAGCACTCTCATTTCTGAGTTTTACCTGCTCGGTCAGGCCGGTTGGAAGAACACCAACCGGCCTGCGTCGGGCCGCCGTGTCTTTGCGTCGCTGAGCGGTCGCCTGCTTGAATCGGTGTCTAATCGGTGTCTAATCGGTGGCTCTTTGGCTACGCTATAGAGATGCCGCTCGTCCTCGTCAGCTCGACCCGGTTTGTCGATCACGTCACGCCTGCGGGACACCCGGAACGGCCGGAACGCGCTGAAATGCTCGCGGCCGTGGCCGCTCGCTTCCGCGATGCCGGCGGAACCGTGCTCGAACCGCGGCCGGCGACCGACGACGACCTGGCGCGGGTCCACACTCGTGAGCACATCGCCGGCATCGTCGCCGTCCGTGGCCGTGCCACGATGATCGACGAAGACACGTTTACGTCGCCCGATTCCGACGACATCGCGCGCCTCGCGGCCGGTGCCGTCCTGACGGCCGTGGACCACGTGCTGGACGGCCCTGCCGGGACGCGCGCCCTGGCTCTCGTGCGGCCCCCTGGCCATCACGCTGAGGCCGGAAAGGCGATGGGCTTTTGCCTCTACAACAACATCGCCGTCGGCGCCGCCTACGCGCGGTCGCGCGGCCGGTCGCGTGTGGCCATCGTTGACTACGACGTGCACCACGGCAACGGCACCCAGGCGATGTTCTATGAGGATCCGACCGTGCTGTTCGTGTCGTCGCACCAATACCCGTTCTGGCCGGGGAGTGGGGCGGTCAGCGAAACCGGGCGGGGCGTTGGGGAGGGCTTCACACTGAACGTGCCGCTCACCATGGGCGATAGGGACGATGTGGTGGAGCGCAAGTACGCGGAGCAGGTCCTGCCGCGGCTTCGCCAGTTCAAGCCGGAGCTGCTGATGATCTCGGCGGGCTTCGACGCGCACGAGCAGGACCCGCTGGGACAACTCCGCATGACCACCGCCGGCTTTGCGCGCCTGACCCAAGCGCTGTTGGACGTCGCTGGCGAAGCTTGTGAGGGCAGGGTCGTCCTGGTTACCGAAGGCGGATACGACCTGGAGGCTCTTTCAGAGAGTCTAGATGCGGTGATTGAGGTCTGTCGGTAGTAAAATCGACGGATCACCGTGGCTGAATATCATCCCCAAGACCTCGACAAGAAGTGGCAGCAGCACTGGGCCGACACCCAGGCGTTTGAAGTCACCGAAGACCCTTCGAAGCCCAAGTTTTACTGCCTCGAGATGTTCGCGTATCCCTCGGGACATGCGCACGTCGGTCACGTCCGCAACTACATCATCGGCGACGTCGTCTCGCGCCTGAAGCGGCTGCAAGGCTTTAACGTCCTGCACCCGTTCGGGTGGGATGCCTTCGGCCTGCCGGCCGAGAACGCCGCGATCAAGAACGGCATCCATCCCGAGACGTCGACGCTCGACAATATCGCGCACATGAAGGGGCAGTTGCAGCGGCTGGGCATCAGCTACGCCTGGGGCCGCGAGTTGGCGACCTGCCTGCCGAACTACTACCGCTGGAACCAGTGGTTGTTCACGCGCATGTTCGAGAAGGGCCTGGCCTATCGCCGCCGCTCGACCGTGAACTGGTGCCCGAGCTGCAACACCGTGCTGGCCAACGAGCAGGTGGTCGACGGCGCCTGCTGGCGCTGCGGCACCAAGGTGACGCAAAAGGACCTGGAACAGTGGTTCTTCAAGATCACGCACTACGCGGACGACCTGCTGCACGCCGCCGAGGGCCTGTCGAAGTGGCCCGAGAAGGTGCTGACCATGCAGCGGAACTGGATTGGGCGGTCTGAAGGCGCCAAGGTCCGGTTCCCGATTCAGGGGGAAGACGCGTCGATTGAAGTGTTCACGACCCGCATCGACACCATTTTTGGCGCCACGTTCATGATGCTGGCGCCCGAGCACGCCCTGGTCAACTCGTTCGCCAAGGAATCGGCCGACGAACAGGCTTTCATGGAGAAGGCGCAGCGTTTCCGGTCGCAGGATCGGGCCGGCCGCCTGACTGGCGAAGTAGAGAAGGAGGGCTTCTTCACCGGCCGCTTCGTCATCAACCCGTTTACGAACAAGCCCATTCCGATCTGGGTCGCCAACTACGTGCTCGCTGAGTACGGCACTGGCGCCGTGATGGGCGTGGCGGCCCACGACGATCGCGATCGCGAGTTTGCGACGAAGTATGGCCTGCCCATTGTCCCGGTCGTGAACGACGAGGACGTGCTGATCGACTCGGGCAAGTACAGCGGGAGGTCCGCGCCCGAGGCCATGAAAGCCATCACCGCAGAAGCCGAGGAGCGGGGCATTGGTGAAGGCACCGTGCAGTTCCGGCTGAAGGACTGGGGCATCTCGCGCCAGCGGTATTGGGGCACGCCCATTCCGATGATTCACTGCCCGGTTGATGGGGTGGTGCCGGTTCCGGATGACCAACTGCCGGTGACGCTGCCCAACATCACCGAGTTCACCGGCCGCGGCGACTCGCCGCTGGTCAGCGTGCCGGAGTTCGTGAACGTCACGTGCCCGAAATGTGGCGGCCCGGCCCGGCGCGAGACCGACACCATGGACACGTTCGTCGATTCGTCCTGGTACTTCTACCGGTTCGCCGACGCCCACAACGACCAGATGCCGTTCGACCCGAAGAAGGTCGCCTACTGGTGCCCGGTTGACTTCTACAGCGGCGGCGTCGAGCACGCCATCCTGCACCTGATCTACTCGCGCTTCTTTGCCCGCGTTTTCCATGACCTGGGCATGACCGAACACACCGAGCCGTTCACGCACCTGCTGACGCAGGGCATGGTGCTGAAAGACGGCGCGGTGATGTCGAAATCAAAGGGCAACGTCGTCGATCCGGATTCGATGATCCAGAAGTACGGCTCCGACGCCCTGCGGCTCTATGTGATGTTCGTCGCCCCTCCCGAGAAGGAAGTCGAATGGTCCGACTCGGGCCTCGAGGGCAGCTTCCGCTTCCTCGCCCGGGTGTGGCGCGCCGCCGACCAGTGGCGCGAGCAAGTGGTGGCGAGCGGCGGCGGGGCGATCGACCACGCCGGCCTGACCGCCGCCGAGCGCGGCCTGCGGCGCAAGACGCACGACACCATTCGCCGCGTGACGCAGGACATCGACGTCCGCCAGCAGATGAACACCGCCGTGTCGGCCATGATGGAGCTGGTCAACGAGCTCTACGCCTTCACCGATAAAGGCGAGCGGTCGGCGCAGGCACCGAAGGTGGCGCGCGAGGCCATCGAAGCGCTGATCGTGATGCTGTCGCCGTTCTCGCCGCACACCATGGAAGAGCTGTGGCAGACGTACGGCCACCAGGACGGCCTGGCCGGAGCCTCGTGGCCGGCGTTTGAGGCCGCTGTGGCCAAGGCCGAGGAGTTGGAGATCCCAGTACAGGTCAACGGCAAGCTGCGCGGCCGGGTGGTCGTGGCGGCAGATATCGACGATCAGGCCCTGGAGGCGCTGGCGCTGGCGGACCCGAACGTCCAGGCGCATATCGCCGGCAAGGTCATCAAGAAGGTCGTGATCGCCAAGGGTCGCCTTGTCTCGGTGGTTGTGGCCTAATATTCCGAAGATGATGGTTACCAGACGACAGGCGTTGCGAGCGCTACCGGTGATGGCCGCCGGCATCGGGGCCGCGTCATGCGGCTACGCGCTGGCCGGCCGGGGCTCGTTCCTGCCGGAGTACATCAGGACGCTCGGCATCCCGATGTTCGGCAACACCACGGCCTTTCCGACCATCGAGCAGGTCCTGACGCAGAAGGTCCGTGAAGAGTTCCAGGCCAGCGGCCGCTACGAAGTGATCCCATCCGACGGCGGCGCCGACGGCATCGTCCGCGGCGAGATCACGTCGGTGTCGACCCAGCCGGTCGGCCTGAACGACGCGCAGCTGGCATCGCGCTATCGCTTCACCATGGTCGCCAAGGTCGGGTTCGAGGACGTGAAGCAGCAGAAGACGCTGTGGGAGAACGCGGCGTTGTCGTTCTCTGAAGAGTACGACCTCGGTTCACCGACCAGCACCGCGCAGGATTTCTCAGCCATTGTCGGCGGCAATCGCGCCGCGTTCGATCGCATCGCGACCGACTTCGCCAAGTCGGTGGTCAGCGCCATTCTCGAGGCCTTTTGAGCTCCGTCCTCGAGGTCCGCAAGCAGATCAAGTCGGGCCAGACGGCGCCGCTCTACCTGCTCGAGGGCGACGACCTGCAGTCGCGACACGACCTGGCGCTGGAGTTCGCCGCCGTCGTCGACGAAGGGCTGCACGCGTTTAACGTCGAGAGCCTCTACGCGAACGAAGCCAGCAACGCCGCCGGCCGTGATGGGCTCATCGGCAACATCCTGTCCACCGCCCGGACCCTGCCGATGATGTCGCCGCGGCGCGTGATTATCATTCACGAGGCCGAGACCCTGCTGTCGCCGAAGCGGGGCGCCAAGGACGAGGACGAGTTGCCGGGCCTTGGCGATGCGAAAAAGGGCAAGCGCGGCACGACGCCGGTGGAAGAGCTCGAAGCCTATTTCGAGAAGCCCGAGCCGATGACGACGCTGGTGTTTGTCGCGGGCGGGTTGGACGGCAATCGCCGTCTCGTGAAGTTGCTTCGCAAGAAAGCCGACTGCGTCGACTGCGGCTCGCTCGACTCGCCTCGAGACGCGGCGCTGTGGATTCAGAAGCGCCTCGAGAAGGACGAGCTGACGATCGAGCCCAAGGCGCTGTCGCTGCTGCTCGATACGACCGGCCTGAGCCTGGGGCGCATTCGCGCGGAGATCGAAAAGCTGGTGCTGTATGCGGCGGGGGAATCGGTGCTGACCGCCAATCACATCCGCGACCTGGTGATGCCGCAGAACGAGCCGGGCGAGGACTTCGCGCTGGGCAAGGCGATCTGGAACGCCGATGCTGCCGGCGCGTTGCGCGAGATTGCCGCGCAGATTGATGCCGGGGCGCAGCCGCCGATGATCCTGGGCCAGATTCGCGCGGCGGCCATTCGCCTGCGGCCCGACACGCGCGTCAAGAACAGCCTCGACGCGGTGTTTCGCACCGACCTGGCGATCAAGTCGTCGGTCGGGGCGCCACGGTTTCTGCTGGAACGGCTGGTCGTCGAGATCTGCGGGCGCTGATCAGGCGGGTCTGAAGCCCGCCTCTACTCCACCCGCAGCGATTCGCACGGGTCGGCATTCGCCGCCCTCCGGGCCGGCACATAGCAGGCCAGTGCCGCCACGGCGAGCATCAGCGCAGCGGCTCCGCCGATCGTGGCGGGGTCGGTCGGTGCGACGCTGAACAGGAATCCGCGAAGCAGCCGCGCGCCTCCGATGACGCCCGCCAGCCCGACTGCGACCCCAGCAGCGGCTACCATCAGGCCGCGTTTCACGACCAGCTGAAGGATGTCGAGCCAGGCCGCGCCGAGCGCCATGCGGACGCCGATCTCCTTGCGGTACTGCGACGCGATCGTGCTGAGCACGCCGTACAGGCCGGCCGCGGCCAGCAGCAGCGCCAGGGCCGCGAATCCCGTCAGGACGAACAATGCGAAGCGGCGCGTGATCAACGTGTTGTCCACGAGCTCCGCGAGCGTGGCCGTGCGATAGAACGTCTGCAGCGGGTCGAACGCCCACACTTCCCGCTGGGCGGTGTCGATCAGGGCCGCCGGATCCACGCTGGTTCTCGCCACCACCGTGATCGATCCGGTCGGGAACTGTGCGAACGGCAACAGCACCTCGGCGCGCGGCGCCTCGTCCAGGCGCTCGTGGCGCAGCGCCGGCACCACGCCGACAATCTCCATCGTCACGGGTTTCCCCTGCCGGGTCATCTCGAGACGTTGTCCGACCGGCTCGATGTCTCTGAGGTAGCGCTCGGCGAAGGCTTCACTCACCACCGCGACCCGGGGCGAGGCCGACCCGTCTCGGTCGTCGAGCAGCCGCCCCTTCAACGGCCGGACGGCCATGACCGAGAAGTAGCCAGGCGAGGCGACGTTGTACGAGGCGCGAATTCCCTCCCCCGGCGGCGGGGCCGGTTGATCGACCAGTCGCATGGCCCCCTGGGTGTCGATGTTCGACTCGATGAACGGCATGGCCTGGACCACACCGACGTGCTGGACGCCCGGGATCGAAGCAATGGTGGCGGTGAGGCGATCGTGGAAGGCACGCAGTCCGGCGGGGCCAGGGTTGCGATCCCACGCGAACAGCTGCATGACCATCACGTTGTGGCGATCAAATCCCGGCTCGACGTCGAGCAGGTTGACGAAGCTGCGCAGCAGCAGGCCGGTGCCCGACACGAGCATCAGCGCCAGGGCGACCTCGGCAATGACAAGGACGGATCGCAAGTTGCGCTGCGATCGATCACCGGTCATCGTGCGATGTCCTGGTGCCTGCAGACCAAGCCCGGACAGCCGGATCGCCGGCACCAGCCCCGCCGTCAGGGTCACGCCGACGGCCAGGAGCACGGCAAAGCCGATCGCCCAGCCATCGACATGCAACGTGTCGATCCACAGCACCTCGCGAGGACCGTAGGTGGCGAGCGACCGCATCGCCATGTGCGCCAGGAACAGCGCCCCGGCCGATGCCACGGACGCCAGGAGCAGGGTCTCGACGAGCAACTGGCCGACCAGCCGTCTGCGACTTGCGCCGAGCGCGATTCGGAGGGCCAGCTCCTGCTGCCGCACCGCGCCGCGAGCAAGCAGTAGATTCGTGACATTCACGCAGGCAATCAGCAACACCGCGATCACGGCGCCGCCGAACAACGTGACCGCCGGCCGGGCATCGCCCACGAGGTGCTCGCGGAGCGTGATCACCTCGGCGCGCACGCCCTTGTTGGTGCGGGGATTCGCTGTCTCGATCTGCGCGGCGATGGCATCCATCTCGACGCGCGCCTGTGTCAGCGACACCCCGTCCCTGAGCCGGCCGGTCACGCTCCAATAGCCGCCGGTGCGAATGCGCGGCTCGAACTCCTGGATCACTTTCGCGACGTACAACCCGGTTTGTCCCGGCACGTCCTCCTGGAAGTGCGGCAGGAAATCGTCGGGCAGGATCCCCGCGACCAGGAACTGGCCGTCATCAAGAGGAATCGTCTTGCCGACGATGGCGGGATCGGCATTGAAGTGGGACCGCCAGAAGCGAGCGCTCATGACCGCGGCCCTGGCGCCGCCGCGCGTGTGCTCCTCCGGAACGAAGAAGCGGCCCACCTGTGGTGTGATGCCGAAGGTTTCGAAGAAGCCTTCGGTGACGAGCACCGCCCTGACGACTTCAGGACGTTCTCCGCCAGTGTAGTCAAAGCTGTAAGGCTCGACGCCCGCCAGTTTCGTGAAACTCGTGGCGCGCTCACGCCAGTCGAGGAAATTGCCCGGCGCGACATCGCTTCGACCAGCTGCCGAGGGCAGTCGCTCCCAAACGGTCACGATACGCTCGGGCTCGTGGTACGGCAGTGGCCGCAGGAGGATCTGCGACACCACGCTGAACGCTGTGACCGAGGCGGCCATACTGAGCGCAAGAATGCCGACGGCGGTGACGGCGAATCCAGCCTGCTGCCGCCATTGCCGGAAGCCGTGCCGCAGGTCGTCGATCGCCTGCAGATCGGCGATCTCTCGCTGGCGGATCCAGAAGGCGTCGCTGAAGGCCCCGAGCGCATGCCGCACCAGGGGGGCGTGCGGGTCCGACACCGATGCCAGTTCGGCCGTCCACTCGCGCCGCCAGTCGTCGCGCAGGCGCGCGGGTACCAGGAGGGCGGCGAGGTCGATCAGGCGGTACGCGCGTGACTGGGGCGTCATCAACCCTCGCTTTCAACCGGACGCAGCAGCTTGGTCCCGGCGACAGCCAGGCCCCGTGCCCGTGCCACCGCCTCACGGGCCATGGTGCCGCCGCCGGCCGTCAGTTCGTAGTACCGCCGCGCCGGGCGCTGCTGCTTGCGGGCAACGCCCTCCTTTTCCCACCGTGAGCGCACGAAACCTTCGGCGTCGAGACGCCGGAGAATCGGGTACACCGTTCCGCTTGGTAGGCCGGTCGCGTCCATGATGTCGAAGCCATGGTGCCGGCCATCGAGCAAGGCCTGGAGGACAAGGGCAGTGGGGTAGGTCAGCCGCATGGCGTCTATATTAATCTACCTATGTAGACTTAGACGCAGGTCACCGGCGAAAGGTTGGTCGGCGAGCCTGATTGGGGGGAGGAGTCAGGCGGCACTAAAGTGCCGCCCTTCTGGCACGGACGGGTCTAGCGACCCGTCCCTACTTCGCGGCTTTGGCGGCGAGGCGCGACTTCAGGCGCGACGCGGTGTTCTTGTGAATGATGCCCTTCGTGGCCATCTTGTCGACGAGCGACTGCAGCGTCTTCAGCGCAGCCTTGGCGCCTTCGACATTCTTGTCGTCGAGTGACTTCCGGACAGCCTTCAGGCCGGTGCGGAGCTTGGAGCGCAACTCACGGTTGTGTTCGCGCCGCTTCACGTTCTGCCGATTGGCCTTCAGGGCCGACTTGTTTCTCTTCGCCACGTCACAGACCTCAATCTCAAAGGGATGCTAAACACGTAATCATAGCACCCTCAGCGCCGACTGACCAACTCGTAGGCGCCAGAGGCCGGGGGCTTGTTCGAATAGCGGGCGACCGGCTTGCCGTTCACCAGTTCCATCCATTTGTAGATGGCGCTGGGCGGGGCCGAGGGGGCCGCACCGGTGATTTTCTTGACGTAGTTCTGGGTCTCCTTGAAGGGCGGCACGTCGCCGTACTTCTCGACGTTCCCCATGCCGGCGTTATACGCGGCCAGGGCCAGTTCCACGTTCTGGTTGTAGCGGTTGAGCAAGCGCTTCAGGTAGGTCACCCCGCCCCGGATGTTCTGGTCGGGCTCGAATGGGTTGGCGACGCCCAGTTCGCGAGCGGTGGCCGGCATCAGCTGCATCAGGCCCATGGCCCCCTTGGTGGAGACCGCCGAAGGGTTGAAGGCCGATTCCACCTGGATGACGGCGCGAACCAGGTCTGCCGACACGCCCATGCGCTGCGAATGCTCGTTGATCGAGCTGTCGTACAACGCGCTTTTCTTGACGGCGAGAGGCTTGGTGGCGCGCACGCCGGACGAGCCGGGGACCTCATACGTGCTCATGCCGCCGCGATCCTCGCGCGGCCGATCCGACAACACCAGCTTGCCGTCGGCGTCGCGCCAGGAATAGATCTGCGCGAATGCCGGCGAAGCCAGGCCGAGGGTCAACGCGAGGATAAGGAGGCTGCCTTTCAAGGACCTTTAGTCTACCTTATCGGCGACTTTGGTCCGGAAGCACAGGCCTCGTCCGCGTCAGGCCCCCAGCAGCTTCTCCGTCAGCAGTCGAGCTTCCTTGAGCAATTCCGCTATCTTCGCCGGCTCTTTGCCGCCGGCCTCGGCGAAGTCGGCGCGGCCGCCCCCGCCCCCGCCGACGATGGGGGCCAGCTGCTTCACCAGTTGTCCGGCGGGAGCCTTCTTGGCGAGATCGGGAGTCACCGTGGCGATGAGCGCCACCTTGCCGTCGGGCATGGCGGCGGCCAGCACGACGACGCCGCTCTTGAGGCGCGACTTCAGGGTGTCGGCCAGGGCGCGGAGCGATTCCTTGTCGACGTCCTTGACCTCGCGCGCGATGAACGTCGCGCCGGCGATCTCCACCTGGTCGTCATCCTTGGCGCCACCACCGCCACCCAGGGCCAGCTTGGTCTTGAGCTGCTGGTTCTCCTTCTGCAGGCGGGTCACCAGCTTGCCCTGCGCATCGAGCCAGTGCTCGAGTGGGCCCGGAGGTGCATACGCGCGCGCCACATTCAGATCGCGAATCGCGCCTCGCGCGAAATCGAGTGCGCCGAGGCCGGTGAGGGCCTCGACGCGCCGCACGCCGGCGGCGACGCCGGACTCCGCGGTGATCAGCAACGAGCCGATGTCGCCCGTCGCGCGCACGTGCGTGCCACCGCACAGCTCGGTGCTGAACGAGCCATCGCCGACGGCCACCACGCGGACCTTGTCGCCGTACTTCTCGCCGAACAGCGCCATGGCGCCCGACGCAATCGCCTCCTGCGTATTGCGCACGGCCGTGTTGACGGTCTCGTTCTTCAGGATCGCCGCATTGACGATGCGCTCTACTTCGGCGAGCTGCTCGGGCGTCGGCGCCGAGAAGTGCTGGAAGTCGAAGCGCAGGCGATCGGGAGACACGAGGGATCCCGCCTGCTTGACGTGCGGGCCGAGCACCTTGCGCAGCGCCGCGTGCAGCAGGTGCGTGCCCGTGTGGTTGCGGCGCGTGGCATCGCGCAGGCTGGTGTCGACGTGCGTCGAGACCAGGTCGCGCAGCGCCAGCCGGCCCTCGATGTTCTCGACGCGGTGCAGCCGCGGCAGCCCGGGACCGAGTCGCGAAACGCCGGTGACGCGCGAGCGCTGGCCCGAGGCGGGCTCCATCCAGCCCTGGTCCGACACCTGGCCGCCAGCCTCCAGGTAGAACGGGGTCTTGCCAAGCGCCACGTAGCCGTTCTCGCCGGCCTCGAGTGACGTGACCGACGTCTTCTGATCGTTGAACAGCGCCAGGACCGGCACGCCTTTCAGCGCCGTGTCGGCGTAGCCGTCGAAGTGATCGCCGACGGCGCGGAGCTCTTCGCGCTCGTCATCGGACATGAAGGTGAAGTCGTCGCCCTTCTTGCTGTCGAAGGACCCACCGGCGCGCGCCTTGACGCGCTGGCCCTCCATCGCCGCGTCGAACCCTTCGGCATCGAACCGCAGGCCCTGGTTGCCCGCCAGGTCTTCGATGAAGTCGCGGGGCAGGCCGAAGGTGTCATACAGCTTGAAGGCCTCGTCGCCCGGCACGACCGTGGTGGTCCTGGCGGCGCGTTCGAGGACCTCTTCGAGGCGGGGGAGGCCGCCGGTCAGCACGGCGTCGAAGCGCTCTTCTTCGCTCTTGATCACCAGCACGACCGCATCGCGACCGGCCTTCAGCTCCGGGTAGGCGCCGCCCATCTCGCGCACCACGACGTCGGCCAGCGAGAACAGGAAGGGCTCGTGCAGGCCGAGCTTGCGGCCATGGCGCATCGCGCGACGCATGATCTTGCGCAGCACGTAGCCCCGCCACTCGTTGGAGGGCACCACGCCGTCGGCGATCAGGAAGGTGGCGGCGCGCACGTGATCGGCGACGACCCGCATCGAGACATCGGTGGCCGACATCGACTTGCCGTACTGGTGTCCCGACTGCTCGCCGATCGCGGTTAGCAGCGGCATGAACAGCGGCGTGTCGTAGTTCGACATGGTGCCCTGCATGACCGCCGAGATCCGTTCGAGGCCCATGCCGGTGTCGATCGAGGGCGCCGGCAGGGGCGTCAACGTGCCCTGGTCGTTGCGCTCGAACTCCATGAACACGTTGTTCCAGATTTCAACGAACCGCTCGCTGCCGGATTCGACGTCAACGACGAAGTTGCCGGTACCGGAGACCTGGGTGCCGCGGTCAACGTAGATCTCCGAGCAGCGGCCGCACGGCCCGGTGTCGCCCATCGCCCAGAAATTGTCGGCCATCCCCAGCTCGCCAATGTGGTCGGCGGGCACGAAGTCGAGCCAGCGCTGGTACGCGTCCTCGTCCCGGGGAATGCCCGGCGCCCCCTTGAACACCGTCACGTACAGCGTCGCCGGATCCAGTTTCCATTCCTTGGTCAGCAGGTTCCACGCCAGCTCGATGGCGTCGTGCTTGAAGTAATCGCCGAACGAGAAGTTGCCGAGCATCTCGAAAAAGGTGTGGTGGCGCAGCGAAGGCCCGACGTTGTCGAGGTCGTTGTGCTTGCCGCTGACGCGCATGCACTTCTGCGACGTGGCCGCGCGCGCGTAGTCGCGCTTCTCGCGGCCGAGGAACACGTCCTTGAACTGGTTCATCCCGGCGTTGGTGAACAGCAGCGTGGGGTCGTCGCCGGGCAGCAGGGGGCTGCTGGGGACCACGCGGTGGCCGTGATGTTCGAAGTATTTCAGGAAGGAAGCGCGAATCTCCGCCGGATGCATCGCTCTATTGTAAGCCCCTTGTCTCGCCGAAGCGCCTAGCGCGAAGGCGGACGGAGCCGTTTCATGATGGCGTCGAAGGCAAACCCCTGGGCGGCGAGGCCGCGGACGATGCGGGCGCGGCCTTTGTCGTCGAGATCCTTGGGGGTTGTGCCGCGCAGGCGCCGCTCCAGGGCGCGATCGAGCAGGGCCCCTTCGTCAACCTCCTCGAACACTTCGTTGACGGCCGATTCGGCGACGTCGCCGTCGATGCCGAGCGAACGCAGCTTCTGGATGACGCGGGCCCGGCCGCGGTGGCGGACGCTACTTTCCAGCCGGGCGGCGGCCAGCGCCACCCGCCGATCGTTCACCGTGCCGTCCTGCCGCAGCCGTTCCACGGCCGCCTCGATCTCGTCGTCTTCGAACTCGCGGCGGGCGAGGCGCGTCCGGATCTGTGATTCGGACAGCTCCCGGCGCGAGAGCATGGTCAGCGCGGTGAGATAGGCGTCAGCCACGATCTGATTATCCGCCTAAAGGCGGATGCTACATCGATGTGGTGTCCGGCTTTAGCCGGACCATACCGCCATGTGGTGTCCGGCTTCTTGACCGGCCGTAGCCTTGGCGAAGGCTGTTAGCCGGACCTCACTGTCCGAACCGGGTAATCTCCGGCGGCTTGGGCGCCGGCTTGGCCGCCGCGGCCGCGCCCGGCTTCGCGCCGGGCCTGGCCGGGCTGGCGAAGATGGTGCCGGCCATCTGGTCGCGCGACATATCCGCGGTGTTTGAAATGCCCTGCACCCGCAGCTTGAACTCGTCCACGTTCGAGGCCCAGCGCAGCGCCTCGTCGTAGCTGATCAACTCTTCCTGGTACAGGCTGAAGATCGACTGATCGAAGGTCTGCATGCCGTACTGTGACGTGCCCTGCGCGATGGCGCCGGCAATCAGGTGCGTCTTGTCCTTGTCGACGATGCAGTCCTTGATGAACGGGGTGGCGACCAGCACCTCAACCGCCGGGGCGCGGCCGACGCCGTCCTGGCGCGGAATCAGGCGCTGGGCGATGGCCGCCCGCAGCACCGACGCCAGTTGCAGGCGGATTTGCTTCTGCTGGTGCGGCGGGAAGACCGAGATGATGCGGTTGATGGTCTCGGTCGCATCGAGCGTATGCAGCGTCGAGAAGACGAGGTGGCCGGTCTCGGCGGCGTGCATCGCCGTCTCGATGGTTTCCATGTCGCGCATTTCGCCGACCAGGATCACGTCCGGGTCCTGGCGCAGGGCGCTGCGCAGCGCATAGGCGAACGACCGCGTGTCGACGCCGATCTCGCGCTGGTTGATGATGCACTGGTTGTCGCGGTGCAGGTACTCGATCGGGTCTTCGATCGTGATGACGTGCGAAGTGCGGGTCTTGTTGATGTAGTCGATCATCCCGGCCAGCGTCGTGCTCTTGCCGCTGCCGGTGGTGCCGGTCACCAGCACCAGGCCGCGCTCTTCCTCGGCAATCTTCTTCAGCACGGGCGGCAGGCCCAGTTCGTCGAGGCTCTTGACGTTGACCGGAATGACCCGCAGGACGCAGCCGATGGTGCCGCGCTGCTGGAACACGTTGCAGCGGAAGCGCCCCAGGCCGGGGACGCTGTACGCCAGGTCCACTTCCTGCGAGTCCTTGAATTTCTGGCGCTGGGCGGTCGACATGATCGACGCGGCCATCTCGACCAGGTCTTCGTGATTGAGTTGCTTCTCCGCCGACACCGGGGCCAGGTGTCCGTGGATGCGGGCCATGGGGTAGCTGCCGACCTTCAGGTGCAGGTCGGAGGCGCCCTTCTCGACAGCGAGTTTCAGCAGGTCGTTGACGTGCATCGGTCCCCCAGATTGTTGACTAGCTGGCCTGGCCCGCCGAAGCCTCGGCGAAGGCGGCAACTCCTACCGGCGTGAGCCAGTTGTGCGTGTCGGGCAGTTCGCCGCGGAGAATGCCGAAGAACCGCTGTTGCAGGGCTTCGGTCACCGGTCCGCGCTGGCCGTTGCCGACGGTGATCTTGTCGATCGAGCGAATGGGGGTGATCTCGACCGCCGTGCCACAGAAGAACGCTTCGTCCGCGAGGTAGACAAACTCGCGCGGGAGGGACGTTTCCCGCACGGTGAAACCCAGGTCGGCGGCGAGCGTGATGACCGTCTCGCGCGTGATGCCCTGCAGCACGGACGAGCCGAGCGAGGGGGTATAGATCACGTTGTCCCGCACCAGGAACAGGTTCTGCCCGCTGCCTTCGCTGAGCAACCCGCTCTCGTCGAGCGCGATCGCGTCGGCGTAGCCGTCGAGCACCGCCTGCATCTTGATGAGGGCGGAGTTGGCGTAGTTCGCCGTGCCCTTGGCGAGCGCCGGCAACGTGTTTGGCGCGAGACGGGTCCACGAGCTGACGCCGACGTCGATGCCGTGCTCCAGGGCCTCGGCGCCCATCATCAGGCTCCATTCCCAGACCACGACCGAGGCGTCAACCGGGCACGGCCGCGGATCGAGCGTCAGCGAGTCGTAGCCGCGGTAGACCAGCGGCCGGATGTAGCAGCTCTTGAAGCCGTTGACGCGGACCGTGTCGAGCACCGCCTGCGAGAGCTCGGCCTGCGACCAGCGCGGCTCCATGCGATAGACGCGGCACGAGTCCATCAGCCGGCGCATGTGCGGCTCGAGACGGAAGATGTTGGTGCCGGTCTTCGAGTCGTAGGCGCGAATGCCCTCGAAGACGCCGGTGCCGTAGTGCAGCGCGTGTGAGGCGACGTGGATGGTGGCGTCCTGCCAGTCCACCAGCGACCCGTTCATCCAGATTTTGCCGGTTCCCGCAAATGCCATGATGGCGGATTGTACTCCGGGCTGAGGTCCGCCTGAAGGCGGCCGCCACATGTGGCGGGGCAGTCGTTGGTGGAGGCAACCCTTCCGGGTTGCCTACTGGCGTTCGGAGCAGAAGGGACAGACGTCGGCGCGGGCCGCCAGGGCCTTGCCGCACTTCCAGCAGAACTTGGCCTGCACGGTTTCGCGTGCCTTGAGGCGGGCCTGGATGTCCTGGACCTCGTCCGACGCGGTGCTGGCCGCACCCGGGGCCGGCCGCCAGGGACGCCGGCCCGCCGGGCTTGGGGCCGGTTGACGGGCCGCGAGCACCGCATCCAGCAGGTCCGAGGCGCGCTGGTAGCGCGACGGGATGTCGGCGGCGATCGCCTTCATCACGATGTCGCTGATCGCCTTGGGCAGCTTCGGGTTCTTCAGCTTCGGCGGCGATGCCAGTTCGCCGCGCATCAACTTGTCGAGGTCGGCCGGCATCGGCGTGTCGTACGGGAGCACACCGGTGAACATCTGGTACATGGTCACGCCGAGCGAGTAGATGTCCGAGGCAAACACCGCCTTGCCCTGGAACTGCTCGGGGGCCATGTACGGCGGGCTGCCGATCACCGTCGTGCCATGTGCCGCGATCTCGAGGAAGCGCGAGGTGCCGAAGTCGGCGACCTTGATCAGCCCCTGCCCGGTCACCAGCACATTGCCCGGCCGCAGGTCGCGATGGATGACGCCGTGCTTGTGCGCGTGGTCCATCGCGTTGCAGATCTGGCAGGTGTAGTCGAGCGCGCGGGCGAGGTCCAGCGTGCCATCGCGATCGATCACGGCCTCGAGCGTGTCGCCCGGCACGTACTCCATCACGATGAAGAACACATCGTCTTGCTTCTCGGCCGTGAGCACCGTGACGATGTTGGGATGGCTGAGCGTGGCCAGCAGGCGGGGTTCGCGGAGCAGTTCGCTGAAGTCGATGTTCTGGCGATGCGGGACCTTGATCGCCACCTTCTTGTCGATCCAGGTGTCTTCGGCGAGGTAGACGCTGCCAAAGCCGCCGCTGCCAAGAGGGGAGAGGATGCGGTACTTCCCGACCGTTTGTCCGCGAAAGAACATCTGTGCGCATGAGTATACTCTCCGCGTGCGCCCGCGTTTCTACGTGCCCGACCTCGATGCTGCCGCGGCGAGCGTGCCGGTGCCCGACGATGAGGCCGAGCATCTGGTGCGCGTGTTGAGGCTGGGGATCGGGGCCGAGGTGGAGGTGTTGGACGGCCGCGGCGGGTTGTGGCGGGCCGAAGTCGTCGAAGCGGGGAAGCGGTCGGCCTCAGTGCGCGCGATCGAACCAGTCGCGCCGGCGCCGGAGATCGGCCTGCCGATCGACTTGGTCATCAGCGTGCTCAAGGCCGACAAAATGGACGACGTTGTTCGCGACGCCGTGATGCTGGGCGCCACCGGCATTCGCCCCGTGGTGAGCGACCGCAGCGAGATCACCCTGTCGACCGTGGAGAAGAGCCAACGCGTGGCGCGGTGGCAGCGCATTGCCGTGTCGTCGGCCAAGCAGTGCGGGCGGGCAGTCGTGCCGATCGTGGCGCCCGCGCAGACGCTGGCCGGCTACTTCGCGCAGCCGGTGGACGCCGTGCGGCTGGTCTGCGTCGAGCCTGCTGCCGGCGGGGGCACACGACCCGTGCAGGAGATTCCCAAACCGGCTGCGGCGCATGTGATAGTGGGCCCAGAGGGCGGGTGGACGGCTGCCGAACTGACGGCGGCGCTAGCTTCCGGGGCGATGGCCATGTCGCTTGGCGGCCGCACGTTGCGTGCTGACGCGGCGCCCCTGGTGGCATTGACGGCCTTGTTAACGACCTGGAGTGAACTGTGATGAGAGTCAAAGGGCGGGTAGGGCTGGTAGGGCTGGTTGTGGCGTCCGGCTTCTTGACCGCCGGAGCCTCGGCGAAGGTGGTTAGCCGGACCGTTCTTGCCCAGGACCCGACTGGCATGCCGCCACCGGTGGCGACGTTCTCCATTCTCGGGTATGACCCGGACACGGGCGAGGTCGGTGGTGCCGTGCAGTCGCGCGTGTTCTCGCTGACCGGCGTGCTGACCGCCGATGCCGACGCCGGCGTGGTCGCCACGCAGGCGATTGTCGATGTGAGCTACGGACCGAAAGGCATCGCGCTCTTGAAGGCCGGGATGAAGCCCGACGCCATCATCAAGGCCATCTGGGAGAGCGACCCCGATCCGCAGCCCGAACGCTGGACCAAGCAGGGCCGCCAGTTTGCCGTGATCGATCTCCAGGGCAACACCGCCGTGTTCACCGGGCCCAAGGCCAGCACGTGGGCGGGGCACAAGCAAGGCAAGTTCAGCACCGCGCAGGGCAACATCCTTGCCGGTCCAGCGGTGGTCGAGGGGATGATCAAGGCGTTCGAGGAAACCAAGGGCCACCTCTCCCTGCGGCTGATGGCGGCGCTCGATGCCGGCCAGGCCGCCGGCGGCGATACCCGCGGCATGCAGGCCGCATCGATGGTGATCGTCAAGAAGGGCGGCGGGGTGTGGCTGAACAACGACACCGTGCTCCGCTTCCAGGTGGACGACAGCCCTGATCCGTTCAAGGAGCTGCGACGAGTGGTCGAGAACTGGAACGCCGCGCGCGAGAAGGGCAGCCAGCGGCCGGTGAAGTGATCGCCAGGGCACTCGCCGTGCATCCTCCTGGATGGTGTTAGCTGGTGAACTGCAGTTGTCGAATCAAGTCCTGGAACGCCGGGACCGCGCGGAGCGGGTCAAAGCGCGGGTCCACGCCGATCCAGATCGCTGACGGCAGGCGCGCCTCAACCGATTCCTGCAGCAGGGAGAGGGCGCGGTCGCTGCGTCCGCGTGCCAGTTCGACAAACGCCAACCGATCCGGTGACAGCCGCCGGTTGGCATAGGCGGTCGCGCTATCGCGCGAGGCGTTGGGCTCGAGTTGTAGTGCCACCCTCGACTCGGCCAATGCCGGCTCGAGGCGGTTGTTCGCCATCAGCAACTGGGCAGTAGCTGGTGGACTCCACACCGGCGGCGTGATCGACGGGGCCTGGGGTTCGAGGGGGCGAACGATCCATGGGCGTGTCGCCGGCATCCTATCCGATTCAAGGCGGGGATATCCGGTGGGCCATCCACAGGGCAAGTTGCACACGCCCTTCAACGTCCGCCTTCCGGCACGCGTTGGCTACGTGCTTCTTCACGGTGCGCTCCGCGATGCTAAGCGACTCGGCGATGCGCTTGTTGCGCCATCCGAGCGACACCGCCATGGCCACGCGGTGCTCTTGTGGCGTCAGTATCCCGCTGGCCTTCGTCACAGGGCACACTCGTGGTCACGCGCCGCGCCGATCCACGCGTCGAGTGACTCGCGCGTGACGCCGTCGCGTTCGAGTGCGTGGCGGACGGTTCGTAGCAACCGTTCGCAGCGCCGGTACAACGGTCTTGCTTCCCCCAGCCCGTCCTCCGCCAGCGCCGAGACGGTCGCGTCGTCCACATAGCGCCGGATCAGAAGGTGCTGGTCGGTGGGGGGCAGTGACCGCAGGGCCCGCTTGAGCAGGATCAAGGTGCGCTGGCGGTCGCGGGCGGCTTCGGCGTGCGCCTGGAGGTCGACCGGAGGCTCGCAACGGTGCTGGTCGACCAACTCGGCGGGCACGAATGTTCGTCGTGGCCGTTTGGGCAATTGCTCGTGAAGGCCCGCGAGTCCGGACCAATCTGAGGCGGGGTGAGCCGTACGAAACCAGCATTGCGCCTGATCCAGGGTCATGCCGTCGCGGCGAACCAGGCGATCGAACAGCACGCCGGAGGCGCCCAGTTGCCGGGCGGCGACACAGGGCCGCCAGCGTCCCCAGGAGCGGTTGCGCAGGTCGAGCAGGAGATGATGCGCGATGCGGGTGAGATAGGTTTCCAGAGTGCCCTGGGCCCGGAATCGCCGGATGATTCGGCCTTGTCCTGCGGTGATCTTGAGCCACAACTCAGACTGCAACTCGGCGGCATCGTCGCTGGTCAGGCGGAAGCGCCTGGCCGTGTGGGCAATGGCCCGGTCAACGGCGTCGACGCAGAGGCGATGCAGCTCGTGGGGATGGGGACTGACCGGGGTCGGAACCTGGGGCCGGTGGGCCACGTTGACCGCTGGAAGCCGCTCGCCCGATGCCGCCTTGAGTGCTGCTAACGCCAACAGAACCTCCTTGGGGTGACCTTTGGGGCAGGTCACTTTGGTCGCATAGGAGGAAACGCCGGCCGGGCCGAAACCGAACAGCTGGCGGAAAAATAGTTGGGCTGGCGCGGAGGGACGACTAGCGGGGCCGGCTCAAACGGAGGGCCTGCCAGTTGTCTTCCGCCAGGCGCTGGGCTTCGGTGAACCCCGGGAAGGCCGCGAGCACGGCATCGATCTCGGTGTGGTCGAAGCCGCTGAGGATCAGGCATCCGCCCCGCTTCACCAGCACGGCAATTGCCGCACCACTCGAGGTCAACATCCCGCCGGTGAGGTTTGCGAGCACCAGGTCGGCGGCGGCGGGTGGCGAGGTGCGGAAGTCTGACACCTCGAAGGTGATGGTGTCGGGCAGCGTGTTCATGCGCGCGCTCGACTCCGCCGACTGAATCGCGTCGGCGTCGACGTCGATCCCGACCGCGCGACGCGCGCCGCTGAGCGCGGCGGCCATGGTCAGCACGCCGGAGCCGGTGCCCAGATCCAGCACCGTGAGGTCCGAGACATCCAGGTCAGACAACAGCCGCAGGCACATGCGGGTCGTCGCATGATGGCCCGTGCCGAACCCCATTGACGGCTCGATCACGATCACCGTCGCATCGACATCGGCGGCCGGCAGATCCCACGGCGGCGCGATGATGAAGCGCCCGGCGTGGATCATGGTCAGGGTGGCCTGCGAGCGGGCGGCCCAGTCGTCGTCTGGCAGGTCGACCGATTCGATGGCGAGATCGGGCAGCCCCTCGCGAATGGCCGCGGCGGCCTGGTCGCGCTCGGTCGCGTCGTTGAAGCAGATGTTCCAGTGCAGCGGCGTCGGGGGCGGATCGGGAATGGGCGGGTAGGTCGGATCCCACAGCCCGCCCGGCGGCAACGGCCGCTCGGCGAGATCGTGGATGGCGACCGGTGAGTAGTCGGTGAGGACCGCGGACACCATGTCTTCAGAGTCGTCCACGACGCTGGCCCGGAGAACCAGCGCCGGCCAGGTGCGATTACCCAAAAATGTCCTTCACCTTACCGAAGATGCCGCGGTCGTCGTCTTCGCGGGCGTCGGGCTTGACCTTCTGCTCGGGCAGCGTCTCGGCGAGTTGCTCGAGCAGCTTTTTCTGTTCCTTCGACAACTTCTTCGGCGTGACAGCGGTGACGGTCACGAGAATGTCGCCGCGGCCGCGGCCCGAGACGTCGGGCATGCCCTTGCCGCGCAGGCGGAAGGTGGTGCCGGTCTGGGTGCTTTCGGGAATCTTGACGGTCTCGTCGCCGTCGAGGCCCGGTACCTTAATTTCGCCGCCGAGCGCGAGGGTCGTGAACGCGAGCGGCACCGCGCAGTGCAGATCGTTGCCGTCGCGCTGGAAGAACTCGTGATCCTGCACGAAGATCACGACGTAAAGATCGCCGGTCGGTCCGCCCTGCGTGCCCGATTCGCCTTCGCCGGTCAGGCGCAGCCGCTGCCCGGTGGCAATGCCGGCCGGGATCTTCACGGTCAGCTTGCGGGTCTGCTCGGTCGTGCCCGTGCCGCGGCAGGTCTGGCACGGCTTGGCGATCACCTTGCCGGCGCCCCGGCACTGGCTGCAGGTGCGGGCCATGGTGAAGAAGCCCTGCTGAAAGCGAACCTGGCCCGCGCCGCGGCAGCCGGGGCAGGTCGTGGGCGAAGTGCCCGGCGCCGCGCCCGACCCCTTGCAGCTGTCGCAGGTTTCCTGGCGCGGAATCTGGATGTGCGTTTCGACGCCCTTGGCGGCCTGCTCGAACTTGATCTCGAGGTCGTAGCGCAGGTCCGAGCCGCGCTGGGGCCCGCCGCGGCGTGAGCCGCCAAACCCGAAGATGTCGCCGAGGCCGCCGAAGATGTCTTCGAACCCGGAGAACTGCGACGGGTCGAAGCCCTGCGGACCGCCACCGACGCCGGCGTGACCGAACCGGTCGTAGCGGGTGCGCTTCTCGGCGTCGCTGAGGATGGCGTAGGCTTCGGCCGCTTCCTTGAACTGCTCCTCGGCGCGCTTGTCGCCGGGGTTGCGGTCGGGATGGAGCTTGAGCGCCAGGCGCCGGTAGGAGCTCTTGATCTCCTGGTCCGTGGACGTCTTCGAGACTTCGAGGATCTCGTAGTAGTCGCGCTTGCTCACGATGCTTTCGCGACCTTCACGATGGCTGGGCGCAGCAAGCGTTCCCCGAGCTTGTAACCCCTGGCCAGCACGTCAACCACTTCGCCGTCGCGAGCGCCGGCCACTTCCTCGTACGCCACGGCCTGGTGGAAGTGCGGATCGAAGTCGGCGCCGAGCGCCTCAATGACCGTCACGCCGCGCTTCTTGAGCAGGTCGGCGAGTTGCCGCTGGATCAGTTCCAGGCCGGCCTTGTATTGCTGCGCCTCGGGCGGCGCGTCAGCGGCCAGCGCGCGGTCGAAGTCGTCGGCAATCGCCAGCACGTCGTTCAAGACGTCGGCGGCCGCCCACTCGATCATGTCCTTGCGGTCGCGGTCGACGCGCTTGCGGAAGTTGTCGAACTCCGCGGTCTTGCGCAGCAGGCGGTCGTGCAGGTCATCGCGCTCGCGCTTGATCGCTTCGGCGGGCGTGCCCGCATCGGGCGGGTCGAGCGGACCAGCGTCGGTCGCAGGACTGTCAGGGGATTGTGGCTCGTTGGTTTCGTCGCTCATTGCGGGTTGCTTGTTAGTTGACAGTTGAAAGTTGGTAGTTGGTAGTTGGTAGTTGAATTTGAAAGTTGCAGTTCCAGTTGCAGTTGCAGTTTCAGTTTGCGGTTTCAGGCTATCGCTCAAAGGAGTTGCTGACGCGGCGTGACCACTTTGAACTGAAACTGCCACTGAAACTCGTAACTTCAACTGCCAACTATCAACTCGTCAACTTTCAACTCCTAAATCAATTTACGTCCCGCAGCACCCTGGCGACGGCGAGTGCGGCAATGTCGACCACGCTAATGGCCTTCGAGTAGCGCATGCGCGTCGGGCCAATGATCCCGACCGTGCCGGTGCTGCGGCCGTCGAAGTAGGTGGCGGCAATCAGGCTGAACGGCCGCAACTCGGGGTCGCTGTGTTCCGCCCCGATCACCACCGTGAGGCCGGGGCCGTCGATGTATTCGGTCAGGATGCCGACCAGCCGTTGCTTTTCTTCGACCATGCGCAACAGGCCGCGCAGGGTCGCCGCCGAAATGCCGCTGGCCTGGACGACTTCTTCCAGCAGGCTCGACGCCCCGTCAATGTAGACGGCCGTGGGCCGCTCGAGGTTCGCGAACGAACTGCTGGCCAGGCGCAACGCGAGGCCCAGCAACTGGTCGTACAGCGACCGCTCCTGCTTCAGCCGGTCGACGACGCCGTCGCGCACTTGCTGCAGGGTACGGCCGGCAAACTCGGAGTTCAGGAAGTTGGCGGCCTGGGTCAGTTCCGACGCCGTGACCGACTCGCCGATGTCGACGGTCTTCTGCGACACCTGGTTGCCGCTGGCCACCACCACCACGAGAATGCGATTGCCGCTGAGCGGCACGAACTCAATGCGCTGGAACAGCGCGTCGGCGTTGGGCGGGGCAATCGCGAATCCGACGCTCTTGCTCGCCTCCGACAGGACGTGCGAGGTGGACGACAGCAGGTCGTCCATGAGCGGGTCATCGCCGGCCTCTTGCCGCAAGCGTGCCTCCACGGCCGAGACGTCCTTGGTGGCGCGCCGGCCTTCGATCAGCATGTCCACGTAGCAGCGATAGCCGGTGTCGGTGGGCACGCGGCCCGCCGAGGTGTGCGGCTGCCACACGTAGCCCATTTCCTCGAGCTGGGCGAGCACGTTGCGCACCGTCGCCGACGACAAATTCAAGCCGGCTTTCTGGGCGAGCGCCGCCGATGCCACCGGTTCGCCCGTCTCGATATAGGAGCGAACCAAGGTTGCCAGAATGCGCCGCGTGCGGTCCGAAAGGGCAGGGCTACTCATTAGCAGTCGTATACGTGGACTGCTAGGAATTGTAACACGCCCGGGGTCTAGTCGGCCCGCAGCGCCTCGGCCGGGTTGGCTGTAAGTGCCCGCCGCGCCGGAAGATAGGTCGCGACCCAGCAAATGCCGAGCAGCACCGCGCCCACGCCGGCCAGCGTCGCGGGGTCGCGGGCCTGCACTTCGTACAAGACCGACTCGAGCGCGGTGGCCGTCGCCGCCGCGGCAATCACACCGGCGACGACCCCCAGCGTGGCAGCCACCATGCTCTGGCCGATGACCAGGCGCAACAAGCCGGGCCGGTCGGCGCCAATCGCGGTCCGGATCGCCAGCTCGTGTTTTCGCGCGGCGGTCGTCGCGGCCGTCACCCCGTAAACACCAATGGTCGAAATCAGCAGGGCCACCACCGCGGCCAGCGCCAGCAGCGCGCTCAAGGCGCGCCGTGCTTGAGTCGAGTCACTCACCAGTTCTCCCAGCATGCGCATGTCTTCCACCGGCCGCTCGGGATCCACGGCGCGAACGGCGCCGGCGAGGCCGGCCAACACCGAACGCGGATCACCGGCCGTGCGCACGAAGAAACTCGTGAAGGTCCACGGCCGCTGGAGATGCGGAACGTACATCTGCGCACTCGCCGCCTCCGCCATTCCGTACTGGCGCACGTCGGAGACGACCCCGATGATCTCGGGCATGGGCGGCGGTGGCAGGCCGGGCCGGCCGTTGTAGTAGCGCAGCCGCTTTCCGACGGCGCGCTCCCCGGCAAAATGCTGGCTGGCGAATGACTCGCTGATCACGACCACCGGAGGCGCATCGGTGCGATCGCGGGCTTCGATCCAGCGGCCGTCGATCACCCGCAGGCCCATGATGGCGGCGTAGCCGGGGCCGGCCGGCAGGTCGATGGCCAGCGGCTCGGACCCAGGGGCTGGCAGCGGCCTGCCATCGACGGCGAAACGACGCGTGGCGCGCATGGGCGTCATGGGCGGGTAAGCGGCAGAGGACGCCTGGGCCACACCAGGCACGGCTGCCAGTTTCTCGACCACGGCGTCGAGGAAACGTCCGCGGGCCGCCACATCCGGATAGCGGGCCGGTGGCAGGCCAACCTGGAACGTGATCACGTTTTCGGTGCGAAAGCCGGGGTCCTCGGTCACCAGACGGGCCGCGCTCTGGATGAGCAATGCCGCCGCGGCGAGCAGCACGACCGCGGCGCCGACCTCGATGCCGACCAGCACGTGTCGGAGGCGGACGACCTTGCGAGTGGCCGATTGCGATCGCTGGCCGGTGCCGATCTGCGCGGCACTCATGACGCGGCGCGACACCACCCATCCGAGTGTCGCCGCGGTCAGTGCCATCAATGCAAACAGGAACAACAGGACCGGTGCGTCCAGCCGGGCGCGCTCCAGTTGGTGTACCGGCACCAGCCGGCTGAGCGCGAGCAGACGGAGCAATCCCCATGCGACCCCGGTGCCCGCGACGGCGGCGAGGCCGGCCAACAGCAGGTGTTCCGTCAGCAGTTGCCGTGAAAGCCGGGAGCGGCTGGCGCCGAGGGCGGCTCGCACCGACAGCTCCGCCTGGCGACCCGCGGTGCGGACCACCACGAGGCTGGCGATGTTCGTGGCGGCCAGCAGGAAAATCGCCACCGCCGCCAGCCCGAGCACCGGGACAACGCGCCGGGCCGCCCGCGTCAATTGCCGGGCCGCCGGAACCGTCGCCACGCGGTACCCGGAGTTCGTCGCCGGATGCTCTCGTTCCAGGTCGATCGCGACCTGGCTCATGTGGGCGGCAACGGATTCCGGCGTCGCGCCCGGTTCAAGCCGCCCAATCATCGACAGGTAGTTGGAGCCGCGCGAGCTGGTGGCGCGATCGATGGTCAGCGGCTGCCAGAACTCGCCATCGGCGGCGGGGAAGCGGACGCCCTCTGGCAGCACCGCGATCACCGTGGTCGGCTCACTGTCGATCACCAGCGACTGGCCGGTGGCGTCGAGCGAGCCGAAGCGTGCGTGGGCGAGCTTGTGACTGAGCACGACGACCGGCGGCGCCCCGGGCAACATGTCGGCCGGTTCGAACCGGCGGCCGCGAGCCGGGGAGATGCCGAGGACGTCGAAGATGTCGGCTGACACCCACGCGCCGGTGAGCTGTTGCGGCGTCTCGCCGCCGAAGGTGGCGCGGGTGCCCGTGAAGGCGGCCAGCGCCGAGAGTCCGCGCTTGCGTTCATGGTGATCGAGGAAGTTCAGTTCGGACCACGGGAACTCGGTGAGGTTGCGTTGCTGGTTGGTGGCCCACACATACACCACGCGCTGGACGTCGGCGCCCGGCAGCGGGTCGAACACGACACTGCGCAGCACGCTGAAGACGGCGGTGGCCGGCCCAATGGCCAGCGCCAGGGTGGCGACGGCGGTGATCGTGAAAGTCTTCTGGCGGGCGAGCCCACGGGCCGCGTGTCTCACATCCATGAGCGCCTGGTCGAGTCTCAGCCTGATCGACAGGGCCAGGACCGCCGCGATGGTGGCGAGCCACAGCCGAGCGCGGTCGGTGCCGCCGGTGCGGCGCAGCTGGTCCCCGAAGACCTCGGCCATCTCGTCGGCGAACTCGTCGCGGAACGAACGGGGCAGAATGCGGAGCAGGGCGCGATAGAGGACTGCGTGTTTCGGCATTCGTCTCTCCAGGCGGGTCTGACGACCCGCCGCTACGTGGTTCGAGGCTTGGTCAGCAGGTTGGCGCCGCGGGCGGCGCGCACCAGCCGCTCGAGTCGAGCGGCTTCGGCCTCGGCCACTTCGCGGCCGAGCGTCGTCAACTTGTAGGTGCGCCGCCGCTCATCGCTTCCCGCGGTGGGCCGCGTCTCCAGGATCAGCTCGTCGTCCAGGAAGCGCTTGACCAGACCGTAGAGCGTGCCGGTGCTGAGCACGACCTCGCCGTCGGTGCGTTCCTCGACGTCTTTCAGGATCTGGTAGCCGTGGCGGGGGCCGTCGGCCAGCGTCAGCAGGACATGGAACGCCGCCGGGGTCAGCGGCAGAAAGGGGGTCGGGTCTCGTTTGATCATCTGGTCCGGTGGAGGCAACCCCTTCTCGGGGTTGCCTGAAACTATGGCGTCTCACGATATGTCGTGCCACGACATAGTAGACGAGACCAATGCGGGAATAGTTGCCTTCGCAGGAGGCCTGCCGGGATTGAGGCGGGATTAAGTAGGCCGGATTGATTAGACGGGATTGATTAGATCCGTGTCTAATCTGTGCCGAATCGGTGGCTGTATTGAATCCGCGGCCCTAGAAGCCGGCGCGCGAGGCGAGGGCGGCGGCTTCGGACCGGGCGGTGCGCGAAATCTCGGCGGCATCCCACCGGGTGGGACGAAACGCCTCGACCAGGACTTCGCCGTCAACGACCGTGGTGCGGACGTCGCTGCCTCGGGTTGCGTAGACGAGCGCCGAATAGGGGTCCTGGCTGGTCATGAACTGCGGCCGGTCGCGATCCACCAACAGGAAGTCGGCGCGCTTGCCGGCCTCAATGCTGCCGAGCTCGCGGCCGAGCCCCAGCGCGCGCGCGCCTTCGCGCGTGGCCATCCACAGCGCATCGCGGGCGGTCAGTGCCCCCGGGCCCTTGCGGACCGACTGCAGCACGGCCGCCAGCCGCATCTCTTCGAACATGTCGAGGTGGTTGTTGCAGGCCGCGCCGTCGGCGCCGAGCGACACCGAAATACCCTTCGCCCGCATCTCGACAACTGGCGCGAGGCCCGAGCCGAGCTTCAGGTTCGAACCGGGGCAGTGCAGCACCTTGACGTCATGTTCAGCCATCACCGACTGCTCGTGGTCGTCCACCCATACGCAGTGGGCCAGGCACAGGCGCGGCGACGCCAGTCCAGTGTGCGCCAGGTAGTCGATGTTCGAGCGGCCAGTTCGTTCGCGAATCAGCGTGACCTCGTTGCGGTTCTCGGAGGCGTGGGTGTGCACCACGAGTCCGTGTTCCAGCGACAGCGACGCCACCGCTTCGAGCAGGGCCTGCGAACACGACACCGCAAAGCGCGGCGCGAAGGCAGCCCGCAGGCGGCCGTTGGCACGGCCATGCCAGCGCTTGGCGACCGCCACGCTCTCGTCGAGCGAACTGGCGGTCTTCTCCAGCAAGCGCGCCGGCACCGCATCGTCCGCATCCATCATGCACTTGCCGACGACGGCGCGCAGGCCCATGGGCTCGAGTGCGGCGAACACGGCATCCGTGTCGTGCACTGTCTCCATGGTCAGTACGGTCGTCGTCCCGCTCAGCAGCAGCTCGGAAGCCGCCTGTTGGGCCGCGGCGGCCAGCGATGCCGGTGTGTGCGCGGCTTCCATCGGCCACACGCGCTGCTTCAGCCAGTCAAGCAGCGCCAGATCGTCGGCGTAACCGCGAAACAGCGTCTGGCACAAGTGGATGTGGGTCTGGATGAAGCCGGGCAGCAGGAAGGCCCCGTTCGCATCGATCACGCGATCGACCCGTTCGCTGGCGGGCACCTGGCCGACCGCGACGAAGCGCCCGTCGCGCACCAGCACGTCGCCTTCGACCACGTCGAAGGCATCGTTCATGGTGACGATGGTCGCCCCGCTGATTCTTAGACCGCCCACGCGCGGCTGCCGCGCGTGGGGCCCGGTTAGCGAAGCGCCTTGAGGTTGGGGAACCATTGCAGCGAGGCGGCCTTCAGCGCCTCGGCCTTGCCGCGCCGCACGGCAATCAACTCGGCCGTGATGCTGACGGCAATTTCCTGGGGCGTGACCGCGCCGAGATCGAGGCCGATCGGCGCGTGAATGCGCGCGAGGCGGTCGGGATCCACGCCGCCTTCGGTCATCAGCTGCTCGTAGAGGCGGGCGACCTTGGCGCGGCTGCCGATCAGGCCCATGTAGCGCAAGTCGCGCGGGGCGAGCGCGCGCAGGGCATCGAGGTCGTTGCGATGGCCGCGCGTGACGATCACGGCATAGGCCGTGGCGGGCAGGGTCGTGCGCGCCAGCCATGCGGGAATGTCATCGACGACCACCGACGCGGCAAACGGGAAGCGTTCGCGGTTGGCAAAGGCGGCCCGGTCGTCGATCACGTGTACGCCGAACCCGGCCTCGTGCGCCATCTTCGCCAGGTAGTAGCCGACGTGGCCGGCGCCGAAAACGTACACCGCCGGCGACGCTTCGATCGGCTCGATGAACACTTCCATCTGCCCGCCGCACACCAGTCCCGTTTCCTCGGCGAAGTCGTCGTTCAAGTCGTACTTGACGGTGGCGGGCTTGCGCGTCTGCAACACCTGGCGCGCCTTGCCGATGGCGTCGTGTTCGTAACAGCCGCCGCCGACGGTGCCGACAATGCGGCCGTCGCCGAACACCAGCATCTTGGCGCCGACGCGCTGCGGCGTCGAGCCGTTGGACGAGACGATCGTGACCAGGGCGGCCTCTTCGCCACGCGACAGCGCCTCTCCGAGCGCAGCGAAGACTTCGTGGTTCATTGCTGAACAGTATCCAGTATCCAGATGCCAGATGCCAGTGGATGCGGGAGCCCTCTGGCTACTGGCTACTGGCTACTGGCTACTGGCTACTGAAATCGATGCAACTCGCAACCGGCGAGCGGCTCGGTGCCAGAAAGGAAGGCCTCGTTGGTGACGCGGGGGCAGGTCGGCGTGGCAATCTTGCCGGTGTCGCGGTCCACTTCGACGAAGCTCACCCCGCCTGGCGCTTCGAAGCCGGCATTGGCGCGGCCGGCTAGGGCCTTCATCATGAACGAGGTCCAGATCGGCAGTGCCGCCTGCGAGCCGCTGAGGCCGAGGGGCTGGTTGTCGTCGAGGCCGACCCACACGACCGTGAGCAATTCGGGCGTGAAGCCGACGAACCAGGCGTCGCGCAGGTCGTTGGTGGTGCCCGACTTGCCGGCCGCATCGTAGGTGAAGCCGGCGCCGCGGGCGCTGGCCCCGGTCCCTTCGTTCAGCACGCTGCGCATCATGTGCGTGACCAGGAACGCGGCCGAGGGCCGCGCCACGCTGGGCCCGGGCACCACCTTGGGCCTGGCATCCTGCTCGCCGCTCAGCACGTTGATAATCGGCCGCAGCTTCTTCACCGTGCCGCGGTTCGGAAACACCGTGTAGGCTTCGGCCACCTCGAGCGGGGTCAGTTCGATCACCCCGAGGGCGACCGACGGGTACGGCTTCACCTGGTCCTGGGTGCCAATCTTGGTCTTGCGCCACAGCGCGACCACCTGGTCGTACCCGGTTTGCTCGGCCACCTTGACGGTGGCGACGTTGCGCGACATGGCGAGCGCGCGGCGGAGCGTGATGGCGCCGTCATACTCGCCGTCGTAATTGCGTGGCGTCCACTCCTGGTTGTCGAAATTCCAGGTCGTCGGCTCGTCGTACACGATCGTTGCCGGCGTGATGTCGCCGGTGCCCTCGTCGGCCGCCTTCTCGAAAGCCGCGAGGAAAACGAACGGCTTGAAGGTGGAGCCCACCTGGCGCCGCGCGTTGGCGGCGCGGTTGAACTGCGACTGGTTGTAGGAGCGGCCGCCGATGAAGGACAGGATTTCGCCCGTGCGTGGATCGATCGCGACGAGCGCCGCCTGCGCCACGCGCTGAGGGCCGCGCTTGCGGCGCGCCAGCGCCACGTCCACCCTGGCAATGCCTTCGCGGACGGCCTCCTGGGCGTGTCGCTGCAGGTTGAGGTCGAGCGTGGTGTAGATGTCGAGCGCGCCGGGCCTGGTGGTGACGCCCGGGAACGACTGGTCGAGCGCCTCGCCGAGGAAATCGACGAAGTACGGCGCCTCGTTGTCGACGGCGCGGGCGACCACCGCGATCGGTTCCCGGGTGGCGCGTTCGGCGGCGTCGGGCGTGATGTACTCGCCGTCGGCCATCGAGCGGAGCACCACGTTGCGGCGGTCGCGGGCGCGCTCAGGATTGTTGAACGGCGAGTGGATCTGCGGTGACTGGATCACACCGGCAATCAGCGCCGCCTCGCTCAGCGTCAGGTTGCGCACGTCCTTGCCGAAGAATATCTTCGAGGCTTCGGCGACGCCGTGCAGCGCGAACGAACCGCGGTGCCCCAGGTAGACGTCGTTGAGGTACAGCTCGAGGATCTCGTCCTTGGTCGCCTTGGTCTCGAGAATGATGGCCATGAACTGCTCGCGGAGCTTGCGCAGCGGCGAGCGCTGTCCGGTCTGCTGCTCGAGGGCCATTTCATCGGTCAGGAAGAAGTTGCGGGCCAACTGCTGCGTGATGGTGCTGGCGCCAGAGAGATAGGGCTTGTCGCCGAACACGTTGGTGACGAGCGCGCCAACGATCCGGATCGGGTCGATGCCCGGGTGGTAGTAGAACCGGCGGTCTTCGATGGCCAGCACCGCCTCCTGCATGCGGGCGGGAATCGCGTCCAGGGCGACGCGCCGCCGCTTTTCGCGCGTGCCGGTCATCAGCCCGGTCAGCAGCGGCGCATCGAGCGTGACCCGGTCCACTGCCTTGGCTGCCACCTGCAGGCGGGCAATGCGTTGCGCCACTGGCGGTGGCTTGGCCGACTTCTTCTGGAGGACCGGCGGTTCGGGGAACGACACGGTCAGGGGCTTGCCGGCCTGGTCGCCGCCGCGGGAGATCAGCACGACGGTGTGGCGATCGATGGCGAACTCGCCGGGCTGTTCGACGCGCGAGCGCTGCGCGTAGCCGACGTCGTTGAGGCGTGCGATCAACTCGCTGTGGGTGATGTTCTGTCCGGCCTGCAACGTCAGCGGGCGGCCGAACACCCGGGGCACGGCGCGATCGCGTTCGCCGTGCAGGCGCGCATCGATGATGCGGCCGTACGAGACATAGAGATAGGTCAGCGAGCCCAGCATGACCAGCACGGCCGCGCCAAGGCTCATCAGGAGATGACGGCGGTAGGGCGCCAGCCACTTCGGCCAGCGGAGCCGCGCGCGCCAGCCCGATTTCTTCGATCGTTTCTTCAAATCGTCAGGACCCAGTGGTGGCCCATCTCGAGCGGCAGCTCGTCGATCAGCCGGTCCACCAGGGCGGGTCCGTAGCGGTTCAGGAACCACACGAAGCCGACTTCACGTTCCTGCGGGTGGCCCTGGGGGAAGGTGAGGGCCTGCGCGCGCTGGAACTGGCGGCGGAGCGTCTCGTCTTTCCGCTTGGCCGCGTGAATCACCTTGTTGTGCAGCGAATGCACTTCATGCTCGAGCTTGCCGAGGGTGGATTTGACCGTGCCTTCGAGGGTCGGGTCGATCAGCGGCACCGCCGCCGCCACCGCGGCCATGCGCTCCACGATGGCGGCCGAGGCCGCCGTGAGCGACTGCTCGACCGTGGGCGGCAGCTGGCTTTCGAGCAACTGGTTCAACGCCGCTTCGTCCTGCGCCCGCAGCGCCGTGAGCGGCAGGTCGTACTTTCTGAGGAAGCGGACGGTCGCCGAATCGGCGAGGGTCGCCGTCGCGCGCTGATACATCAGCGGCATGGGCACGCCGAAGTGCGCGTAGACATCCTTGAGCTGGCCCAGGTACGCCAGCTCGTTGGGGCCGGCGACGTAGCAAATCGTCGGGAACACCGTGTCTTGCACGAGGGGGCGCAACAGCACGTTCGGGCTGAAGTGTTCGGGATGCGCGGTCGCCTCGGCCACCAGTTGCGGCAGGGTGAACTCGCGCTCGCCGATCAGCGCCCGGTTGCCAGTGACGTGTACGGCGGCGCGTTCGGGGTTCAGGTGAAACACCGACACGGTGCCATCGGCCAGCGTCGCTTGCGCGTGATAGCCCTTGGCGACCAGCGCCTCACCGGCGCGCGCGGCAATCCGCGCCGTGTTGCCAGGCTCGCTCACTTCCTTGACGAACACGTCGCGGGCCAGCACCTTGGCGGCCGGGTCGGACGAGTCGTAGACCACCAGGCCATGTGGCCCGAGCACCTCTTCGAGCCACGCGCCGAACGCCGTCGCCATGCCCACACCCGGCGCATAGGTCTTGCGAAGCGAACTGATGATCGCGGCCTTGAACTCCGAGTCGGGGAGCGCGGCCTCGAGTGCGTCGACGGCGGCCGTGCTGTCGGGCGTGAGTGTCAGCTTGGCGATGGGGAGGTGGCCGGCGCCGTCGAGATCGGCCAGGCGGATGGTGGAGGGGGCGAGCTCGGTGTCGAGCACCGTACATCCGCTGACCTCGAGCCAATCGTGATCCTCGGCGTCAATCCAGAACACCGGAACGACCGGCACCTTGTGCTCGCGCTCCACCTTGGCCGCCAGCTTCATGGCCGTCAGGGCCTTCAGCAGCGTGAAGAGCGGACCGCCAAACAAGCCGGCTTGCTGACCCGTGATCACGACGCGGGTGGCCGGGTCGGCCAGCCGCGCGGCCGACGCGCGCGCCGCCGCGGGAGCGCCGCGCGATTGCTGCTGAGCCGCCAGGATGCGCGCAATCTCTGCCGGTTGACGGGCCAGGCCCTGTGACCGCGTAATGGTGTCGGCCCACGCCGAGGCGGTGGCGGGATCGCCGGCGAAGAACGGGGCCACGTTCGCGTACGCGAACGCGTAGTCGGACGCCAGCCGCCGAATCCACGGGAAAGTACGAATGTCTACCGCCGTTGAGGCAGAGACGGGCGAGACGTCGGAAGGCACCGCCCCGTACTGTCTCAAACGGTCACCAACACTGTCAACCGTTGGTGATAACATTGCGAGTCGAGAAATGGACGAAAAGGCTCACCGAGGTTCGATGAGCAGACTCGGTCTTTGGTTACAGACGTAGTGGACGGCGACTCCCTCGAAGCGGCCTTGCGCGACTATGGTCCCGCGGCGATTGAAGACCTATTGCCGCGCCTTCGGGCGATCGCGGAGATCCTCGACGCCGCACATGCTTCCGGCCAGGTTCACGGCCGCCTCCATCCCCAGAATATTTTCGTCTCGGCCGACCAGACGCAGGTTCATGGCCTGGACGAGACCACGGCGGCGGCCGATCAACCGGCGCGTCCGCCCTATGCAGCGCCCGAAATCGCCGCCGGCGGGCCTGCGCAACCGGCCGCCGACCAGTTTTCGCTGGGCGCGATCGCGTTCGAGTGGATGTTCGGCCGGAGAATTTCCGGGCCTGCCGTGCGGCCAATCGAGGTGCGCGCGCTGCCCGGCGTCGATCGCGCCGCGTTGGCACGGGCGTTCACGCGCGCGCTGGCGCCGCAGCCGGCCGATCGATTCGCGTCGTGCTTGGCCTTTTGCCAGGCGCTCGAAGCCGCCGTCATCCCCGTGCTGCCTCTTGGCGGCGCCGTTGACGAAGACGAAGACGTCCTCGAAACCGGGTTCCTGCCGGAGCCCACGCCCGCCTCGCCGATCGATCTCGATGAGCTCGAGCCGGTAGCAGCCGCGGTTCCGGTCCTGGAGGAGAAAGAGGAAACGCCACTGGAATCGTTCGAGCCCCGCCTGTCGCCGCCGGTTGAGCCCGTGACATCGTGGCAGCCGAGCGCCGCTTACACGCCGGCGAAGCCGGCCGAGCGGTTTAGCGGCGGCATGTTGATCGCGGCCTGCCTGGTCGGCATGGTGGTGGGTTTCGCGGCCGGCTACATGGCGCGGCCGCGCGCGCTGCAGACGCGCCCGATCCAGACGATGGCGGCGCCCTCGAACGGCACCGAGGCCGCGGTGAGTGCGCCGGTCGCCGCAGCGCCGGTCGAAGGGCCAGCTGAGGCGGCACCGCAAGGCAACCCCAAGAAGGGGTTGCCTCCACCCGTTGAAGTGAATGCGGGCCGCCTGCTGATTCGTTCGACGCCAAGCGGGGCCAGCGTCGCGGTGGACGGGGTCGCCCGCGGCGTGACTCCGCTGGCGCTCCGCGATCTCGAGTTGGGCTCGCGCAGGGTCGCCATTACCCGCCGCGGCTATATCGCCGAGGAGCAACGCGTCGTGCTGACGCGGGCCCGTCCCTCGCGGACGCTGGAAGTTCAGCTGACGCCGTCCGCCTCCGCGGCCGCCGGCCGCTCCGGCGTGACCTTGCCGAAGCCCGCAGGTTCGCCAGCGGGCGTCGGCGGGGCAGCGATGACCGGCGGTCTGTTAGTCGAGTCGCGTCCGCCGGGCGCCACCGTGACGGTGAATGGCACCAACCGGGGCACCACGCCTCTGACGATTGAGGCCCTGGCCCCGGGGAGCTACCGCGTCGGCCTGTCGCTGGCCGGCTATCAGAGTTTTGCCACCACGGTACGCGTGGTGGCCGGCGAGCGCGCGCGCGCGGCCGCCTCGTTGAGCGTACAGGAGTAAGGATGAACGCGATTCTGGCACTGGAAAACGGCACCTGGTTTCAGGGTGTCTCGGCGGGCGCCGCGGGCGAGACCACGGGCGAAGTGGTGTTCAACACCAGCATGACCGGTTACCAGGAGATCCTCACGGACCCCTCGTACGCCGGGCAGATTGTCACCATGACCGCGCCGCAGATCGGCAACTACGGCGTGGCCGGGGCTGACACCGAGTCCGACAAGCCGCAGGTTGCCGGTTTCGTCATGCGCGACGCCTCGCCGGTGTCCAGCAACTGGCGCGCCACCGGCACCCTGCGCGACTACCTGGTCCGCCACAACATCGTCGCCATCGGCGACGTCGACACGCGCGCGCTGACCAGGGCGCTACGCTCGTCGGGTGTCATGCGCGGCATTATCGCGACCGGCTCCGCGGATCCGGCGGTGCTGGTTGAGCGTGCCCGCCAAGTGCCGCACATGGAAGGCAGCGACCTGGTCAAGGACGTCACCACGCCCGAGGCGTACGACTTTGCCACCTCGCTGGCCGACGCGGTGACCGATGCCAGCTTCGGCGTGGAGCCGCTGCGCCGCGCCAAGCGCACACTGCGCGTGGCGGCGTACGACTACGGCATCAAGACCAACATCCTGCGGCGGCTGGCCGCCCACGGTTGCCAGGTGCGGGTGTTTCCCGCGTCCACTCCCGCCGCCGAAGTGATGGCGTGGAAGCCGGACGGTATCTTCCTGAGCAACGGCCCGGGCGACCCGGCGGCGGTGACCTACGCCGTCGACAACATCAAGGAACTGGCCGAAGGCAGCACGCCGATGTTCGGCATTTGCCTCGGCCACCAGTTGATGGGGCTCGCGCTTGGCGCCAAGACCTACAAGTTGAAGTTCGGCCACCGCGGCGGCAATCACCCGGTGAAGCAGCTCGACACCGGCGCCATTGAGATCACGTCGCAGAACCACGGCTTCGCCGTTGACCCGGACTCGCTGCCGGCGACGACGCGGGTCACGCACCTGAACTTGTACGACGGCACCATTGAGGGCCTGCGGCACATCGACAAGCCGATTTTCTCGGTGCAGTACCATCCGGAGGCCTCGCCGGGACCGCACGACGCCGACTATCTGTTCCAGGAATTTCTCGACGAAATGGAAAAGAACTAAGTGCCAAAACGTACAGAGATCAAGCGGGTACTGGTCATCGGGTCGGGCCCGATCGTCATCGGCCAGGCGTGCGAGTTCGACTATTCGGGCACGCAGGCCTGCAAGGCGTTGCGCGACGAAGGCCTCGAAGTGATTCTCGTCAACAGCAACCCGGCGACCATCATGACCGACCCCGAGTTGGCGGACCGCACGTATGTCGAGCCGCTGACGCCCGAGGCCCTCGAGAAGATCATCGCGCGCGAGCAGCCGGATGCGATTTTGCCCACGGTCGGCGGCCAGACGGCGCTCAACCTCGCGGTGCAGCTCGACGAGCTCGGCATTCTCAAGAAGCACAACGTCGCGCTGATCGGCGCGTCGATCCCGGCGATTAAAGTTGCCGAAGACCGCTTGTTGTTTCGCGATGCCATGAAGGAAATCGGCGTCCCCGTGCCGGACAGCGGCGTGGCCAAGACGCTGGAAGAGGCGCACGCGATCGTTGAACGGACCGGATTCCCGGCCATCATTCGTCCTTCATTCACCATGGGCGGCGTCGGCGGCGGCATTGCCTACAACCTCGAAGAGTTCAAGGACATTGCCGGTCGCGGCCTGCACTTGAGCCCGGTCCACGAAATCCTCGTCGAGACGTCGGTCATCGGCTGGAAGGAATTCGAGCTCGAGGTAATGCGGGACGCGGCCGACAACTTCGTCGTCATCTGTTCGATCGAGAACATCGACCCGATGGGCGTGCACACCGGCGACAGCATCACCGTGGCGCCGGCGCTGACGCTGACCGACAAGGAATACCAGCGCATGCGCGACTGGGGTCGCAAGATCATCCGCCGCGTCGGCGTCGAAACCGGCGGCTCCAACATCCAGTTCGCCATCAACCCGGACGATGGCCGGATGATCGTGATTGAGATGAACCCGCGCGTGTCGCGGTCGTCGGCGCTGGCCTCCAAGGCGACCGGCTTCCCGATTGCCAAGATCGCCGCCAAGCTCGCGCTCGGCTATCACCTCGACGAGATTCCAAACGACATCACGCGGGTGACGCCGGCGTCGTTCGAACCCACCATCGACTACGTCGTGGTCAAGTTTCCGCGCTGGAACTTCGAGAAGTTCCCGCTGGCCGACCGCACCCTGACCACGCAGATGAAGTCGGTGGGCGAGGCGATGGCGATTGGCCGCACCTTCAAGGAGGCGTTCCTGAAGGGCGTGCGCTCGCTGGAGCTGGGCAAGGAGGGCTTGCTGTTCCGCCGGCCGCAGATGGACGTGGACGAAGCGGACGCGGGTTCGAGCGAGGACGAAGATACGGAGCTGCGCCGCAAGCTCGTGATCCCGACTGACCGGCGCATGTGGGCGTTGTTCCGGGCGCTCGACAAGGGCTGGGACGTCGAGAAGATCCACGAGCTGACCAACATCGACCCGTGGTTCCTGCAGCAGTTCAAGGAGCTGGTCGAGCTGCGCAAGACGGCCGAGATGGTCGGCCTGCGCGACATGTCCTACGACCTGATGCGCACGCTCAAGCGCGCCGGCTTCGGCGACGGCGAGCTGGCCGACATTCTCGGCGTCAACGAGACGGCGGTGCGCGAGAAGCGCAACGAGTTGAAGGTGAAGACCGTCTTCAAGCGGATCGATACCTGCGCGGCCGAATTCGAGTCGTATACGCCGTACATGTACAGCACCTTCGAACAGGAGTGCGAGGCTGACCCGACCGACAAGCAGAAGGTGATCATCCTCGGCAGCGGCCCGAACCGTATTGGCCAGGGCATCGAGTTCGACTATTGCTGCTGCCATGCGGTGTTCGGTTTCAAGAAAGAGGGGTTCGAGACCGTGATGGTCAACTGCAACCCCGAAACCGTGTCGACCGATTACGACACCGCCGACCGGCTGTACTTCGAGCCGCTCACGTTCGAGGACGTGATGGCGGTGATCGAACGCGAGCGCGAGGGCAACGTGGACGTGTCGTGCGTCGTCCAGTTCGGCGGACAGACGCCGCTGAAGCTGGCGCTCGGGCTGCAGGCCGCCGGGGTCACCATTCTGGGCACGTCGCCCGACTCGATTGACCTCGCCGAAGACCGCCAGCGCTTCAATCAATTGCTGTGGGACCTGGGCATTCCGCAACCCGCCAGCGGCACCGCCACGTCGCGGGCCGAGGCGCGCGAAGTCGCGGCCAAGGTCGGCTTCCCGGTGGTGGTGCGCCCGTCGTACGTGCTGGGCGGACGCAACATGGCGATCGTGTATGACGTCGCGACGCTCGACCGCTACATGATGACCGCGGTGGACGTGTCGCACGACCGGCCGATCCTGATCGACCGCTTCCTGGAACACGCCAAGGAGGTGGACGTCGACTGCGTCGCCGACGAAACCGGCGCCGTCGTGATTGGCGGCATCATGGAGCACATCGAAGAGGCCGGCATCCATTCGGGCGACAGCTCGTGCGTCGTGCCGCCGCCGGGATTGGGCGACCGCCACCTGGCGACCATTCGCGACTACACGCGGCGCATCGCGAAGGCGCTGAAGGTGGTCGGCTTGATGAACACGCAGTACGCCATCAAGGACGACATGGTCTACGTGCTCGAGGTCAACCCGCGCGCGTCGCGCACGGTGCCGTACCTGTCAAAGGCCAACGGCGTGCCGCTGGCGCAGGTGGCCGCACGGGTGATGGCGGGCAAGTCGCTGGCCGACCTGGGCGTGATCGACGACATGGTGCCGGCGGGCGTGTTCGTGAAGAGCCCGGTGTTCCCGTTCGTGCGCTTCCCTGGCGTCGACACGATTCTGGGACCCGAGATGAAGTCCACCGGCGAGGTGATGGGCGGCGCCGACAACTTCGGCATGGCGTTCGCCAAGGCGATGCTGGGCGCCGGGCAGCGGCTGCCGGAAGAGGGCTCCATCTGCATCAGCGTGAACAACGAGGACAAGGGCGAGGTGCTGCCCATTGCGAAGGGCTTCGCCGAGCTGGGGTTCCAGTTGATCGGCACGCGCGGCACCGCCGCGTACCTGCGAGCGCACGGCCTGGAGTGCTCGGTGGTGTTCAAGGTGAACGAGGGCCGGCCGAGCCTGGCCGACGAGATCGTCAATCGCAAGATCTCGCTGGTGGTGAACACCCCGCACGGGCGCGAGTCGTTCTTCGACGACAAGGCTGTTCGCCGCGCGGCGATGATGGCCGGGGTGCCGTGCATCACGACGATCACCGGCGCGGCCGCGGCGCTGGAGGCGATTCGGGCCTTGAGAACCGAAGGCCTCGAGGTCCGAGCGCTGCAGGACTACTACGCCGCCGTCGCCAGCTCCTAGGTAACGGTGGAGGCAACCCTTTAGGGTTGCCTGGCATTGCAGGAAACGCCACGTCTTTCTCGCTGAAGCGTGGCGTGTTCTGCGTACTTAGAACGCTGTTTCTAGCATTTCCGCCGCTTTCCCGATGCCCCGCCGTTTGCTTGTGAGAGTGCCATGTCACTCTCACTTGCGCTGGCCATAGCGGCTGCGGCAGGCACTGCCGTTGGCGTGTTCGCCGATTCCCTGTGGATGTCGCCGATCCGTTGGCTGTTGGCGATTGCCGCGGTCGCGACGTTCCTGTGCGCCTCCCGCCAACGCCTGGCCTGGGCTCGTCGCAGCGGGTTGGTCGGTCTCGGCGCCGGGTGCGCGCTGCTGGCGTCGGCGGCCGAGCAGGCGGCCCTTCATTCGCCGCTGCGCACGCTGCTCGAACAACGCCTGGGCGGATTCGCCATTGAAAGCGCCGGCGCCCCGCGCCTCGACACGCCGATCGCGATTGAGGGCCGGCTGCTGGCCGATGCCGCTCTCACCGACAGCGGGGCGCTGCTGCGTCTGCAGGTCGAGCGGGTGTGGATCGGGCCGTGTCCTGAGGCGGTATTGGGCGGCGTCTCGCTGACGGTGACCGGCGCCCTCGCGGCGGAAGCGATGCGCGAGTGGCGCGCGGGACGCCGGATCAAGGCGCCCGCGCTGTTGCGCCGGCCGGCGCGCTACTTGAACGCCGGCGTGCCGGACCAGGAGCGGCTGCTCGCGAGGCGGGGGATGTCGCTCGTGGGATCGGTCAAGAGCGCCGCGCTCGTGGAGGTGACCGGCCGCGGCCGTTGGTTCGACGAGTCAGCGGCGTCGGTGCGGGCCTCGGTCAGGCGGGCGATGGCGCGCCACGTGACTGTTCGCGACCCGCAGTCGGCGGCGGTGGCAACCGCGATCCTGATTGGCGATCGCGGGTCGCTCGACCGCGACGTCGAACGGCGTCTCCAGGAGGCGGGCACCTACCACGTGATCGCCATCTCCGGCGGCAACATCGCCATCCTGGCGGGGCTGATCCTCGGAGCACTGTGGTGGCTGCGCATTCGCGACGGCTGGGCCGCGGGGGCTGCGGTCGCAGTGTTGGCGTGGTACGCCTTCGTCGCCGGTGGCGGACCATCCGTGACCCGGGCTACCGTCATGGCGGCGATCTACTTGTCGCTGCGGATGATCGATCAGCGCACCGCGCCGTCACATGCGATGGCGCTGACCGCGGCGGCCGTGCTGGTGGTCACGCCGCTGGCCGTGGCCGACGTCGGCTTCTGGCTGACCTTCGGCGCCACCGCCGCGATCGTAGTCGGCACCACGCGTGTCGGTCCTGCTCTTCAGGCCCCACCCGCCGCACCCGCCCTACCCGCCCCACCTGCCTGGCTCCGAGGCCCACTCCTGCTGATCGTCGCCTCCGCCTGCGCCGAGGCGGCGTTGATGCCGATCGGCGCTCTTGTCTTCCAGCGGGTCACGCTGGCCGGTCTCGTAGTGAACCTGGTCGCCGTGCCGTGCATGGCCATCGTGCAGGTGGCGTCGATGGTCACAGCCGCGCTCGATGCCGCTGGCGCCGACAGGGTGGCGACTCTCGCCGGCCTGGCCACGCATCTGGCCGTCCGAGGCCTGATCGACAGCGCGACACTGGTGGACATGGCGCCGTGGCTCACCTGGCGCGTGCCCTCGCCGTCGCTGCTCGTGGTCGCCGCGTACTACATCTGTTTGATCGCCGCCGTTGTCCACCACGAAGGACACGAAGTGAACCACGAAGGACGCGAATCAATAACCTTTGGAATACAAAAAAGTCTTCTTCGTGTGCTTCGTGGTGGCTCTTCGTGTGCTTCGTGGTTGGCATTCCTTCTGTTCCTATGGATAGCGATCGCGCCGCCGACATTGGCGCGGCAATTCGGCGATGGCCGTCTTTACCTCACCGTCATGGACGTGGGGCAGGGCGATGCCATGCTGGTGACCCTGCCGAACGGCCGCACGCTGATGGTCGATGCGGGCGGCGTGTCGCTGCGCGGCGACTTCGACATCGGCGATCGCGTGATCGGCCCGGCGCTGCGCGCCAGGGGCATCGTGCGCCTCGACTACCTCGCCATCACCCACAGCGATCCCGATCACATTGGTGGCGGGGCGTCCCTGGTGAAGGACTTCACGCCGCGAGAAGTGTGGGCCGGCACGTTTGTCGCCAACCACGAGCCGACGGTTAAGTTGCAGGGCGCGTCAGACCGCAACCGCTCGGCCTGGCGATGGCTGCAGCAGGGCGACCGCCTGGAGCTCGGCGGCGTCGAACTGCGCGTCCTCCATCCACCGTTGCCCGACTGGGAACGCCAAAAGGTAAGGAATGACGACTCGCTTGTGATCGAGTTGCGCTATGGCCAGGTGTCGATGCTGCTGACCGGCGATATCGGCCGGGAGGTGGAGCAGGCGCTCAGTCCGACGCTCGACCTGCTGCCGATCGTCGTCTTGAAGTCCCCGCACCACGGCAGCGGCACGTCGAGTTCACAGGCGTTCCTCGACGCCGTAAATCCCGACGTGGTGGTGATCAGCAACGGCCGTGGGAATCCATACGGTCATCCAGTGCCACACGTGTTGGAGCGCTACCGCGGTTCAGGCGCTCAGGTGCTCCGTACGGACCAGGACGGGCAGATCGAGATGTCGACCGACGGCCGAGGCCTGGACGTCCGGACGTTCACCGGCCGCCGGCTTGCGGTGTCACAAAGGCAACCACGAAGGACGCGAAGGACACGAAGAAAATCAATTAGGAGGTGCCCATGTTGACCCGAACTACTCCGGCTTGCTCTCCTGAGGTCGAAGCGCTCGTCACTCGGACAATCGGGTGCGCTCTCCGAGTCCATCAGGCGCTCGGCCCTGGCTACACAGAGGGGCTGTATCACGACGCCATGGCCATCGACCTCGCGCTTGAGGGGCTGCGATATGAGCGTGAGGTTAGCATCCGCGTGATGTACCGTGGCCAGCCTCTCAGGCCCCAGCGGCTCGACCTCGTCGTCGACGGACAGGTTGTCGTTGAACTAAAGGCTGTCGAGAGGCTGGACCGGATTCATCAGGCACAGCTGTTGTCGTACTTGAAGTCGGGCGGATTCAAGGTGGGACTTTTGATGAACTTCCATTCGGAGTTTCTGAAGTCGTCGCTGCGGCGTTTCGTCCTATGAGGCGTGACTGTCCTCACGAAGGTCAATTCTTCGTGTTCTTCGCGTCCTTCGTGGTTGCTTTAGCAATCACCCAGTGCGCCTCGAGCTGCGCCAGCGTCAGGTCGCGCATCCGTTCGCCCTTGCTCGTCACCTGCCGCTCCACATCGTCAAACCGCCTCTGGAACTTGTCGTTGGCCAGGCGGAGGGCCGCTTCGGGTTCCACGCCGAGCTTGCGGGCCAGGTTGGCCACGGCGAACAGCAGGTCGCCCAGCTCTTCTTCCGCCTCCGGCGACTTCGGCCCGAGGGTCTCGACCGCCTCGCGCAGCTCGCGGGTCTCTTCGTCGATCTTGTCGAGCACGTCCTCGGGCTTCACCCAGTCGAAGCCCACGGTCGCGGCGCGCGTGGCCAGTTCGTAGGCGCGCAGCAGCGACGGCATCGACCGCGGGATGCCGCTTAGCAGCGTCTTGTCGGGCTCGCCGGCGTCACTGCGTTCCTGCTTCTTGATGTCCTCCCACCGCTCTTTCACCTCGCGCGGCGTGAGCGACGCCTTGCCCACCTCCGCTGAAGCTACGGTGGGCAGGCCCTCGGCATCGAACACATGCGGGTGGCGGCGGATCAACTTGTCCGAGATCGCCTGGATGGAGTCGGCGATCGAGAAGCGCCCCTCCTCCTCGCAGATCTGCGCGAGGAACACCGCTTCGAACAGGAAGTCGCCGAGCTCGCCCTTCAGTTCCTCGTAATCCTCGCGGTCGAGCGCGTCGAGCAGCTCGTAGGTTTCGCCCAGCACGAACGGGCGCAGGGTCCGCACCGTCTGCTGGCGGTCCCACGCGCAGCCATGCTCGGAGCGCAGCGTCCTCATGATCTCGACCAGTTGCTGAAAGCGCGCGCCCGCCAGTTGGCTCATGCGCCATGCTAACATTCCATCTCTTAGATGAAGGCGACCGTCACCGTCCTTGGCAGCGGCACCTCGCACGGCGTGCCCATGATCGGTTGTACCTGCGCGGTATGCCAATCAACCGATCCGCGCGATCGCCGCTTGCGGCCCTCGATTTACATCGCGGTCGAAGGCGGGCCAGCGATCCTGGTCGATACCTCGACCGACCTGCGCCAGCAGGTGCTGGCCAACCGCATTGCGCGCGTCGACGCCATCCTGTTCACGCACAGTCACGCCGATCACGTCATGGGTTTGGACGATGTGAGGCGGTTCAATGTGATGCAGGGCGGGGCGATTCCGGCGTTTGCTGATGAGCGGACCGCTGCGGATTTGCGGCGCACCTTCTCGTATATTTTCAGTCCGCCCAGCGAAAAGGGTGGCGGCATTCCAGAGGTGGCCCTCACCACGGTGACCGGGCCTTTCAACATTGGCGCGGTACGCGTTCAGCCGGTGCCGCTGTTCCACGGCTCGCGGCCGATCCTGGGATACCGGCTCGGGACGTTCGCCTACCTGACCGACTGCAATCGCCTGCCGGACGAGGCATGGCCGCTGCTCGAGGGCCTCGACGTCCTCGTGCTCGATGCGCTGCGTCACAAACCGCATCCCACCCACTTCACGGTGGCGGGCGCGCTCGAAGTGGTGGCGCGGCTGAAGCCGCGCCAGACCTACTTCACGCACATGTGCCACAAGCTGCCGCATGCGGAGACCAACCGGTCGCTGCCGGCCGGCGTGGAGCTGGCCTATGATGGCCAGGTGGTGACGATCGACGTGGGGGATGAATCCACCTCCGCTGAGGCTTCCTCCTCCGCCAAGGCTACGGCGGACAAGCCGGCGGATCAATGGACGTAATCCACTTCCCCGACGATCCCCGGCCGCTGACGTGGCGGTCGCCGGTGCTGGCGCTCGGCAACTTCGACGGCCTGCATCGCGGCCACGTGAAAATCGTCGAACGCATCCAGCGCGGCGCGCTCGAGCGCGGCGGCACCAGCGTGGTGCTGACCTTCGATCCGCATCCGCCGAGGGTGCTGCGCCCCGATAAGGCGCCGTTGCTGCTGATGACCAAGGCGCAGAAGCTCGCCGCCCTGGCGCGCGCGGGCGTGCAGGGCGCGGCGGTGGTGCGCTTCACCCCCGAGATGTCGCAGTGGGAGCCCGAGGCGTTCGTCCGCACCGTGCTGGTCGACTGGCTGCGCGTGGCCGAGGTCTGGGTCGGCGCCGACTTCCTGTTCGGCCGCAACCGCAGCGGCAACTTCACGCTGCTCAAGTCGCTCGGGGCGCAGTACGGCTTTCGCGCCGAGAAGATCGATCCCATTCGCTACAAGGAGTTCGTGGTGTCGAGCACCCGCATTCGCCGGCTGGTGAGCGAGGGACGCGTGGACGAGGCCGGCGCGCTGCTGGGGCATCACTACGCCCTTGATGGGGTCGTGGTCGAGGGGGCGAAGCGGGGCCGGGAACTCGGCTTTCCGACCGCCAACCTGAAGACCGACAACGAGCTGATCCCGCCGCACGGCGTCTATGCGACGGCGGTCACCGTGGACGGCGCCGTCTATCCCAGCGTGACCAACATCGGCCAGCGGCCGACGTTTGGCGCCGAGCTCACCACGACAATCGAGGCGCACCTGATTGGCCGGACGATCGATCTCTACGGCAAGACCCTGGGGCTGGCCTTCGTTCAGCGGCTGAGGGACGAGCGCAAGTTTCCCGACACCGAGGCGCTCCAGGACCAGATTGCCGCGGATGTTCGCCGCGCGGCGCGATTGTTCGATAGACTATCGGTCTGATTCGCATGGCCCCCAAATCGTTCACGTTCAGGTTCACTGTTCCCCGGGATCCCCAACTGGCCGCCATCGTCGCCGACGTGGCGAATCACGCGGTGGGATACGCCGAGATCGAGGCGGCGGCAGGGGCAGACTTCGTGGCCCGGGTCGGCGTGGCCGCCGGGCACGCCCTGGCCCGGACGTCGCCGGACACGCTGCAGATCATCGTGGCCAGCAACGACACGGCCCTGACCTTCGAGTTTGATGCCGACATCGTGTCGGTGACTCACGCCGCCTGACCATGCGCCTCTATAACACCCTGACCCGCCAGGTCGAGCCGTTCGAGCCGCTGCGCGACAACACCGTGCGCATGTACACCTGCGGCTTGACCGTCTATGCGCGGGGGCACATCGGCAACTTCCGCACGTTTGTGAGCGTGGACGTGCTGCGGCGGGCGCTGAAGTACGTGGGCGGCTTCAAGATGCACCACGTCATGAACTTCACCGACGTGGACGACAAGACCATCGCCGGCGCCGAGAAGGCCGGCTTGCCGCTGCGCGAATACACCGACCAATACATCAAGGCCTTCCGCGAAGACGCGCTGGCGCTTGGCATCGAGCCGGTGGAAGACTCGCCGCGCGCGACCGACCCCGAGAACCTGCAGGCGATGGCCGACATGATCAACCAGCTGGGTGAGCGCGGCCACACCTACCAGACCGACGGTTCGACCTACTTCAAGATCGCGACGCTGCCGACCTATGGCAAGCTGGCGCGGCTCGACCACGAGGGCATCCAGGCCGGCGCCCGCGTCGACTCCGACGAGTACGACAAGGAGAACGCCCGCGACTTCGTGCTGTGGAAGGCGACCAAGCCCGGCGAACCGACGTGGGACGTCGGCTGTGGCCCGGGGCGTCCCGGCTGGCACATCGAGTGCTCGGCCATGGCGCTGCGGTTGCTGGGCGAGGCGCCGATCGACATCCACACCGGCGGCGTGGACCTGGTGTTTCCGCATCACGAGAACGAGATCGCGCAGAGTGAAGGCGCCACCGGCAAGGAGTTCTCGAAGTTCTGGCTCCATGTCGAGCACCTGCTCGTGGACAACCAGAAGATGTCGAAGTCGGTCGGCAACTTCTACACCGTGCAGGACGTGCTCGACCGCGGCTTCCGCCTGTCGGCGCTGCGCTACATCCTGCTGTCGGCGTATTACCGCAAGCAGTTGAACTTCACGTGGACTGGCCTGGAGCAGGCCGAAGAGGCGCTGCGGCGCATCACCGACTTTCTGGGACGCGTCGGAGCCCTGTCGGGTGGCGGCGTGCATCCGGAGGTGACCGCCCGCGTGGCCGCCGCCGTCCAGGCGTTCGATGCGGCCCTCAGCGACGACCTCAACACCGCGGCCGGCCTGGGCGAGCTGTTCGACCTGATCCGCGCACTGAACATCGCCATGGACAGCAAGCAGGTGGGCGAGGCCGACGGCGCCGGCATCAAGGCCGCCTTCGACCACTTCGACCAGGTGCTCGGCGTGCTGTCGCTGCGCCACGCCGAAGAGGCGATCCCGCCCATTCCGCAGGCCGAGATCGATGCCGGCATCGAAGCTCGTCAGGACGCCCGCCGCCGCCGCAACTTCGCCGAGGCCGACCGCATTCGCCAGGAACTGCTCGACAGGGGCGTGATCCTCGAAGACGGCCCCAAGGGCACCCGCTGGAAGCGAAAATAGCGACTCCCGACCGACTCCCGGTTCCCGACCCCCGACTCCCGGTATGATCAGCATATGGATGCGCCGATGATCAAAACCGCCCTGCCCGGTCCCAAAGCCAAAGCCATTATCGAACGCGACGGCAAGGTGGTGTCGCCGTCCTACACACGGGGCTATCCCTTTGTGATGGCCCGCGGCGCGGGCGCGATCGTCGAAGACGTGGACGGCAACCAGTTCCTCGACTGCGCCGCCGGCATTGCCGTGAACTCCACCGGCCACTCCCACCCCGCCGTCGTCGCCGCCATCATCGACCAGGCGCAGAAGTTCCTGCACATGTCGGGAACCGATTTCTATTACGAACCGCAGGTGCAGCTGGGCGAGGCCTTCAACGAGATCGCGCCGTTTGGCGGACCCAAGCGATCGTTCTTCTCGAACTCGGGCACCGAGGCCAACGAGGCGGCCATCAAGCTGGCCCGGTACTCGACCGGGCGCTACGGGATGATTGCGTTCATTGGCAGCTTCCACGGACGCACGCTGGGTTCCTTGGCGCTGACCTCGAGCAAGGCCATTCAGCGCCGCGGCTTTGGTCCCATGCAGGCGGGGACGTTTCACGCGCCCTATGCGACGTGTTACCGCTGCCCGGTGGGCCTCAGGCCCGAGACGTGCCAGGCCGAGTGCCTCGGCTTCCTCGAGCACCAGGTCCTGGTCCACCTGATCTCTCCCGACGAAGTCGCCGGCGTCCTCGTGGAACCGATTCAGGGGGAGGGCGGCTACGTGGTGCCGGCGCCGCAGTTTCACGAGCGCCTGCGCGCGCTGACGAAGAAGCACGGCATCCTGTTGATCGCAGATGAGGTGCAGTCGGGCATGGGCCGCACCGGCAAGATGTTTGCGATGGAGCATTTCGGTGTCGAGCCGGACATGATCACCGCCGCGAAGGGCGTGGCCTCGGGCCTGCCGCTGGGCGTGACGACGGCGCGGGCGGAGGTGATGGATTGGCCGCCGGGCTCGCACGCCAGCACGTTCGGCGGCAACCCGGTGTCGTGCGCCGCGGCCATGGCCACGATCACGTTGCTGAAGGATTCGCTGATCAAGAATGCGGCCGAGGTCGGCGCCTTCATGATGGACCGCTTGAAAGAAGTGCAGCAGAAGCACGCCATCATCGGCGAGGTGCGCGGCCGCGGGTTGATGATCGGCATCGAGCTCGTGAAGGACCGCGTGACCAAGGAACGCGCCGTCGCCGAGCGCGACCAGGTGGTGGACGCCTGCTTCGCGCGCGGCCTGCTGGTGCTCGGCGCCGGCAAGAACGCCATCCGCCTCTCGCCGCCGCTGGTGCTGACCAAGGCCCAGGCGACGACGGCCATCGACATCCTCGACCAGGCGCTCGGTACGCTGTAGGGTCCGGCACCGATGTGGCGTCCGGCTTTAGCCGGACCTTGTCGTAGAGGCGGGTCTTTAGACCCGCCTACGGGCACGGGCCTTGCTCTCCACCCGCCATGACCTTCCAACGCCAGCGCCTCGGCCTCGAAGGCGAGGCATTAGCGGCCGCCGAGCTCGAACGCCTCGGGTATCAAATACTCGACCGGCGCTATCGTTCCCGCTTTGGCGAGATCGACCTCATCGCCGTAGACGGCCCCACGGTAGTATTTGTAGAAGTGAAGACGAAGACCGATAGCAGATTTGGCGATCCCGCCGAGATGGTCACGACGCAGAAACAGCGACGCTTAGTATCCATGGCCGAGGAATACGTCAGCGGGCACCAACTCCACGCGACCCCGTGCCGGTTCGACGTGGTGGCCGTGGATACCTCGATCCAGCCCGCCCGCATCACGGTCTACCAGGACGCCTTCAGGCCCGGATGGTAGAAACCGAGCTCAGGCGCGACCCGATCACCGGCCGTTCCGTGATCATCGATCGGTCGCCGCACCCCCATCCCAGCGACTTCGTCCTCGAGCCCGTCCAGGTAGATGTGGCGTCCGGCGTTAGCCGGACCGTTCCTGCCTGCGCCTTCTGCGAAGGCCGCGAAAGGGATGCCGGCACCGAGCTGCTGGCGTGGCGCGACGGCGGGGCGGCCGGCGAGCCGGGATGGTCGGTGCGCGTCGTCGCCAATCGGCGGCCCATGCTTCGTATCGAAGCGCACCAGGAGCGCCGCAGTGACGGCGTCTTCGAGGTGCGCGACGGCCTGGGCGCGCATGAAGTGGTGATCGAGTCGCCGGTGCACGACCAGCGGCTGCAGGACCTGCCGGCCGACCGGTTGTGGCGGGTGTTGTGGGCCTGGCGCACGCGGTTGCAGGATCTGAAGCGCGACACCCGCTTCGCCAGCGCCATTGTCTTCAAGAACCACGGCCGGGCCGCCGGTGCCCGGATGGACCACTCTCATTCCCAGATCGCGGCGTACCCGATCCTGCCCGAGGCCCTGGACGCCAAGGTCCGAGGTGCGGCGGCCCATTTTGGCTGGACCGGCCGCTGCGTTTTCTGCGACGTGACCGCGCAGGAATTGCAGGACGGCCGGCGGATGGTGTCTGACACCCTTCCAATAATTGCGATCGCGCCCTTTGCGTCGCGGGTACCGTTCGAGACCTGGGTTCTGCCGCGGGTCCATTCGCCGCGGTTCGAGGAGGCGTCCGACGCGACGCTCGAGGCGATGACGGCGGTGTTGAAGGATGTGCTGATGCGGGTGGATTGGGCGCTGGAGCGGCCGGCCTACAACCTGGTGCTGCACACCGCGCCGTTCAGTGGTGAGGCCGACCCTGCGTTCCACTGGCACCTGGAGGTCATTCCGAGGGTCACCCGCTGGAGCGGGCTCGAGTGGGGCAGTGGCGTGCCCAGGAACCCGGTGTCTCCCGAGGAGGCCGCGCGCGTCCTTCGGGGCGTAAAGCCTGTGGGGCCGGACCTTTAGGTCCGGCCGATGCCCCAGGACGCTTGCCTGTCGCGCTACCCATCTGTTACAGTGGGTTGTTCTCGGCGAGCGGGAATAACTCAGTGGTAGAGTGCGACCTTGCCAAGGTCGAAGTCGCGGGTTCGAATCCCGTTTCCCGCTCCATTCGACTCACCTTCGTTCCGCCTTCGGCGAAACGAAGTTTCGCTCATGGCTAGCCAACCTATGGAGAATGTCCTGAGCGAGCCGGTAGTCAGCCGAAGGTTGACTAGTGGCGAGTCGAAGGGCAACGAACCCGTCCCGCGCTAGAATCAACACAGCACAATCCGAGCGGCGCCGTCGCCAAGTGGTAAGGCAGAGGTCTGCAAAACCTCCATCCCCGGTTCAAATCCGGGCGGCGCCTCCAAATTCTCTTAGGGAATACGCAAGATTCCCATTCAGCCGAGCAGCAAGATCGCTCGGCTGTCCCATTTTTGTCCCAGTCAGCTTGATTGCTATTCGTTAATCGCGGCGGGGAATCCAGCTACCGATGGTCGCGCGGACGTGGTCTTCAAGCGCCGACCGGAGGTGCTCGACGGTCGACCATTTGATGTGAAGGTATTGGCGGGTATCGAAGTGCAGGTCACCGAAATCGGTGTCCCGGCACGTCCGAACCACGGTCTTCCCTAAGCCCTGCGCGAACCCAGCCTCGTAGTAAACGCTGGGGCGCTGGCCGGTGAAGTCGGCAACAACGAACTGCGCTGAGCGGATGCCTGCCATGATTCGATCAGTGATCTGGTCGTTGTGCGGTGTTCGGTCGACGCGATTGACGGTGAACCCGCAAGACTCGATTGCCGGAACGATGCCTTGTAAGTAAGGTGCGTCCATCTGCGGATCGAACCACATCGCCGCGAAGGCGGTGCCAGCGATGCCGCCAGAGTCTACCGGCCGAAGATAGTTCCAGCCACGCGCTGTGATGCGATAGTGCCGTCCAGTTATCTGCTCGTTCTGGACAAGCAAGCCCTGCTCACCGAGCGTGCCGATCAAGAAGTCCACCTCTTTTTTATTCGCCGCATCAATCATTGGCGCGAGCGTCGCCGGTAGATCGATAGAATCGCCAGCAAATTGGGTCTGTTGTTCGAACCATCTGAGCAGGGCGTCGAGTTTTCGAGGAATTGGTGTCCTGGAGTGCTCAGCGGCACGTTCTTTCCAGTCCTCACCAATTGGCACGACTCGTTCGTTGGTCGCGCTCGCGGTCTGTCGAATGTGAGCGGCAAGAAACGGCAAGATGCGCCGGTTGTCTGGTTGGGCCAGATCGGGGCCCACAGAATCCAATGGTGCCCACCAACGCCCGCAATTCGGGCAATCCTGCGAGAAGATGAGAAGCCCGTTTTCAGAGCCGCCCCACTCGTCGACGCCGTCCAACCCACAGATTCGACATTTGGTTTTAACTGGCGTGCTCATTTGTGGCTCTCGGGCCTCCTGCCCGCAGCGGCCAGCGATAGCGCGGAGGCACGGTCGCTCCCGGTCAACCCAGCAAGCTGCATCGCGGCTGCACGCAGGTCGCCGTCGCTCACGATGTTGTAGCGCTGGAAGATCGACGGCGTCTTGTGCCCGGTGAGCTTCATGGCGACCCGCTCTGACACGCCACGGCGAACCATGTGCCGAATCGCCGTTCGGCGCAGGTCATGCGGCACGCGACCGGGGCAGCCAGCGGCGATGCAGGCGACTTTCCAAGCCTTCGTGAACGCAAGGATCGACTTAGGATGCTTCTGCCCCCCGCGACTGTCGGCAACCATCCGAAAGAACACGAACGGGAAAATCTCGCCAGCCTTCTTGAGGCTGAGGTGCTCGGCATGCTGCGCCTCTAACAACGCGCGCAGGTCGTCGGTCATGGGAAATACGCGGCCCTCGCGGTTCTTTGTTGTTCCGGCGTCTAGCCGGATCTCACCCGCGCGAAAGTCAACCTGCCGCCATTGCAGCGGCAACACTTCCGAGTCGATGCGCCAGCCGGTGATATAGGCAAACTCGATCACCGGGCGAAGCGCGGGCGGCAGATGCGCCTGGACGCTCGCGTATTGCTCCGGTTCAAAGAAGCCCGTTCGCGTGTTGTCTTCGCGCAGCAGCGGCACATACGGTTTATGCAGCAGCTTCCCCGACTGCACGGCGAGGCTAAAGACTCGCTTGAGGATCGTTAGCTCGCGGTTGATCTCCCCGTTTGAGACGCGCTCAATCGTTCGCTGCTGCTCAGGCACTTCCGTCACGGTGCCATCTTTACGCGTGACCGTGTAAGCGCCGCGCGTGATCGTCGTCTGCGCCTGCCGGTGAGCGACGTAGGCGCGCACGAGCGCTGTGCTGATGTTCTGCATTCGGTGACTGCCAAAGAACGGAGTGAGGTGCTTACGCAGGCGACGTTCCACGGCGTCGAAGGACTTTTTGCCGTTGGTTCGGTAGTCGTTCAGGACGTCTTCGGCGGCTTCTTCAAATCGCAGACGGCCTATTTTCGGCGTCACCGCCAGGCCCTTCGCGCCGTCGCCCTCCCGCTGCCGAAGTAGATCGAGCGCGACTTTCTTTTTGTCGCTGCGGCTCGACTCTTCGTAGCGTTTACCGGCGCGACAATACCGAATCCACCACACGTCCCCGCGTTTTTTGAGTTCGCCCATGATCGGCAGTATAGGGCCAGTCGGCGCATTATCCGTGCCGCACCACTCGCAACGTAGAAAACCCCCTAGTCAATAAATCACACGATCGCTTTAATGCTGGTGTGCTTACAGAAACATCGCCAAAACCTAGTCGGCTGCTCCCCGCGAAGGGCGCGGCACGCGACATGGGTATCCCGTATACGTCGCTGCGCGATCTCGTGCTTCGCGGCGAGATCCCGGTCGTCAAGATCGGGACGGCTTGGTATTTCGACCGGCGCGACCTGGATCGATTCATTCAACACGCGAAGGAAACCCTATGAGCGAACAACAGAGCGAGCGCGTCACGGTGAAGCAGGCCGCAGAGATCGCAGGCGTGAGCGTTCGCACGATTGAGAAGTGGATCGCTAAAGGCGCGCTGACAACGCTGCGCGTCCCTGGCGCGCGCAAGTTGTGGTTACTCCGCGCACAAGTTACGCCGCAGACCGAAGTAGACCGACGCAGCCCGGGCAATCGGAATTTCCCATAAATCGAATCCTTGTCATGCTTGATAAATCACACTTGGCGAAGAGCAGCCCGAGCGCTCTGGCACTGCGAGTAGTGTCGAAAACAAAACTCGCACCACGCGCTAAATCAGGAAGCGGTTAGTCCTCGGTGGACACCTCAAATCCGGCCATTGATCGACGGTTCAAATCCGGCCATTTCTGGCTGGCGACCGAGACCCATGCAGTTCTACTTCGTGAGCTCTTCGGCACGCAAGTCGGTGTGGACTTTCGTGCGCCAGCTCCGAGGCCCACATTTGAGCACATGTGCGTGATGGAGGAGGCGGTCGAGCAGCGCGGTCACGGCGGCCGTGTCGCCCAGCAGCTTGCCCCAGTCGTCGACGGGCCGGTTCGACGTCAGCAGCGTCGAGGCCCGTTCATAGCGCCGCATGATTAGCTCCGGAGGTCTTCGGCCGCCGTGTGCGGGAGTTTCCGCATGCCCAAGTCGTCGATGATCAGCAGCGGGACCGTCGTCAGGTCCGCGAGGATGATCTTGCGGGTGCCGTCCAGCGTGGCGTCGGCCAGTTCTTCGAGCAGCGTATGGGCTTCGCGATACGCCACACGGTAGCCCTGCTGGATGGCGGCGCGGCCGATCGCCTGGGCCAAGTGGCTCTTGCCGGTCCCCGGCGGGCCCAGTAAGAGCACGTCTTCCCGCTGGCCGACGAAGCGCGCCGTGGCCAGTTCGTGCAGCAGGGCCCGATTCATCTTCTTGTTAAAGTCGAAATCGAAGCGGTCGAGCGAGCGATCGGGATCGCGGAAGCGCGCCTGTTTGTGGCGCCGGTCAAAGAGCCGGTCCTGGCGCCGCTGCAGTTCGTCGCTGACCAGCGTGGCGACGAGGTCGAGCGGCGCCAGCCGCTCGGCCTGGGCGTGCCGCAGGCGCGCCTCCAGGACATCGGCCATGCCCGAGAGACGGAGTTGGCGGAGCGCGCGATCGAGTTCGGTCACATTCATGTCGGATCTCCGGTCGTGCGATCAATCAGATCGCGATACAAGGTGAGTTGACGGATGAGCGGGTCGACTTGCCGCAGGGTCAGCGGGACGGGGGGCCGCCGCTCGACGTACTTGCGGACAAAGCGATAGGTGAGGACGCCGATGTCGACGGCGGCCTGGGCCGCGTCCTCGACGACCGCCGGCCCATGTTTCTTGGCCAGCGCGAGGACCCCGAGGATCTGCCGCACGCCGTGCGCACTCCCTTGCGCCTGGATGTGCTGACAGATGGTGCTGATCGCAGGACCGGCCGTGGCGGCCCGTCCCAGCAAGGCCAGCGTCGACGCCGGCGTCCGGGCGGGGCGATCGGCGGCGGCGATCCGATGCCAGCCGCGGCGTGCGCGCAGGTGTTCGCGGAGGAGCTGCCCGGTCGTCGGGGCGATCAGCCGGACGTGGAGATCGTTCCATTGCACCTGCACCCGCTGGCCGATCCAGCCCGGCGGCGCGCTGTAGTACGCGGCCTCGACCTCGACGCAGCCATCGAGATGCACCGTGCGCGCCCCAAAGCGGTAGTAGCGAAAGGGTTCCAGCGGCAGCGGCCCGAGGGCCGGCCGTTCCTCGGCAAACATCTCGGCGACCTGGCGTTTGGTGGTGCCGTGGATCCGCGTATCGGCCCAGCGGGTCTCCCAGCGATCGAGGTACGCCTGCGCCGCCTCGAGCGACTCGAAGCGCAGTCCCTTGAGCGGTGTCTTCTGCGCGTGCCCCACGCCCGCTTCGACTTTCCCCTTGCGATCGGGATCGCGCACCCGACACGGCAGGGCGACGACGCCGTAATGGGCGAGCACGTCCCGATAGAGTGGATTGAGCGCGGGATCGTAGATGTCGGGGGTGAGCACGCCCTCTTTCAGATTGTCGGGCACGACGATCTTGGTCGTGCCGCCCAGGCGTCGAAACGTCCACTCATGCAGTTCGGCCCACATCCGGGCGCTCGAGCGCCACACCAGCCATCGCACGCACTTGCGCGAATAGCCCAGCGTGAAGACGAAGAGGCGGGCCCGCTTGTACTTGCCGGTCTGCGGGTCGCGGACCATCGGCCCATCCCCGCCGTAGTCGACCTGGCCTTCTTCGCCGGGTCCGGTCCTGATGACCACGCGGGCCTCGACCGGCGTGGCGCCGCGCAGGCGCACGACGAAGCGGCGGACACTCGCATACTTCGCGGTGAAGCCGTGATCGTCGACCAGGTCTTGGTAGATCGCGACCGCGTTGCGTCCGCGGGCGACCGCCGCGACGATCAGCTCGCGATACGGCTCACAGGCACTGACGCTCGGTGCGCGCGTCGGCGCCAGCCCGCCAGGGTCGGTGGACACCCCCGACGAAATGGCCGGATTTGGCAGCGCGAGGTCGGTGGACACCTCCGGAGAAATGGCCGCTTTTGCCGGCCGTTCGCCTCGACGGCCACGCCCGCGCACGTCGATGCCTGCGGCGCGGAGGTAGCCGCCGATCGTTTCTCGGCGCACACCCGTCGCCGCCTCGATGCGTCGGAGGGACCAGCCCAGGCGACCCAGCGCCAGAATCTGTTGCTGCTTCTCTTCGTCCAAGACGTTACTCATCCGGGCGAGGGACCATAGGTCCGCCGCCCTCGTCAACGTCTCGGCCGCCGTCAGTTAATGGCCGGTTTTGAGGTGTCGATCAATGGCCGGATTTGGGTGTCCACCGAGGGTTAGTCACCAAAATCCACGCTCTGCCGACCTGCAACGTGGTCCTGCCCGCTGAAAGTGCTTCCTCAATAGGGATCTCCGCGAATAACCCGCGCGGAGGAGAGAAGCAGCGTCCGTGATGGCCGACTAACAAGCAGCCATGCGTATCAAGACGAATGATTCTTGTTCATCGCCTGCTCTAAAAGCAGGGATATGGAGAGGGTGTATCTAAGTGTTAATTATTCACGCTGACGGCGGCTGCAAGCCGAATCCAGGCCAGGGGCGGTTCGGTGTAGTCGCGCACCGCGACGGGCGCGAGTGTTACTCCGTGTCGCATGGCATCGGCTACGGCACCAACAACAAAGCCGAGTGGCGGGGGGCAATTGCTGCGTTGACTTTCGCCGCGACGCAGCCTGATACAGATATCGAGCTGCGGATGGATTCGCGACTAGTAGTCAAGCAGTTCAACGGTCAATACCGAGTGAAACACGCGGACTTGAAGCCTCTCGCTGACATCGCGCGCGGTCTTGGGGATATCATCAGGGCACGCGGCGCGCGGGTCACCGTGCGATGGGTGCCTCGCGAGCAGAACACGCGGGCCGATGCGTTGGCGGCATAGGCGTCAGGTATCCCTTGCAAATAAAATGCCCAATTTGCAATCGAGCCGTGCCCCGGTGTCGGACCTGCAAGTCAGGGAAGCCCTCTTCGTTGCGACGGAGAGCACCAAGAGTGGCCGAGAAGGCGATTCTCGTTTACATCGTGCCGAATCGGATCAGGTCAGCGCTTGGCTCGCCGCGCCGCGCTCGCTATCGTGCGCGCCCGGCGCGGTGCGTGGCTACTCAAGACCACGGTGAACGACAGATTATAGGAAGCCACTGCGCTGCGCGTGGTTGATTGGACGGCGGCAAGGGTCTGCTAGGGGCGACTCGCCTAGAACGTCGCTCTAATAGGCCTTAATGCCTCTTCTGGTTCGCTCTTGGTCCGCGGGGGTAGGGGCATGGGCAATCTCTGAGGCCTCACGTCTCCGAACCGCCTGGGTCTTCGTCGTCACGCGCGGCCGATATATCAAGACTTCACTGCCCGGAAGGGGACACGTTCGGGAGAGTCTCACTTGCGCATCATCCCGTGAGGAGCTAGGCTGCGTGCTTCGCAAGTTCGGCCGCGATGTGCCGGTAGGTCATACAGCATATAGGCTTCGGCCGATCTTCCCGATGCCTCGCGCGCGCGGCATGAACGTCAGCCGCCCGCGTCTGACCCGAGAACGGCCCTTATCGATTGCCGGCGCCTACGGTTTCAGCAGTGCCGGCCAGTTGAGAATCAGCGGGATCGACGTAGGCGCGGGAGGACGAACCAGCATCAGAAACCGCTGTCCGTCCAGCGACACTTCGAACGGGTCGACGAGGCCAATAGCCCCGCCGATTCCATTGCGGCTTCGAAACAACGTCGTCGGCGCGCCAGCCGTGAAACGCTCTCCGCTGCTGACGGCCACCGTCGTCACCAAACCTCCCGGCGCAACATAGATTAGTTCCGCCCCGTCTCTGCGCCACCGTGCCCATGATCCGCCGTTGTTCGAGATGCGCCGCTTGTTCCCCGGCACGGGGAATGACTGCACGTAGATTTCCTGCCGGCCGCTCTCGTCCGACGTATACGCGATCCATCGTCCGTTCGGCGAAATCTTCGCCTGTCCTTCGTTCGCCGGTGTCTGCAGGAACCACGATCGCGGCGTCTCGCCAGTCATCGGCAGCAGACCAATGTCGAAATTTGTGATGTCGTTGATTGCTCCTTGGATCACGTAGCGGCCGTCGCTCGACCAGTCGTCGGGACTACCTAGATAATGCTCTTTTAGGTGCTGTTCGGCGGTGCCGTCTGCAGCGTCTACCAGGCGCATGCCGCGGCCTTCCTTACGAGGGGACCTGTAAAGCATGAACTTGGCATCGGGCGACCAGACGGGAGACATCGCGTTACCCTCGTCGGCGGTAAGCCGGCTTGCGATCCCGCTGGCCAGATCGTCCACCACCCACACCTCGCGCTTGCCCGTCCGCGGGTCGCTGCGGTCCAACGCGATGCGCGTCTGGTCACGTGTCATCTCGAAGTTGAGGATTACGTCGGGTGCGCCAATGGCGCCGACCGGCTGGCCAGTCCGATCGAACCACGTCAACTGTTTCAAATTCATTTCGGCGCCTGCGCGGTAGGCGAGCGTGCCGGAATCTGAAACAGTGAAGGTCGCATTTCCCGTACTCACGCTGTGGGATACCCGATCGACAATACGCGCGGGGCTTCCAGTCAGTGCCAGCGACGCGAGGTCGAAACCCTGGGACATCAGCGAGCCCTGCTCGACAAATAGGAGATGTCCGGAGCGGCTGTAAAGGGCTCTCGAGCCGATGCCGGGCAGCGACTGAATGCGCTCGGAATCGAGCCAGCCAACCTGTGCGACATTCCGGCGCTGATGATCCTCGCCGGGCTGAGTGGTGAACAGAAAGCGATTGCCGTCTGGCAGAAACACCGGCCAATACGGTGACATGTTTCCAGTGTGTTGGAGCGGCGTCGGCGTGCCGCCCGTCGCAGCCATGCGCATCAGTGGGCCAGGGGACTGTGGCACAAAGAGGATCACGTCCTGTTGGCTCCACGTGCCACCGCGTTGGTTTGGCGCGTCGGCCAGCACGCGTGGACCGCCCTCGTTCACGTTGATCCTAAAGAGCTTGCCCGCTGAGAAGTAAGCAAGCGACTCGCTGTCAGGTGACCAGAACATCTGGGCTCCGCCTGATGTTCCTTCGATGCGCTTGGAAGTTGCGGCACCGAGCGAACGAACCCACAATGCTTCGTCGCCCGATGCATCGACGGCGCTGTATGCGACCCGTGTACCATCCGGCGAGATAGCTAATGCGGCCCCGGAGGCAAAGGCGAGTTCCGCGCCTTCGGGTAGGTCGACCGACAGTTGCAGGGTCGGTGTGGCGCTCGGTGTCGCCCGGGCGTCGAGCCAGGCTAGGCCGAGAATCGCGGCAATGAGGACCGCGACCACGGCGAGCATCCAACCGAGACGCTCGTTGCCGCGGCGAGGCACTGCGAATTGCGTCGGAGTGGCGGTCACCTGCTCGATCTCGTAGCGTACGTCGCCGATAGCCTGCCAGCGTTGCTTAACGGGCTTGACCAACGCCCGCTGCAACAGCAGGCGGAGCCGCGGATCGAGATCCGCCGGCAGCAGCGTCAGGTCCGGCTCGCTCTTCAATACCGACGCCAGGATGTCGGAGATGGTGTCACCGGCAAACGCGCGCCGGCCTGTGAGCATCTCGAACAGCACGCAGCCGAAGGAAAAGATATCGCTGCGCGCATCTACCGGCAGTCCGCGCGCCTGCTCGGGCGACATATAGGCCGCCGTGCCGAGGATGATTCCGGCCTGCGTCGCGTGAATCGACAGCGTCGGCGAATTCATCGCGGTTGCGCTCGATCCAGCCGTTGGATCAATCGCCTTTGCCAAACCGAAGTCGAGTACCTTCACAGTGCCATCAGCGCGGACCTTGATATTCGCCGGCTTCAGATCGCGATGGATGATGCCGTGGTCATGCGCGGCTTCGAGTGCCTCCGCAATCTGCCGTGCGATCGGCAATGAATCGTCGAGCGGGATCGGTCCACGCGCGATGCGCTGAGCGAGGTCCTCGCCCTCGACCAGCTCGAGAACCAACGCTGTGACGCCCCCGGATTCTTGGAGTCCATGGATGTGCGCGATGTTCGGGTGGTTGAGCGACGCCAGCACCTGCGCTTCGCGACTGAAGCGCGCGAGGCGGTCGGGATCGTTGGCGACCGCCGGAAGCAACACTTTGATCGCGACGTCACGATTCAACTTCGTGTCGCGCGCACGGTACACCTCGCCCATCCCGCCGGCGCCGAGTGGGGCCAAGATCTCGTAAGGTCCGAGCTTCGTTCCCGTCGCCAGGCTCATGGCTTCGTCACCGGCGCGATCTGTCGCAAATGGTCAAAGAAGTTGAAGAGGAACGTGAGCTTGTCGTGCTTCACCCCTGAGTCCAGCGCGCTCGGCGCAAGCGCGAACCGCATGCCGTCGGGGTGCAAGTCAAACATGCGGTTTTGGCCGCGGACGAAGTAACGTCCGTCTGACCAGAGACGCGGCTTCTCGGCGCGGAGCGAGTCGCCCTCCACGGCATAAGGCACCACCATGATCTGGCCAAGCGGTGTCCCATAGAATAGCTCGGGCTTGGTGCGTGACCAGGTGGGATGCATCGCGCCGCTCGTCGAGATCTGCCATTTGCCGCCCGGACCGGGAAACGGTCGCGCGTACAGCTCACTGCGTCCGGATTCCTCCGAAATGTAGGCGAGCCAGCGGCCGTCTGGAGAAAACATCGGCTCCCGTTCCTGAGCCGGACTGTTCAGGAAGACAGTGGGCGTGCCGGGCTTCCATCCTGCCGCCTCGTCTCCCGCCATCGGTAGAATCATCAAGTCGAAGCCCGCTTGGTTCCGCTCCTCGAACGCCAGAAACTTGCCACTTGGATGCCAGGATGCGGGCCGCTGATGGTTGTCGCCCTCAGTGAGCCTCTGAGCGTCGCCGGTGCCATCGGCGCGTTGCCACACCAAGTTCGAGGCTGTCTGGTCCGGGCGGGGTGCGTTATACACGATGCGTCCACCATCGGGCGTCCAGACCGGCTTGCCTGCGTAGGTGGCGCCAAAGGTGAGTCGCGTCAGGCTGTCTCGGGCCCACTCGTAGATCCAAATGTCTGTCGATGTGCCGTCTACCAACTGCATGGCCAGCCTGCGCCCATCCGGTGAGAAGAGCAGATCGAACCAGGCCGCATGCGCCGCACGCAGCGGGGTTGTCTTTCCGGCCCGATCCATCCAGGTGATCGGCCCGCCGCCGGAGTTCGTCTGCCCGGGCAGGAACACCAACGCACCGCTATCGGACACCGCGAACTGGGCGCCACCAGTACCAATATTTGACGTGACGCCTTCGAGCACGGGCACCGAAGGCCCGGTCACGGCCAGCCGCGTCACATCAAACGGCGCGGCAAACAGCGTCCCATCGCGAAGGTAGACCAGGTGGCCCTCTTCGCGCTCGCTACGCTTCGGCGTGCCAGGCCCACTGGCGACGTATCGGCCGTGGTAGCCCCCGCGCTGGACGATAGAACGCGCACCGCTCGACGACTGCACCACAATGCTCGCGTCGTTATAGGCCGTATTCACGCTGCTGCTTGTGAAGAGCACGCCTCTGCCACCAGGCAGCACCTGTGGCCAGCGTTGCGAAACCTCGCCGTCAGCTAGGGTGGCCATCGGCTCGGGCGGGCCGCCGGCTGATGGCACACGCATCAGCGGTGCGCCGGGATTCGAGGTGGGCGCAAACACGATGGTGCCGTCCTCGCCCCACCCACCGCCGCGACCGCCGGGCGCGTCGCACAGAGTGATGGCAGTGCCGCCAGAGACGGCGACCTTCTTCAGCTTACCGCCCGCGAAGAACCCGAGCCACTCACCGTCGGGCGAGAAGAACGGGCTCATGGCATCATCGGTCCCAGAGAGCGCGGTCGCCTGCAGTTGGTCGAGTCGCCTGACGTAAAGCAGTGTCGTCCCGTCCCCATCCTTCTCGGCGACAAAGGCGATCAAGGTGCCGTCTGGAGAAAGGGCCGTCGCGTCTCCGGAACGGAACGACAGGGAGGCATCCGCCCCCAACTCGGCGCTGAGTCGCACCAACGCTGAAGGCGCAATCGTCGTTGTTTGGCGCCACGGCGCCCAGACCACCACCAACGCCAACGCGAGCGCTCCGGCGATTGCCCACGGCAGTGCGCGGGACCAGGTCGGCCGCTGCGCCACGCGATGTTGCACGGCAGCACCATCAGCCACCGATGGCCCGGCCAGGGCATCATCGATGTCGATGCGAACGCCGGCGGCGGAGTCAAGCCGCCGCTTCGGATCCTTTTCAAGGCTCTTCCGCAGCAATCGGCGGATGGAGGGCGAGACGCCTGGCGGTAGCGCGTTCCAGTCCGGTTCTTTGCTCACGACCGCGACGATCGTGTCGGTGGCGTCGTCGCCCGGGAACGCACGTTGGCCGGTTAGCATCTCGAACAACACGCATCCAAGTGCCCAGATGTCCGTTCGCTTGTCGACGCTCTTGGCGCGCGCCTGTTCGGGCGACATGTACGCCGCGGTGCCGAGGATGATTCCCGCCTGCGTCGCATGAATCGAGAGCGTCGGCGAGTTCATCGCGGTGGCGGATGATCCGGCCGTAGGATCGACGGCCTTCGCGAGACCGAAGTCCAACACCTTGACCGTGCCGTCGGGACGGACCTTGAGGTTGGCCGGTTTCAGATCGCGATGAATGATGCCGTGGTCGTGCGCGGCCTCTAGCGCTTCGGCGATCTGGCGGGCGATCGGCAAAGCCTCGTCGAGCGGGATCGGTCCACGCGCGATGCGCTGCGCGAGGTCCTCGCCCTCAACCAGCTCGAGAACCAACGCCGTGACGCCCCCGGATTCTTCGAGTCCATGGATGTGCGCGATGTTGGGGTGATTGAGCGATGCCAGCACCTGGGCTTCGCGGCTGAACCTCGCGAGACGATCGGGATCGCTAGCGACTGCCGGCAGCAATACCTTGATTGCCACATCGCGATTCAACTTTGTATCGCGCGCGCGGTAGACCTCTCCCATACCGCCTGCGCCGAGGGGGGAGAGGATTTCGTAGGCGCCGAGTCGCTGGCCGGAAGTGAGGCTCATTGCTTCGGCGTCGGCAGGAGCCGTTTCAGCTCCTCCGCCCAGTTCAGTACGATGTGGATCTCGGTCACCGGCTTCTGGGCCTCAACGGGCTCTAGCATCAGAAAGCGCTGGCCGTCCGGGCTCACACCAGACGTGCCGGTCGGAATGGTTGGGCCGAAAAACGGTTTGTCAAACAAGACCCTTGGCGTGTCGGCACTGAAGGCCAGCGCCGTCCTAACGTTCACGGCCATCATCTTAGCGCCGTTGCGGTAGAACAACTCGTCGTCGCGGCCCGACCAGAGTGGTTCCATGCCGCCCTCAGTCGAGATCTGCCATTTACTCCCGCCCCCATCGAACGGTTGTACATACACTTCAAGACGACCTGACTCGTTCGAGAGGTACGCGATCCAGCGCCCGTTGTGCGAGACCCGTGCGCTCTCAATCGCCGACCGCGTTCGCAGGACGAATCGCTCCTTGCTAAGTTCGCCGATTGGGGAGACCCACAGCTCTCTATCGCCGGCAGGGGTGTTCCGAAACGACAGCAACGCCTTGCCGTCAGCGGACCACGCGGTTGGCACGCCGCTCGCACTCTGCGGCACCTGCTCTTCACCGCCGTTCCCATCCGCGCGCTTCTGAAAGACGTTCACCGACCCACTCCGGCGGGATTGATAGGTGACACGCAGCCCGTCCGGCGCCCAGAAGGGAAATCTGTTGTCCGCGTCAAACGTGAGTCGCGTAAAACTGTTGCGCTTGATGTCATACGTCTCGATATCGTCCCGAGTACCTTTGGGAAGCATCACCACAACCGATTGCCCGTCCGGCGAGAGGCTGAACTGGCTGTAGTTGCGCGTCGGTGTTGCCAGGGGCTCAGTGTGTCCCGCTCGGTCCACCCACACGAACCGCCGTCGTGTCTCGATGAGACCGCCCTTGATATAAACGAGCGTGCCGGTTGTGGACACGTTGTATAGCCCTTCACCGCTCGCTCCGTAGGTCAGACCTTCAAGTACTGATTTTGGCGTCCCGGCAATTTCCACCCGCCGCTGATCAAACGCGATGGCCATCAGGCGTCCGGCATTCATGTAGAGCAGATGCCCGCTCGGGAGAACCCGGGCGTCGGCGCCCCCTGGGATGAGGACGCGTTGCTCCCCAGACTTCAACCGAGCGACGATTGCCGAACCCGACGCGAGCATGGTTGTGAACACGACGCCTTCGCCGTTGGGCAGCACCTGCGGCGACCGATAGGCCGTTTCCTCGATGCCCTTCGGATTAGCGATCACCTGCGAATCGCCACCAGAATCCGGGAGCCTCAGCAACCCACGAGTACCGCCTCCAGGCGAAAACACGATCGCACCATCCGCGCCCCAGGTCGCGCTGTTGGGTCCACCAATGGTCCTGAACAGCTCCATGGGCGTGCCGCCCTCAAGGGACACCTTTTGTAGCTTCTGGTTCGCGAAGAATCCCAGCCAGTGGCCATCGGGCGAGAAGAACGGCCCTCCCGCGCCAGCCGTGCCCGGAATTGGCTCGGCGTCAAAGCGAGCCAGCGAACGCAGGTAGAGCTGTCCCGCGGCCGCGAACACGAGCTGCGTGCCATCGGGTGACAGCACCGGCTTGGCTCTGTCGAATCCTGCCACTCCCTCGGGCGGAGTGATCACCGCGCGACTGACCGGGAGGACCGCGGTCTGTCGCGGCACCCAGAACGCCAGGACCAGCACCAATCCGGCCGCGAGCGCGCTGGCCACCATCCAGGGCAGCACTCGCGGCAGCAGCGCACGCTCAATCATTGCGGGTTGAATGAAGGCACTGTCCATCGCCGATGGCGAGATTAGAGCTTCGTCGATCTCAATGCGCGCGCCGCCGACAGAATCGAGGCGGCGTTTCGAGTCCTTGTTGAGTGCTCGTCGAAGCAATCGCTGAATACCTGCCGGCACCGCCGCCGGCAACGCACTCCATTCCGGCTCCTTACTCACCACCGCCACGATCGTGTCGGTCGCATCGTCGCCGGGGAAGGCGCGTTTGCCCGTGAGCATCTCGAACAGCACCGCGCCGAACGCCCAGATGTCCGTCCGCCTATCGACCGCTTTGCCGCGGGCCTGCTCCGGCGACATATAGGCGGCGGTGCCGAGGATGATGCCGGCTTCGGTGGCATGAATCGACAAGGTCGGCGAGTTCATCGCAGTGGCCGATGATCCGGCGCTGGGGTCGACGGCCTTCGCGAGTCCGAAGTCGAGCACCTTCACAGCGCCATCGGGCCGCACCTTGATGTTGGCCGGCTTGAGGTCGCGGTGAATGATGCCGTGGTCGTGTGCGGTTTCGAGGGCTTCTGCGATCTGCTGGGCGATTGGGAGCGCCTCGTCCAGCGGGATCGGGCCGCGCGCAATTCGTTGCGAGAGGTCTTCGCCTTCGACCAGTTCCATGACCAGTGCGAACGTGTCTCCAACATGTTCGAGACCGTAGATCTGGGCGATGTGGGGATGGTTGAGGGAGGCGAGGACTTCGGCTTCGCGCTGGAATCGCGCCAGCCGCTCGCGATCCTTCGCCACGTCGGCCGGCAAGACCTTGAGGGCGACCTCGCGCTTCAGCGTCGAGTCCTTGGCCCGATACACCTGGCCCATGCCGCCGGCGCCCAGGAGGGACAGGACTTCGTAGGGGCCGAGCCGGGTGCCGGGGGTCAACCGCGTGATTATAGGCGGTAGCCGGACCATTGGGGCCTATTACTCGGCGCACAGGATCGAGGCCCCCTCCACAAGTAGCTCGTCGGGCTCAAAACGCAGGTTGGGGGTGTAAAATCCACCCTGCAACCATTCGAGACTCCTCGTCGAATCCCGTCGGGGACGCCATGCAACGTGGTTGTTTTCAGCGCCGCCAAGCAATCTCCCGATTGCTGCCTTGCCTTCAAACCGATTAGCGCCGTTCTCGGGCGTGAACCGAATCGGGCCGTCCAACACCCGCCGAAGCAGCTCCCGCCCGTTCTGCGCGTTCCTAGTGAGCAATGCGCGCCAGTCTGCCAAGCTCTCCCGCGCACGTCTCTCAGCCGCCCGCCGATCGAACGATCGAGGCTGCGCGAGCCGCGAGCGACTCGCTTGCAGCTCATCCCGCCGCTCATCCCGCCGCGATTGGCGCTGTTTCAGGGCCGAGAGGAGGGTGGCATTTGGCCCCCTGTCGCGACCGCCTCGGTCAGCCGCTCGATCTCGCGGTCAAGGCTCGCGAGTTCCGTCGCGACGATAGGGTAGACCGGCGTAATGAAAGTGTCCCAAATGCGCCCTCTCGCACGATCCGAAGTTGGCTTCGAGCGCTCAAATGGTTTGGGCCGGTCACTGTCCCATTTTTGTCCCACTCGCGACAGCATTGAGCGTATTTGGCGCATTCTCCGTATAGGCGAAAGCTCGGTATTGCCTAGCAATTCGGCTAAGTCGTTGATTCCACGGCACGGCAAAAGCACCCTGATGAGGTCTGCAAAACCTCCATCCCCGGTTCAAATCCGGGCGGCGCCTCCAACCTCCGCTCAGGTTCACGCGGAGGTTGTCCACCGTAGCTCGGTGGGAATTCAGCCGAGCGAAGGTGGACGGCACGGCTCGAACCTGAGCTACGGTTGGCGAGCCACCCTTCGCGCACCAGTCAGACGCCTGTTCCCTCGGCGCTGGGCCGGCAACGGGTAGCAACTTCACGTCCAGCCAACCAAGAACCCGAAATCACCCAGGAAATCATCGCGTCGGGCATGGCGCTGCCGTTGCATCCACGCCCTCTCATGGCCGCCTCCAAGCGATTCGTCTACATCCTTCGAAGCGAGAGTAACCCGGCGCGATACTACACGGGCCTGACCTCTGACATGCACCTGCGTCTCGCCGATCACAACGAGGGCAGTTGCCGCCACACCTCGAGCGGCCGCCCCTGGAAACTCGATGTGCTGGTCGAGTTCGCCGACGAACCGCGCGCCGTGGCGTTCGAGCGCTATCTCAAGTCGGGCTCAGGGGGTGCCTTTGCTGCTCGCCACCTGCGAGAAGCGAGGTCATCCAACGCTTAGATCAGGATTCGGGGCCGCGGAGCCTCCTTGAGCATCTTGATCTTCGGCTTCGTCGCGATGCGCCCGGTTTCGATGGACAGGGAGGACACCCTTCGCTCTGTAGCATGCGAAGGGTGCCCACCATAGCTGGCTCAGAATTCAGGCCAGCGGCGGTGGGCCGCACGGCACCGTTCGAGCTTCGGGCGGCAAGTCCTGTCCATGTAGTTCGAGCTGCGGTTGGCAAGCCCTGGCCCAGGCGCTCCCCGTATACTATCGACGTGCGGCTGCCACGACAGCTCGCGGTCTTCACTGCCTGTTGCGCGGGGGTGTTCATGCCCCTTACCGCCGCTCAACCCGAGGGCGCAGGTGTACTGTCGCGCATCCACGCGTACGTCGAAAAGTTCCAGCGCGAACTCCCATCCATCGTCGCTGAGGAACACTACGTGCAGGTCCTGAGCCGGCCGGCGTCGACCGCGCGCGAGCTTCGGGCCGACGAGCGCGTGCTGCGGTCCGACATCCTGATGATCACGGTGCCGGGCACCATCGGCTGGGTCGCATTCCGTGATGTGTTCGAGGTGGATAGCCGACGCATCCGCGATCGCGAGGATCGCCTCCTGGGCCTGCTGCAGTCCCCCGATGCCAACGCCATGGCGCAGGCGCGGCGGCTGGCGGACGAGAGCGCGCGCTACAACCTGGGCCGCGTCCACCGCACCGTCAACCTGCCCGACTCGGCGCTCGTGTATCTACAGGCGGCGTCGGCGTCGGGCATGAGATTCGATGCCCCGCGCCCGTCGAATCCGGTAGAAGGCACAGAGACGGTCGTGATCCGTTTCCGCGAGATCGGCCGCCCGACCTTCGTGACCTCCCGCCGTGGTTCGAACGTGCCGGCCACGGGGCGGGTGTGGGCGCATGCGGCCACCGGGGCGATCGTCAAGACCGAGTTCACATTGTCGGATATGTCGACCGATGGAAGGTTCGTGGTCGAGTTTGCGAAGGACGAGCGGTCGGGGCTGCGCCTTCCCGCGAAGATGACCGAGCGCCATACGAGCCCAGGCGAGGAGGTTCGCGCCACCGCGCTGTACAGCAACGTGCGGCGGTTCAAGGTCTCGACCGACGAGATGCTGCGAAAGCCGCCAGGTTAGCTGCGGCGGTCACTTCGCACGCTTGTGGGCTTCGGTGATCGTCCACAGCTGGACGTGGACCGCGGGCGAAGGGTGTCCACCCTCAGCCTCCCCAGTACGCACGTGCCGCTTCGTCCGCGGCCTTGCGATACTCGGGCACGCGACTGCGCTCGGCCGATGCGAGAGCACGCTTCAGTTCGGGTGTCGTGAAGTCACCCGTGTAGCACGGCGTGCCTGGCTGCTGCCGCCACGATTCGTCCAGCCCCCCGGCATCGACGGCGTCGAACCCCAGCTCGTCGATCAACTGCATGACCTTTGCCTTCGCATCGGCCGCGTCACCAGCGACTGGGATCGCCACACGACCCTCGCTGCCTCGCGGCGTGCCCTTCTCGAGCAGGCTCTTGAAGAAGATGTTGTTGAACGCCTTGATCACGGGCCGGCCGATCCGGTCCGCGACCCACGCGCTCTCCGGCTGCCCCTGTTCGATGGCAGGAATGCTGCCATCCCGTGCGGGGTAGTAGTTGCCGGTGTCGACGACGACGACCTCGCGTGGAACGTCGGCGAAGAGATGTGCAGGCAGATCGTTGACGGCTTTCTGAGGGATCGTCACGACGACAATCTCACCGCTCCTCGCCGCCTCGGCGGCGGTGACGACCCGGGCGCCCACCTCTGAGGCCAACGCCGTGAGCGTCTCCGGCCCACGCGAATTGGCGATCGCGACGTCGTGGCCAAGCTGCGCCAGTCTCCGGGCCAGGGTTCCGCCGATCATCCCGGCGCCGATAATTCCGATTTTCATGAGTGCCTCGCTCCCGTTCAATTATGGAACGGCGCTGCTCAGCCGGCCATATCTCTTAGATCGAAATGGGCCCTCAGGTTCGGGTGGATGTTGCCCGGTAGTCACATCACGGAGCGGCTATGGAAATGTGATGCCGATCGTAGCAGCGATCTTGTTCTGCCTGCTCCGGTTCACGTAACCCTCGTAGGTCAACTCTCCCGTGCCGACAGACGAGTAATCGAGCGAGGGCGTAAGGGCCATGCCCCGACCAAGGCGAATGTCGTAGCCGACTCCAGCGTGCAGCGTGCCTGACTCGACAAAGCCCGGACGGATTGGTCCGTGGTTGTCCGAGACGCATCTAGTCGTGGGGCATGGAATCGACATCAGTTGAAAGCCGACGCCGCCCTTCACGAATAGGTTCACCGAATGCGTCGGGTATCCGACTATCGACGCAACGCGACTGAGTTGTGGTTGCTGATTGTGAATGATGGCTGGCTTGGCCCCGGTGAAGTATTGCTGAATCCCGAGACGATCAAGGGACATTCGTTCGCTTTCGCTTTCGATAAGGTCTTGTTGTTCGTTCGCTCACTAGATGGTGGGCAGGTATTCGAGTTACAGCGAAACACGCGCCACGGTTAGACAGGAATTAGGCAGGAATTACTGGGAGTGTGAAGAAACGCTAGGCAATTAGGGTATTGCGCCCGATTCAAATCCGGGCGGCGCCTCCAACCTTCGCTCTGGTTCAGGCGAAGGGTGTCCACCATAGCTCGCCGGGGAAACCTGGGCGAGCGACGGTGGACTGCAGCTGTGCTTCGAGCTACGGTTGGCAAGCCCTGTCCTTGTAGTTCGAGCTTCGGGTGGCAAGCCCTGTCGCTGCTCTTCGACGCCGGCTCCCGTAATCGGCCAGGGGGCCGGCATTGTAGACTGGGCGGTCTCATGAAGTACCTGCCCAGCCAGCTCGCATTCTTCTTTACCGAGCGCGAAACCCGCACGAACCTGCGCGCACTGCTGCAGTACGTCGGCTTTCTCCTCCTCCTCGTCGCGCTCTTCACCGGGCTGTTCCACGTGATCATGGAACGCGAGGGCCAGTCGCATTCCTGGCTCTCCGGGCTCTACTGGACCGTCGTGACGATGAGCACGCTCGGGTTTGGCGACATCATCTTCCACAGCGACCTCGGCCGCCTGTTCAGCATCGTCGTCATCATTTCGGGCGTCGTGTTCCTGCTGGTGATGCTGCCGTTCCTCTTCATCCGTCTCTTCTACGCCCCGTGGCTCGAGGCGCGGATGCGGATGCGCGCGCCGCGCCAGGTCGAGAAGGGGACGCGCGATCACGTCGTCATCACCGAGTACGATGCCGTCGCCGCCGGCCTGATCGGCCGCCTCCGCGCAGCCGGTCAGTCGTACGTCGTCCTCGAACCAGACCCGGCGATCGCGGCGCAGCTGTCGGGCGATGGCATCAGCGTGATGACCGGCGAGATCGACAGCAGCGAGACCTACCGGCAGGTTCAGCTCGCGCACGCGCGCCTGCTCGTCGTGAACCGCGAAGACACCACCAATACCAACATCACCCTGACGGCCCGCGAGGTCTCGGCCCAGGTGCCGATCCTCGCCATCGTCGAAGAGCCCGATGCCGTGGACGTGCTCGAGCTGAGCGGCGCGACCTATGTGCTGCCGTTGAAGCAGCAGTTGGGCGCCTACCTCGCCAATCGGGTCGATACCGGCCGCATCGAGGCCCACGTCGTCGGAACCTACCGCTCGCTCCAGGTCGCGGAGCTGCCGGCCCGAGGCACGCCGTTCGAGGGCAAGACCGTGCGCGACACGCGCCTGCGCGAGACCACCGGCATGAGCGTGGTGGGGGTGTGGGAGCGCGGGCGCCTGAAACCAGCTTACCCGGGCACGATCGTCGCCGCGAGCAGTGTCATCGTGGTGGCCGGAGACGCCGAGCAGATCGCCCGCCTCAACGCGATCCTGCCGCCGTCTGGCGAGCAGGATCGGCCGGTCCTGGTGATCGGCGCCGGGCGTGTCGGGCAGGCGGCCGTCGAGGTGCTGCACCGCAAGGGCATCCGCACGCACGTAATGGATCGTGACCGGCACTCGTTGGCTTACCTCGAGGGTGTCGCCGATCAGCTTACCGAGGGGGATGCGGCCGATCGCAAGATGCTCACGAAGGCCGGGCTGCTCGACGCGCCATCGGTGCTGCTCACGACCAATGACGATGCGATGAACATCTACCTGGCGGTGTACTGCCGCCGGCTGAAGGCCGATCTGCGAATCGTGAGCCGGGTGACCCACGATCGCAACGTCGAAGCCATTCACCGTGCGGGCGCCGACTTCGTGTTGAGCTACGCGTCGCTCGGCGCCGAGGCCATCTACTCGCGCCTGCGCGGACATGAACTGGTGATCCTTGGCGAAGGCGTAGACCTCTTTACCCGAACCGTCCCGGACGCGCTGGCGGGGAAGACCCTGAAGGACGGCGCGATTGGCTCGCTGACGGGGCTGTGCGTGATGGCGTTGCAGATCGGCGACGAGTTCACCACGGAGTTGCACTCGGAGACCGTGCTGCCCAGAGACGCGGTCCTTGTGATGATGGGCAGCCTCGAGCAGCGCAGCGCGTTCACCGAGACGTATGGGGCCGCGCGGCCGGGGCCAGGTTAAACTGCCAGGCTTGCGGGCCTGGCTTTACTTAGCAAAGTAGTTTGTAATGTAATCGGCGGCATGATCACGGGGCTCTGGCGCGATTTGCTCGATGCCGGCCGGTCGCTGGCCGGCCCGCCGGGCCGCGTCGGTCGAGCCGATGATTGCCGTGCGGGCCCTCTAAGACTGCGACGTTACCGCTTATGCGCTGCGGTGATCGTCCACAGGTGCACGTCGTAGCTCAGGCCGTACTCGTCCGGCACGCTCACGGTGCGGTCCGGCGGCCAGTCGTCGCCCATCAGGAACCGGTGCGAGACGACGCGCGCGCCGACGGGTAGCTGCTTCCAGAGATACGGACGGATCAGCATGTTGAAGTGATCGCCCATGTACAGCAGCACCACCGTCATCTGTCCGAGGTCCGGCTGCTCGAGGGCATCGCCGAGGCGAATGTCGATCTTGTCGGTCAGGCCGGCGGCTTTGACGTTCTCACGTGACTCGGCCACGCGCTCGGGATCCAGATCGATGCCCACCGCTCGGCGGGCGCCTGCCCTCACGGCGGCAATGGTAATGCGCGCATCGCCGACCCCCGGCTCGTAGGTCACATCGTTGGCGGTGATGCCGGCGAGCCTCACCATTTCCGCCACCACGAAATCCGGCGTCGGCACATAGATCACGGACACGCGATCGGCCGGATCGTCAACCGTGAGATCGATGCTCAGGCGATCGCCGCCCCGGAGGGTCACGATCTTCGTGCGTGTCATCTTGGTGTAGGTATTCGGGTCCCACCTCGCAACGAGCCGATACTGATAGGTGCGGCCAGCCGCCAGCGGTGGCGTCTCCAGGATCCGGGTGGCGCCCGTGCCGGCGACCAGTGTGCCGTCGAGTTCGATCTGGGTGTCGTAGGTCGGCGGCGTGATCGTCAGCACCGCGGTGGTGGCTGCGGCCGGCGGCGCCTGCGCAAGCGGCCCGGCGCCGGCGTCGGCGCCGGGAGTCGGGAACCGGGAGTCGGGAGTCGGAAATGCCCCAGCGATGTTGGACGGTGTGGCGACGAGGAGAAGTAGGACGAGCGGGACGGTCATCAAGGCGTCGGTCTCCCGCGTGAATTTTAACGCAGTCCGTCAGTTGGAGCGGAGCCTACCGGAGTTCGAGGCGATGCGCTCGCGAGATCTTCGTGGCGACCTCGCCCTTCACCTTGGCCTTGGCGGCAAAATCCCGCCACCGCACGACCGCGCTGCGGACCTCCTCATGGATCGCCTCGGCGCGGCCGCGCTTCAGGCCGGCGGCCTTCTCGACGGCCCTCACATCGGCCATCACGAAACCATCACGCTTGCCATTCACGGTCATCTGGTGCGTCGCCGTCCAGTTGCCTGACGGGTTGTAGCTATAGGTGATGTCGAACGCCGGTGCCAGGCTCCATCGCCCTTCACGGTCCATCAGGAACGCGATGTTCTTGACGTGGTCGTCCTGGTTGCGGGCGACGATGTTGAACAGCATGCGGCGGAATTGTTCTTCGCGTGCGGCCATCGGCAGATCGAGTTGGCGGATCGCCAGCAGCGCCTGTTCGTACGAGTAGGCGCCGGGCTGGTTGTAGTCGAAGTGGGCGAGGGCGCCGAGCGACTGCATGTGCAGCTTGCCGCCGTCAGGCAAACGATCGAAGCGGCGCGTCATGAAATGCCGCCGGCCACTTTCCTCGAGCAACCGGCACTCTCTGATCGTGATGCCCGCCGCGCGCGCCATCAGGGAGTACGCGTACTCGATCGCGCCATAACCCTTCGGGTCGTCCAGCTCCTTGTCCTTGTTGCCAGAGACGCCGTCAAACTTCAGCAACCAGTAGCTGAACCCCGGTCCTGCCGCGACCTGGCCAGATCGCACCTCGTGGGTCTTGCGATTCCACGCAATCACCGCCTTGGCGCGCGCCCCGCCCGCCGACGTGCCAACCTTGAGAATGTCGGCGAGTGCCTTTCGTCGACTTGCCGCCGAGAGCTGGCCCTTGAGATTGCGACGCTCCGTGAGAATGTCTGAGGCCAGTCGCACCAGGGCGTCGATGTCGATCGCCGTGGCCTTCCGCGGCTTGGGTCCCAATGCCGGCGCAAACTCGAGCGCGCCCATGCCGCGGCTGCCGGTGTAGCAGAGCCGCTCGATTGGGCTGAAGCTGTCGGGCGTGCGGCCGGTGGTCGCCAGCCAGGCATCGATTAGCGCATTGCCGAAGCGATCGGGGAGCGAATCGGCGAGCAGGCCCGGCAGGCCGTGAAAGGTCCGGCGGGGGAGTTCGGGGAACTCGTACGGGCGCGTGCTGAGCGGGAGCACGAGTGGGGCGACCTGGATGCCGCTCTCCACAAACTCAGGGGTGTATTGAAAGGTCGCGTGGGCCCGCGTGTCGTCCATCGCGGCGGCGCCAATCGTGCGGCCCCACAGCCGAACCTCGGCAATCACGCCTCATCTCCCCAGGTCCACTTGCGCGTCTTGGCAGCGGCCGGCAGACGCGGCTTCGACGCGCGCCGGCGTTCGCGGCCAGCCCGCTTCAACTGTTCCACCGGCCCGGGCGTGGCCACCGGCACCAGGGCATCGAGCCGGTCGACCAAGCCCAGCACCCGGCAGACGCGGACCAGGGCCGATAGCCGTGTGGCCACCTCGCCCGATTCCAGCCGTTCAATCGTGCGCTTGGAGACGCCCGCCTCTTGCGCCAGCGTGGCCTGGGTCAGGTTATGGGCGAGGCGGAGAGCGGCCAGTCGGGTGCCAAGCTCACGAAGGACGGCCTCGTCTGAGAGGACACTAGATATCTTCATAACTCGCCATATACGTCGAACTATACCACAATATAGGCGATAGTCGTCAGAAATGGCGAATTACGTGAAATCTATTTCGCGCAGGTCTTCCCGAGGTTCTCCCGGATGATCGCCAGGTCGAGACCGTCGGTCTTGCCGTCCAGGTTGAAGTCGTACCAGCTGGACCCGCCGCTCGCGCCAGCGGTGTAGTACTGCCACTGCCGCCGGTCCGCATCGTCAACCACGCCGTCCATGTTGCCATCGCCAGGGCAGGACGGACGCGCAGACCCTAACACCGCCTGCAGCTCGGCATTGAGCGCATTGAAGTTCTGCTGCTGGATCGGCGTGAGCTCTTGCTTCAAGAGATTGCTGTCCGCGGTGTCCAGTTTCGGTCGCGGCGCTCGCTCGTCGATCGCGTAGAACTCGGTGGAGGTGGCTGTGCCTACGCAGCTATTGGAAGCCGCGTCGTAGGGCCGGCCCATGTTGCTCACGAGCTTGAAGTGCTCGTTGCGCAGGGCCACCGACGTAAGCGGCTGGATCGTGTAGGTGGGCTGGCCGCGCGAGGCGCGCCACACGTTCACGTCGCAGCAATGGGTCAGGCCGCCCTGCGGGATGCCGGTGGTCAAAGGATCGGTCGCACCGGCGCCCCACCAGATGCCGCCATTGTCCTCGCACACGCCCTTGGTGACGGGAATCTGCGTACAGGTCGAGGAGATCTGACACGGCCCGTTCATCGCGCCGTTGGCCTGCACGTTGACGCCCACCTGGGTGAAGTTCGTTGTGCGCAGGCTGCCCTGGGCAGGATTGGTGAGATACGGCAGCATCGACACGGCATCGAGCGGATGCGTCACGGTGCCCGGGACGTCCACGCCGCCGATCTCGCCGAACAATCGGAACAGATCCACGACGTTGACCATGTGGGCGACGGTGCGATCCGGCTGCCGCACGAGCGGCCCGGCCGCGATCAGCGGCACCCAGACACCTGTCTGGTAGGCCGTGCCCTTGGCGCGAGGCGGGTCGAACGGAGGCTTGACGGTGCTGCCGAGCGAGCCGTTGTCGCCGACGATGACGATCATGGTGTCGGATTGGGCGGGGTCATACGTCAGCTGGCCGTTGGGGCCCGATCGCGCGATCCCCGTCTCGATCAGCAGGCGTCCGATCTCGGTGTCCATCGCCTCGACCATCTGGTTCATCAGGATGCGCTGCTGATTGACGTTGCCGCAGTCGAGTCCGCTCGTGGCCGCGGCGCCGGAGGCCAGCAGGGCCGCGGGAGGCTGCATCAATGGCGTGTGCGCCGACGAGAAGCTGACCGTCGTCATCCAGGGCGACTGCTTCGGCTGCCGCTTGATCCACTCGATCGCGCCGTTCACGACCACCGTGCCGCGGAAGGTGCGGGCTCGCGTATCGGTCGACGGCAGCCGTTCAACACGGCCGCTCTCGTAATTGATCGTGTACGGCGACACGTAGTGCCCGTTCTTCGTGGCGAAGTCGACGTACGCCGGTGTCGGGGCCGTGCACGATCTGCCGGGATCGAAAATGCCACCACGGTCGCGGCAGGTGCGACCGGGAGGAATGCCCGGCACGGTCGTCGTCATCTGTTCGCACCCGCTGCTCGCCGAGTAGCAGGCGCCGGCGTCAGCGCCGCCATCGGCCGCGGCCGGCACGAACCCGCACGAGTAGGACTTGCCGGCGGCAGCGACGCCGCCCGCCGTGGTGTCGATCGACCCGGGATCGCCGCTCTCGTCGAGCGGGCCCTCGTAGCGGTGCCAGCCAAGTGACAGCGGCATGGCATCGCGGAAGGGATTGTTGCCCTGCAGCCCCACGTGGAACTTGCCGAACAGCGCGCTTCGATAGTCCTTTTTCAGCAGCCGCGGCACTGTCATTTCGTGAGGATTCAGCTGCGAGTTAGCGAGATCGTCGGGACCGAGCGCGCCCTGGACATTCGTGCGCAACGGATAGCGGCCGGTGAAGAACGAAGCGCGGCTCGTTGAACACGCGGGCATTGCCCACGCGTTACCGAAGCGAACGCCGGCGCGGCCAATCTGATCGATGGTCGGCGTGCGTGGCAGCGTGTCGTCGCCATAACCGAACGCCTTGAGCTGATCGATGCCGACGTCGTCCATCACGATGAAGAGGATGTTGGGTCGACCAGCCGGCGCCTGGCGCTCGGCTGTTTGCGGGTGGGTTTGCGCGGCGAGCATCGCCGCGGCGAGACAGGTGAGGAACAACTTCAGCCGTCGAATTTCCATATGTCTCACTTTGTGGTGCTGTTCTGGGAATTGCAAGGTCCACATCCCCCTAGCTCATCGGCTTCTTGGCGGCTCGGCTATTGGCATCGAAGATGCACTGCTGAACAACAAGGAGAGCGCGATGAACCTGATAGTGCTGTTGATTATTCTGTTGTTGGTGTTTGGCGGCGGTGGCTTCTACCTGGGTGGGCCGGCCATCGGCGGCAGCCTGGGCGGCATCATCCTGCTGATCCTCATCATCATGCTGGTCACGGGCAAGCGGCTCTGACCTAGCGATCACCACTGGACGCGACCGCGACGACCAGGCGAACCAGGTTGTCGAGGTCGCGCAAGTCCAGCACTTCGCCGGGCGAATGGCTGTAGCGGCCTGGCCACGACAGTCCTTGGTTTGGCGCCCCCCAATAGGTAAAGGCTGATCCGTCGGTGCCGCCCTGCGTCAGGCCAAGTTGCAGCGGGATGCCTGCGGACTGGGCCGCGCGAACGACGCGCGCCCGTTCGCTTTCCGGCGACACGCTGGAGTTCTCTATCGCCCGAAGCACCGGCCCCCTACCAAGAGGGGCATGGGCAAAGTGCGGCGACTCCAGCGGCGTATCGGACGAGACAAACGTATCGAGCGAATAGATGCGCGCGGTCGTCTTGCCGAAACGGCGCGCCATGGCGTTGGCGCCACGCAATCCCCCTTCTTCGTGCACCGACCACGCAAAGATCACGCGGCTCTTGAGCTGGGTGGGATCGATCCGGTTGACGGCGCGAACGAGCGCCGTCGTGCCGGCGCGATCATCGAGCGCACGGGCCACGTAGCGCGTGCGCCCCATCCGCGCGCCCTCTTTGTAGTTGGTCACCTGCATCCCAACCTTCACGCCACTCGCGGCCAGGGCGGCTGCATCCAGGCCGAACCACGCCTGCAACGGGCCTGGGTCCTTGCGGTCGGCCTTCTCGCGGATGCGAAACACGCCGCGCAGCGGCGGCGGCGCTGCCGCGGTGAGTGACTGCGCCTTCCACCGCGGATCGAGGTCGTTGCCGCTGCCAGTCATGGTGCTCGGCGCGCCCGGTGGATCGAAGTGCACGAGCGCCGTCTGCCCTTCCCACGCGGATGCCACCGCGCCGCCCTGCGCGGTCAACGACACCGTGCCGTCGGCGGCGATTGCCTCGATCACGTAGCCCACTTCGTCCAGGTGTGCCATGAAGACCGTGGCTGGGCCCGGCGGGCCGGCCTCGACCGTGATGTCGCCAATGTCGTCAACGACCGCGCGTTCGCGCGCCCACGCCGGAAGGGCCTCGAGCACGGCCCGGCGCACCGGCCATTCGTGTCCGGACACGCCGTAACGTTCAACGAGGACGGTGAGGGCGGTCGCGGCTTCGGCTAGTGCGGGATCGGCATGGCTCGTTCTTAGCGGCGCAGCGGCCGGGGCTGCGACCCAGGCCGTGTCGGCTGACACGACCACGCCGGCCTCAGCTGCTGCGGTCGCCAGCAGCCACCGCGCCTCAGTTTCGCGCACCACTTCCATGTGCGAACCCGCCTGGCCAACCGCCGGCGCCAGCCACTTCACGGTCTTGAGGCCTGCCGCCTGGAGGACGCCACCGAAGTTCGACAGCGAATCCGAAGTCCGCGCGCTTTCGGCGCGCGCCTCTTCGCCCGGCGCCAGAATGGTGATCTGGTCCACGCGGTCGGCCCTCGCGACAAGCGACGAGAGACCAACCCATCCGGTGGCCTCCTGCGCGCTTAGCACGAAGGTTGTGCGGCCTGGACCCGTGCGGCCGCGTGCCACTGCAGCCAATGTCGCCACGGCGGCGCAACCGGTGCGGCGCCCCGCGTCAGGTCCCGCCACGCCACCAGCCATGGGCCACGGCGGCAGATGTCGGCCAACCGGATCGAGCAGGGCAATGCCCAGGGCCTCGACCTCCGCTTTCGACTCGGCGCCCACGTCGAGCCACAGGTCGTCGGCGGTCACCACCGCCGTCTCCAGCCGATGCTGCTGAGCAAAGTGGCCGTTCGAGCGGGCGATGACGCCGGCGACGGGGCCGGCGGCGGTCAGCACGCGAACCTGCTGCGCTTCGAACTGCTGGTCCCACAGCGGATGCCGCGAGCCGCGCCCAATGCGGTGCAGCCGCAGGTAGCCGTCGTCTCGAATCTGGGTGACGGCGTAGCTCGGGCGGTCGAGGGCGCAGGCCACCACGTGATGCGGCGAGCCCGATCCCACGGTCATGACCACATTGCCCCACTGGTCGGTGCTCCAGCCGAGCGCCGCGGCCAGCGCTGGAGAAGTGCGTCCCTCGTAGCCGGTCGCGGTGTCCACGGCGACCCACGACGCGATGGCGTCGAGATGGCCCGCCCCCGACTGCGCGGCGAGCCGCGACGGCCCGGCGCCGGCAAGCACGAGCAGGGCAATGACGAGGGATCCGCGGAGGTGGCTGGTCATGGTCCGCCATCGTATCCGAGTGCTCATGTCGCGGTCACATCCTTGCGATTGGCGCTTTGAATGCGTATGGTGGCGGGAACCTGAGAGGATCATCCACACCTATGACGCCACGCACGCACGTTGCCGCTCGCCTGGTCCTGACCGCCGTCTTGATTGCCGGCCTGTCCCGGATTGCCGGCGCGCAGGCGCTTGACCTTGACTCGGCGACCGTCGCCGACCTGAACGCCGCCTTCGACAAGGGCACGCTCACCTCCGAGAAGCTGGTGCAACTGAGTCTCGCCCGCATCGAGACTTACGATCGCAAGGGGCCGGCGCTGCGCGCTGTCATTACACTCAATCCGAAGGCGCTCGACACGGCACGCGCCCTGGACGCGGAGCGCAAGGCGAAAGGGAAGCGCTCGCCACTCCACGGCATCCCCATCGTCCTCAAAGACAACTTCGACACGTTCGACCTGCCGACCACGGGCGGCTCGGTGCTGCTCGAAGGGTCCGTTCCGCCGGACGATGGGTTCGTGGTGAAGAAGCTGCGCGATGCCGGCGCCATCATCTTGGCGAAGGTGAACATGTCGGAGTTCGCCTCGGGCGGCGCGCGCAGTTCGATCATCGGGGCGCCCCTGAACCCGCACGATCCTCGGCGCTCGCCGTCGGGCTCGTCGGGTGGTACCGGCGTAGCCATCGCGGCCGGCTACGCCACCATTGGACTGGGCACCGACACGGGCGGGTCGGTCCGTGGCCCGGCTACCGCGAACGGCATCGCGGCGATCAAGCCGACCATGGGATTGCTGAGCCGCGACGGCATCATCCCCCTGGCGCTCAGCTTCGATACCGCCGGACCCATGGCGCGCAGCGTCCACGACGTGGCGGTGGCGCTTGGCGTGATGACCGGCGTGGACCCAGCCGACGAGGCCACGAAACGAAGCGAGGGCCGATTCGAATCCGACTACACGAAGTACTTGAAAGCCGATGCGCTGAACGGAGCGCGCATCGCTATCGCGCGCGATTTCATGGGCGCCGACGGCGACGTCGATTGGCTGATGGACGCGGCGGTCGCCGCCATGAAGAAGGCCGGCGCGACCGTGGTCGAGGTGCGATTCCCGAAGTGGCTGCTCGACGTGAAAGGTGAGTTCTATACCGCGATCAGGTATCCGGAGTTCCCCGTGCAGCTTTCGGCGTATCTCAAGACGCTCGGCGCCAGCTATCCGAAGACGCTGCAGCAGATCATTGACCGCGCGCAGCTGATGACGTCGCCGCGTCCCGACGGTGCCGGTCCCAATGCCACTCGTTGGTCGATGTTCGCACGTGAGCTGGCGAGCGGCTCGATGGACGATGCGCGCTACACCGCGGTGCGCGACCACGGCCTGCCGCTGATCCGTCAGATCACCGAAGGCGCGTTTGCCGCGCAGTCCCTGGATGCGATCGTCTATCCCACCGCATCGCGACGGCCCGACCTGGTCGCCGCGCCGCCCGAACCCCCGGGGGGAGGCGCCGCGTCAGCGACCAACATCGCCAACCTGACGGGATTTCCCGACCTGATCGTGCCCGCGGGGTTCACCGCCGACGGCCTGCCGGTGGGGCTCTCGTTCCTGGGGCCCGCCTTCAGCGAGGGGAAATTGCTGGGGTTGGGCTACAGCTTCGAGCAGGCGACGCGTGCGCGGCGGCGTCCCGTTCACGCGCCGGCCTTGCCCGGCGAGACTTTGTCCAAATAAGGCCGCACGACCAGTGCGGCCAGTGCGTGCAGGCGGCGCGCCGGATCCAGCTGCGCACCCAGCCGGCGCACCATGCCGCGCCAGTCGTGGCTTTCGGCGGCCTTGCCGCCAATGGGCCGCGCCTTGATCGGCCGCTGCAGGACGGCTTCGGCCCAGTCGAGGCGCGTGTTGCCGTCGGCGTCGAGCGCCACCACCTCGAATGCGGGGCCGTCCTTGTAGATCGCCACCAGGCCCTCGCCGGCCTCGTCGCCAATGTTCATCTCGAACCGCACCGCACGGCCCAGTGCGCTTTCCTCGTAGAAGGCGAAGATGCCTTCGACCAGGGGGTGACCCGACGCGAAAAAATCGATGCCTTCGTTCTCGACGGCCTCGTCGCGATCGAACGTGCCCACGTAGCCCGAGCCGCCGGGGACGCCCGGCAAGCCGTCCACCAGCGCGCCGTTGCCGATCTCGATCGAGAAGACGCGGTGGCCCTTGGGATGCGCGATGGTGAATCCCAGGCCAATGGATGCCGTGACGACGACCTCCTGGTTGAGCTCGTCCAGTTCCTTCGGGATGCGGGCCAGGATCGCGGGTCCCATCGCGGCCCGGTAGGGCTCGCGATGCAGCTGCTGATAGGCCGCCTCGCGAATGCGCGAGCGGGCCGCGTGGGTCTCGGCAATCAGCACGTCGAAACGCGCGTCCGACAGCGACGCCGCCGGGTCGAGCGCGATCTCCTCCAGCGCGCCCTCGACATGCGCCAACTGCGTGTCGAGCCCGGCGAGCGGTTCGCGGAACAGGCCGATCCCTTCGAACAGGCGCACCACGTCGTGGCCAATGCCGGCGGGCGGACGAAAGTAGACGACCTCCACCGGGATGCGGCGGCCAATGCGATCGAGGCGGCCGATGCGCTGCTCGACCACCGACGGCTTCCACGGCAGGTCGAACAGCACGAGCCGGCGGCAGAACTCGAAGTTGCGGCCCTCGCCGCCACACTCGGTGGAGACCAGCAGGCTGGGGCCGTCAATCTCGCGAAACCGCGCCACTTCCGTGTCGCGCTTGGCCGGCGTCAGCGCCTCGTGAAACATGCCGGTGGCCAATTGCGCGCGATGGCTCAGTGCCGCCCGCAGCATCTCGAGCGTCTCGCGATCCGCCACGAAGACCAGCGTCTTCTCCTTCGCGGCCCGCCACTTCGGGGCGTTGGTGGCCAACCACTCGACGCGGGCATCAAACCCGTCCATGGACTGCGCCTGCTGGCGCAGCGGGTCGTCTGCGGCCAGGACCGCAGTGAGCGCGGCGCCCGAGGCCAGCGCGCGGCGCACGCGGTCGATCTTGTCGCGCCGGAGCACGGCATTCGCGGCCGGCGCGCTTCGCACCGCTGTCTCCACCGCGTCGCGATGCCTGGCGCTCTTGGGATTGATCAGGTCGATCGGGATGCCGACCCGTGGCGGCAGGCCGCCAATGTCGGCGCGCCGCGTCGAGCTGGTGCAGGGCGGCAGTGGCGTGCCCTCGGCCAGCCGGGCCTCGAAGCTCATCCCCTCGGGGAACTCGGCGGGCCGCAGCATCTGCAGCAGCCTGAAGAACCCATGCGCATCGTCTTCGAGGGGTGTGGCACTGAGCAGCAGGACGTGTCGGCCGAGCGCGGCAATCGGCGCGATCGCGCGCCAGCCCGGCTCGCCGGGGTGACCGGGAGGACGCCGCAGGCGCTGAGCTTCGTCCACGACCAGCAAGTCGATGCCGGCCTTCACCGCCTGATCGGTCAGGTGGGGCCGCGCGATCAGCATCTCCAGCGAGATCACGGTGCGCGGGTGCAACTCGAAGGGATTGAAGTCGTCGCCGAAATCCCTGGTCACGTCGCCCAGCCGCTCCGAGTCGAGCAGCGTGAACACCTGGTGATACTTCCGCCACAGTTCGCCCAGCCACTGCACCGTCAGCGTGTCTGGCGCCACGACCATGCAGCGTTCGACCTTCTTGACCACCGTAGCCTTGGCGTAGGTGGTGCCGGCGTGGACCAGGCGGTTGAGGATGAGCGACGCTTCGATGGTCTTGCCGAGGCCGACTTCGTCGGCCAGGAGCCAACGCACGGGATCGGTGGCGCTGGCGCGCTCGGCGACGTGAAGCTGGTGGGGGAACAGGCGCACCCGTCCGCCGAGGAACGATCCCAGGCCATCGGCCTCGCGAATGGCCAGCAGGTGCAGGATGTTCATCCGCGTGATGAAGTCGTCCACGTCATCGAGATCGCCGACGACCAGCTTCTCGATCAGCGCGCCCTCGAGTTCGAGCGGCCACAGCGCGTGCGCGGGTTCGGTGCGACCGTTCACCAGCGTCAGGCGTCCGTCAGCCAGCCGTGCCTTGATGGTGGTCTCTTCGTGCGTGGCGGTGATGCGGACGGGCCGTCCCGGGCTCAAGTCCACTGGCACCAGCGCGTCGGTCTGCGCCGCCAGGCGCAACGTGGTTCCCGAGCGCGGGAACTCCACGACGATGGCGCGGCCGTCAATCTCCGCAATACGGCCAATCCCCAGCTCAGGATTGAAGCGGTGGGTGAGATAGGCGCCGACAGCCCAGGCGGGTTTCGAAGAGTGAATAGCCAGAGTTATGACGGTATCTCAAACTAGGGTGCCTAGGGTGCCTAAGGTGCCTATGGTGCCAAGGTGCCAAGGTGCCAAGGTGCCAAGGTGCCAGGGTGCCAGGGTGCCAAGGTGCCAGGGTGCCAGGGTGCCAGGGTGCGGTACGATTGAGCATCGTGGATGACGCGATCGCCGAGCTCTACCAGCTGCCGCTCGACCAGTTCACTCCTGCTCGCAACGCCCTGGCCAAGGGCGCCGGACCGCGAGCTGCGGAGATCAAGGCGCTCGAGAAACCCAACGCGGCGGCGTGGGCGGTGAACCAGCTGTTCTGGCTCGAGCGGCCGATCTACGACGAGCTGATTGAGGCGTCGCAGCAGCTGCGCGCGGCCTATCGCGATCAATTGGCGGGGAAGTCGCCCGACGTGCGCGGCGCCGAAGCCACGCACAAGGCAGCCGTGAAGCGGGCCACGCAAACCGCGCGGACCATCGTCGAGCGCGATGGCGGCAAGGCGTCGGATGCCGTCGTGGACGCGGTGCGCGAAACGCTCGACATCCTGCCCAGTGCCGACCCTCCCGGGCGGCTCACCAGGCCGCTCAAGCGGACCGGCTTCGAGGCGCTCGAGGGCTTTACCATTGCCGCGAAGCCGCGGCCCGAACCGACGCGGCTCGAACCCAAGGCTGGTCCGTCAAAGCCCAGACCCACCGAGACCGAGAAGCGCGCGACCGAGGTCGCGCAGCGTGAGCGCGAGATGACCCGCGAGCGCCTGCGGTTTGCGGAGGCGTCCGAGCGGGAGGCCCAGGCCGCGCTCGACCGCGCCCGCCGCGCCGTGGAGCGAGCCGAGCGCACGCGCGAGCGGATTACGCGCGAACTGGACGAGGCCACGAAGACCGCGAAGGGCCTGCTGAAGGACCAGGCGGCCGCGCAGGCGGCGTACGACAAGGCGCTCCTGGAACGAGAACGCCTGGCCAAGAAGCTGACCTAGCCGACCACGTGCCGGGGATCGTAGAATCGGCCCGGGAGGCGCCCACGCTCAAACGGTGGTGGCTGGTGGTCGTGTTCGGTATGGCCGCGCTTGGCGCGTTGGCCGGAGCTCATGTCGGCGGTCCAGTGCCGTTCACGTGGTTCGAGCCAGACGTCTCGCTATCGCGGAACGACCTGTTGCGTCTCGACCGAGGCGAAGTGGTCGTGAAGCCTCTGCCCTCGAAGAGCGGCCAACTCGGCATCTTCACCATCACCGAACTGGACGCGACCTCGGACGTGTTCGTCTCGTGGATTCGTCACGTTGCGGAACTCAAGCGCAGCAAGGCGGTGCCGGCATCCCGCCGTTTCTCTGAGCCACCCTCGCTCGCCGACCTCGATGGGCTTCAGCTCGACCAACGGGACCTGGATGCGATTCGCGAGTGCCGACCAGGAGACTGCGCGCTGAAGTTGTCGACAGCGGAGATCGAAACCTTGAGTCGCGTGGCCGCCCGAGGGTCCGATAGGGCGATCCAAGAGGTGTTCCGGCGGCTGCTGTTGGATCGGCTCATGGTGTACCGGTCCGGGGGACTCGCCGCCGTGCCCCTCCCGGCCTTCAGCCGGAACGCGGTCCAGCCCCTCGAGGTGTTCGCAGCGCTCCGCGCCAATTCACCGTACATCCGCCGGTCGGATCAGCGCTTGGCGTCGTGGCTCGAACGGCCTCACGAGGCCCGCGGCCCCGAGGTGGAGTCGTTCTACTACTGGTCCAAGGAGTACTACTCGTCCGGCAAGGCGGTCGTCGCCCTGATGCACGTCGGCGTCACCCGCGCCGCGACGGGGAGCGCTGGGCCGCAGGTCGCGGTGGCGGGCAAGCAGATCTTCGCTTCGCGCTACATGAACGGCATGCTGACGCACATTACCCTGAGCCGCGATCCCGAGACCGGCCAGGGCTACATGACCTACACCAATCGCGCCCAGCTCGACGTGCTGCACGGTATGTTCGGCGGCGTCGTTCGCGGCATCATCAACGGCCGGCTCAAGGGTGATGCGGCCGCCGTGTTGCGGACGCTGCGCACCCGCATCGAGAGCGGCCTACCCGAGAGCTCGCCCCCGGCGTCTACGCCAAGCCGTTAGCTCGGCTTCTTCTCGGCGATCGCCTGCTTGATCAAATTGACGGTCCGCGTGGCGCGGGCTTCGACGATGGCGCGCGCCCATTCGCGCGAGCGGTTCAGGTCCGAGATATCCACGCCGTTGATGGTGGCCTTGTTGGCCTTGACCCGTGCGGCCCAGCGCACCGAGTCGGGATCGGTCAGCATCATGTTCAGCGTGATGCCTGGGCTGTCGTGCAGCCCATCGTCTGGCATGCCGTCCTTGGTGACTCCAAGCTGGCGGAGCACATTCGGGGTGCCCGGCGGGGCGGTGTAGTAGCCGGGGATGGTGGCGACAAACGCAGCGCCGGCGAACTGTGCGGTGAGCTTGTCGGCCACCGCCTTCTGGCCGTTCTGGTTGCCGCCGCTGTCGCCAATCATGATGATGTTCTTGAAGCCGTGCATCTTGAGGCTGTGCGCGATGTCGGTCAGCAGCGCTTCGAACGTTTCCTGGCGCAGGCTGATGGTGCCGGCACTGCGCATGTGGCCGCTCGGCGGATCGATGCGGCCTTCAGGGACGAATGCCACAATCGGCGCGCATAGCGCGTTGCCAAGCTTGCGGGCGATCGCTTCGCAGTTCGTCTTGAGCACGTAGTTGTGCTTGCCGGTGACCAGCCATGGACCGTTGGGTTCCATGCCGCCGGTGGCGATGATGGCCGTCGTCGTACCGGCCTTGAGCGCGTCGCGCACGTCCATCCACGTCATTTCCTCGATCCACACCGTGTCCGGAGCCGGCAGGGGATTGGGCGCGTCGGCGCAGTTGTACGCGTTGTCGCGGCAATCGCCGCCGCCCATGGAACGTGGATCGGGCTCGCGCCGCGGCGCCTGCGCGGAGATCAGGGCCGACAGGAGCGCGAGGGAGGCGAGGGCGGTGAGGGCGGTCTTCATCATGGCGAGGAGTATAGCGCCGGGGCAGCTGAGCGGCGACCACGCAGTGCACGGCACGCAATATCTGTGCGACCGTTGAGCTCTATCCGCACGAGACTCGCCTACACTCGACGTGAGGGATAACGTATGTGGTGGGCAATTGGTGTGGCCGGCGGACTGGTGGTGGTGGCGCTTTCGCTGCTGAGGCTGGCCAAGCGGCCGCGGCAGCGAGAAATCGATGCCGGCTCGGTCAGCGCATCGTGGCTGGCCGAGCATCGGGGACGGACGTCGGATACGTAGATCGCCGGCACTAAAGTGCCGGCCTTCTGGCAATAGTGCCCTATTTCCTGACCCCGGAATACTCGAGCATCTGCTGTGTCAGGTCCATCGGGTACGAGATTGTGACGTCGGTGACCTGGCCATTGGTCAGCACCGGTGTCAGCTTGGGCATGACAAAGCCTGAGTACGACGGCAGGTTCAGCTGGTCCACGCGGGCCACGATCTGGTCGCGCAGCTTCGGGTCGAAGTGCACGCCGTAGGTGGCGAACAGCTTCTTGGCCGCGGCGTAATCGCCTTCCGACTTGATCCGTTGCACCTCGGCCAGCAGCCGGCCGACGCCGTCGCGGAACGCCTTCGCATCCACCATCACCAGGTAAGTCTTGCTGTCGCGCGTCCGCTCCTCGATGGCCTTGGTGTTGGCCATCAGCCAGCGCACAATCATCTGGCGGTTGCGCATGTGGTCTTCCTCGATCTGCGTGCCCTCGCGCATGCGGCGCAACTGCACGATGGCGTTACGCGTGTACGCCTCGTACTCGGCCCGCACCATGCCTTCGTGGTCGGCGGCCGGGATGATGCCGAGCTCGACCAGCTTGGGGTCGGCGATGAAGTAAAGCCCGACCAGGTCGGCGCGGCCTTCTTCGAGGGCCGAGAACTCCTCCTTGATCAACGCCTGCGGGTTGCTCTTGCCCGGCGCCTGCTGGCCCGAGGCGTGGCCGATCACTTCGTGCATGTCGGTGGTCAGGCTGCCGGCCTCTTCGGCGTACTTCGCGGCGCGCTCGGCTTCGGCGGCGTCCCACGTGAACTCGCTGCGCATGTTGCCGGGAGCTGAGCGGGCGTAGGCGTCGGTCACGTTCGACAGCGCCACCGACTTGCTGCCGAACTTCTCGCGAATCGCCTGGTCGTTCGGCAGGTTGATGCCCACCGGTGTCACCGGGCCCGAGTCGCCGGTCTCCACCACGACGTCGATCGCGTTGGCGACGATGCCCTGCACGGTGGCCTTGCGGTACTTGGCGTCCCACGGCATGCGGTCTTCGAACCACTGCGCGTTGGCCGCCAGCTTCTTGATGCGTTCGGTCTTCTCCGGGTTCACGTAGAACACCAGGCCTTCCCACGCGCCCTTGACCCCGCGCGGGTCGAGATAGACCTCGATGAAGCCGTTGATGGTGTCAACCGGCGAGTCCTTGTCCTGCACCCACGCAATGTCGTAGGCCTCGCGGTCCTTCACGTCACCCGTGCGATAGAAGGCAATCAGCGCATCGAGCGCCTTCACCATCGGCGGCTCGGCAAACGCCTTGGCGGCCTCCAGGTGCGTGACGATCTCGGTGATGTACTTTCCGTAGCGGCCGTCGATCTTGTAGACCTCCTCGACGAGCGTGCCGTGTTGCTTGACCAGCCGCGAGTTCAGGCCGTACTTCTCGTCGAAGCCCTTGAGGTCAGCCACCGAGACCCCGGAGTACAAGTTGTTGGCGCTCGACAGCAGGATGTCGTTGCCCGCGCCCGGCGTCTTGTTGGTGACGATCGGATCGACGGCGGGGTCGAAGAACATGGGCTGTAGCCGCGCGACCGCGGCGGCATCGGCGCCGGCGACCTTCGCGGCAGCGGCAAACGCGTCGGGCGTGCATTTCAGCACGAACTTGCGCGCGGTCAGGTTGTTGTACGGGCCGTTGTTGATCCAGAACAGCTTCGTGTAGCGCTGCACCTCGGCGAGCGTGGCCGCGTCCACGCCCTGGGGATTTGCGACGATCCGTTCGAGAATGCCGCGCATCTCGAGCGCGTCCTTGTGCTTCTGGTCGATGAAGATGTCGCGGCCGGCAAGGGCTGCCTGGTAGAGGTGCCAAATCAGCGTCTTCTGCTTCACGGGCAGCGCCGAGAACCCGTCGGCATACAACTGCACCACCGACGCGTCGTCCACGCGCTCGAGCAGGTACTTGCGGTCGGCCGGCGCCGCCGAGGTAGCGGCGGCCGAGGTGGCGGCCGGAGCGGGCTCGGGATTCGAACACGCCGGAACGAACGCCAGCACGGCCAGTGCGAGTAAGGGACGCAGGGTCATGTCGGTAGGGTAACGCACCTATGCCGCAGGTCCCTAGGAGCCATAAGAACCGGGTATGATGTCCGTTCGGCACCGCCTTCGGCGGGTCAGGCACCGTCGGGTGCCGGGGACAACCAAGATTCTTCAGTGAGAGGACATACCATGCGTCTCGTTTACGGTTTCGCGCTTGCAGTTGCACTGTGTACCCCGTCGGTCGTTCGCGCCCAGGCGCCCGCGGCCCAGCCGGATGCCGCGGTGGCGGTGAAGGACGGCGGCATTTTCGCCAAGGGCTGGATGGGCAAGATCGACGCCCAGGAAGAGAAGGCCGGCCAGGTGCTGAACAACGCCCGGCTCGCCGAGAAGAACGGCGTGCTCGAAGTGCGCACCGGTCCCGCCACCACCTACTGGAACCCCGCCAACATGGCGACCGGCAACTACACCGTGAAGGCGACCTTTACCGAGTCGAACTACATGGGCCTGAACGATCACCCGCACCCCTACGGCATTGTCATCGGGGGCAACGCCATGGGCACGGCTGACCAGAGCTTCATCTACTGCTCGGCCTACGGCAGCGGCACGTTCATCGTCCGCGGCATGGGCCCGGCCCCGTTCGCGGTGAGCGCGCGCAAGCCCGAGCCGAACGCGGCCATCAACAAGGCCGCCGGCAAGGGGTCGTCGGTCAAGCAGGACATCGCGATGACCGTGACCGCCGACAAGATCGAGTGCGCGGTCAACGGCACGGTGGTCGGCAGCTATCCCAAGGCCGACGTGGTGGCCGCGGGCAAGCTGAAGTCGACCGACGGCGTCTACGGCATTCGCTTCGCGCACAACACCGAGGCCACCGTCACCGGCCTCACCATGACCAAGCAGTAAAGGCGGGTAGGGCTGGTGGGGCGGGTAGGGCTGGTGGGCGGGTAGGGCTGGTAGGGCCCGACCTGCCGCACCCGCCCTACCCGCCCTACCTTAAGTCTTCCTCCCGGAAGACTCTTGCCAGATTCCCTCACAATTTGCCGCGCGGCGCCGGGCATCGTCTTTGCTCCCTGCGGGGCATGACGCCGAGACTGCTCTTGGGAGTGTTCATCGCGCTGCAGGCGGCCGACGGGTGGCTCACGTACCAAGCCGTCGACCTGTTCGGGCCTTCTGCCGAAGGCAACCCGATACTCGAGACCTGGATGCACCTGACGGGACCGGGTCCGACGTTGATCGGCGCAAAGCTCCTCGCGATTGGTTGTGGAGCCGTGCTTTATGCGACTGGTGTCTACCAGGCGCTCGGCGGGCTGACCGCGCTGTACCTGTTTGGCGCGGTCGTCCCGTGGTTGAAGATCTTCTCGTCGATGCCGGCGTAGTTAGCGTTTCATTTTTGACACGTCGGGGACATCTTCACCGAGCGCGGCGGCCAGGTCCATCTGGTGTTCCTGTTCCTGCCGCAGGATCTCGCGAATTTCCTCGCCGACCGCAAACTCGCCCAGCGCTTCGCACTGGCGGACCCGCTCCCGATAAGCGCGGATGGTCTTGTTCTCGTTGTCGAGATCGGCGCGGAGCATGGTCGTAGGATCATCGCTCAGCGTGACCGACAGGGCCGTGGCGTTTGGCATCGCGCCCAGGTAGTCGAGCTGCTTGGCGATGGTGATCGCGTGCGCCAGTTCCTCCGCGGCATGCACCTCGAGTTCCTGGGCAATGGCCATGTACTGCGCGCCTTTGATGGCCTGGGAGTACACCACGTAGGCCAGAATGGCCTGGTACTCGCGAGAGAGGTCTTCCTGAAGCCCCCGGATCAGCTGGTCACGGGTGACGGACTCGCCAGCGTTCTTCGCCATTGTTCCTCCTGATAGGCACGAGGCGACCGATTGTGGGTGGTCGGTTCCCCAATCGGCCGCAACTCGCGCGTTATCGGAGGTTAGAGCAAGGGTCGTGCCTCATCCGCGGACGTACTTGTTGAAGTGCGCAATGGTGCGGTCCCAGGCGAGCTTGGCCGCGGTCGCGTCGTAGCGGGGCGTCGTGTCGTTGTTGAACCCGTGCTGGGTGCCGGCGTAAATGTAGCCTTCGTAGCGCACGTTGTTGGCCTTGAGCGCCGCTTCCCAGGCCGGCCAGCCCGCGTTGATGCGCTCGTCGGTGCCCGCGTAGTGCACCAGGATGGCGGCCTTGATCTTGGCGGTGTCTTCCGCCGAGGGCTGTCCGCCGTAGAAGGGCACGCTGGCCGCCAGGTCGGCGCCGAGCCGGTGCGCGAGCATGCCGACGACGCTGCCGCCGTAACAGAAGCCGACCGCGCCCACCTTGCCGGTGCTGTCAGGACGGGTGCGGATGTAGTGGGCGGCGGCCACGAAGTCTTCGCGCACCTTGGGCTGCTCCAGCTTCGGGAACAGCTCGCGCGCCTTCTCTTCGTCGCCGGGATAGCCGCCAAGGGGCGTCAGGGCATCCGGCGCGATCGCCATGAAGTTGTCGAGTGCGATGCGGCGGGCGATGTCTTCGATGTGCGGGTTCAGGCCGCGGTTCTCGTGCACCACGACAATCGCGGGCAGCTTGCCGGTGGCGTTGGCAGGCCGGCAGACATAGCACTTGATCTTGCCGTTGCCTTCGGGCGACATGACATCGACCCATTCCGTCTTGAGGCGCTTGTCATCCTTGGGCACTTGCTGCGCCTCGGCAAACCTGGGGCTGAGCGAATCGAGCAGCATGCCGGCCGTCACGCCGCCCACGGCAAACTTGGTCGCGCGATCCAGGAAGCCGCGGCGATCGATCGCGCCGTGCACGTACTGGTCGAAGATGAGAAGCAGTTCCTGGTCGAAATCGTTCGCCGTCTTGCGTTCCATTCAAATCCTCCGGTGGGGTCCGCCTTCGCCAAGGCTACGGTGGACAGGAAAGCATACACAAATTGGCACATGACGTAACCTTTACCCAGCTCAGCTGGTCAAAGACGTCAATGCGCCATTCCACCATTACGCTGCTCGTCGCCACCTTGTTGACCACCGCCGTGCCCGCCGCGGCCGCGCCCGGCGATGTCCGCGTCGCCAAGACCGGCGCCGTCACCGTGGGCAGCCGCCAGATTTTCTCCTCGTCGCAACTCGCGGTGAGCTGGATCCCCGGGGCTGGCGACCCGACGCACCACTTCGAGATCGTGGGCCGCGAAACCGCCCAGGGCACTGAAGTGCGCGCGTCGGCCGTAGCGTCTGCCACCGGCGTCACCCTGACGGGTCTAAAAGCGTTGACCACCTACGTCGTCACCGTTCGCGCGTGCGCCAACGAGGCGTGTTCGAGCTCGTCTGTTTCTGCGAGCGCGAGCGCCGAGACCGACACCGAGTACTGGCAGATGCAGGGGACCGGCAACACCGTTGCCCGGCTGACGACGATCGTGAGCGATGGCAACGCGCGACTGAGCGCGACGCGGTTTGGCCCTGACGCCGGGGCCATGGCCAACCGGGTGCAGCTCTATTACGGCCCCATGCACAGCGCGGGCTCCCGGCAGGCGCAGTTGTCGGCTGGGGTGGCCTCGGCCGAGGCGAACGCCGCCAATGCCAACTCGTTCCTGACCTTCACGAGCCGCGCAGGCAGCAGCGGCTTGATTGCGCCGACGACAAACACCACTTTGATCGCGGGCATGGCCACAGGGCAGGGCGTGCCGGTGACCCGCGAGAAGGGCGGGTTCGTCCGCCTGTTCTTCGAAGCGCAGGGCGCCGACGGCCGGACGCGGGCGATGTGGATTGACAGCAAGGACGGCTACTACGGCCTGGACTTCAACGCCGGCGCCGCGTCCACCTGCAGCACTGCGGCCGACTATTCACCGGGCGGCGGGTGCGAGCCGACCGTGGCCATTGCCGTGGACGGCGACACCGGCGGCAACAGCCGCATCACTCACTCGCGCCAGTTCAAGGTCGCCTGGCCGACGCTCGACTCGCCGCATTGGGACATGGCCGTCGGGTCGTTCATGGTGTTCACGTCGGACCGCGTGACCGGCTGTTCCGACTACCAGCAGAACCACGGCTACGCCGTGTGGGACGGCACGAAGTGGGTCGTGCAGTATCGCGACAACGGCTGCCCGAAGCTGTTCACGAGCGCCCAGGCGGCGTTTCCGTTCCACAGCGGTGGCGCTCGGTACCGCCTGTACTACGGCGACCCATCGATTACCGACGGACGCGCGACCTCGGGCAACCTGCCGTTCCTGGGCCCCAAGAAGCTGATCTACGCCGACGGCGGCGTCTCGGGCTCGGCGAGCGTGGTCGACTTCGAGGATTGGGAGGCCCAGACGTCCGCGCGCGACGTGGTGTTCCTGTGGCCGAACGGCGATCAGATGGATGCGCGGGCTGAAGGGTACATCGACGACTACCACTTCCTCACGCCAACCGGCGACCCGAACCTGCAGGTGATGTACATCACCATCACGGACGGGGCGATTGCGCCGATTGCCGTCGCCGCCGTCCTGCTGAATCCCTAAAGCCAACCACGAAGGACACGAAGATCGCAAGGGAGGACACGAAGAAGCCTTTAGCCAGAACAAAACTGCTTCGCGTGCTTCGTGGTGGCCTTCGTGTGCTTCGTGGTTTCGTCTCGTTTTACTTCGGCTGCGGGACGATGCGCAGGTACGGCTTCGGCGCCTTCCACCCCTGCGGATACTGCTTCCTGGCGTCTTCGTCGGTCACCGTGCCCAGGATGATCACGTCCTCGCCGTCCTTCCAGTTCACGGGCGTGGCGACCTTGTGCTTGGCGGAGAGCTGCATGGAATCGATCACCCGCAGCACTTCATCGAAGTTGCGGCCGGTGCTCATTGGGTAGGAGATGAGCAGCTTGACCTTCTTGTCGGGGCCGATTACGTAGACGTTGCGGACGGTCGCGTTGTCGGCCGCGGTGCGGCCTTCGCACGATTCGCCGGCATCGGCCGGGAGCATGCCGTACAACTTGGCCACCTTCAGGTCGGTGTCGCCGATCATGGGGTAGTTCGGGGCCGTGCCCTGGGTTTCCTCAATGTCCTTGGCCCAGCCCGCATGGCGGTCCACCGGGTCGATGCTTAGCCCGATGATCTTCACGTTGCGTTTGTCGAACTCCGGCTTGATCCGCGCCATGTATCCCAGTTCGGTCGTACACACCGGCGTGAAGTCCTTGGGGTGCGAGAAGATCACGCCCCAGGAATTGCCCAGCCACTCGTGAAAGCGGATCGGGCCGTCGGTGGTTTGGGCTTCGAAGTCGGGCGCATCGGTGCCGATGGGCAGAGGGCCAGTCATAAATGCTCCGGATCTGGTGATCTTGCGATTTGGGGATTTGGGGATTTGGAATTCGAATTTAGTGATTTAACGATTTGGCGATCTAATGATCTGGTGATTAGGTGATTTGCGGACTTGGCGGTTTGGGGCACGGAACGGACAACGGCCGGCCCGAGAGAATTAAATCTCAGACCGGCCGCTCGAATCAACAGCCTGGCGACCTCGTTTAAATCGATCCGAGCACCGAATGTCCCTAAATCCCTAACTCCCTAAATCCCCAAATCCGGATCCCAAATCCCCAAATCCCCAACTCACGAGATCACCACATCAGCGCTCGCCGCCGGGCGGCCTTGGCACTGCGGTGCGTTCGCCCGAACTGCCGCTCGACCCCGAGGAACCGCTCGAACCCGATGAACCGCTCGAGGAGCCGCCCGAGTAGCCCTGCGACGAGACGCCGCCGGAACTGGCGCCGCTCCAGCCGGCGCTCGTGCCGTTGCCACCACCGCTGGTTCGAGGGGCGGGTTCGCTTTCGCGCGGGCGCACCTGCGTGTAGCCGCGACCGTTGACCACCCGTCCGTCACCGCGTTCGGCGACGCCGCCCGTTCCGGAATCGACGCCGACAAAGCCGCCGGGGTAGTAGCCGCCTGGGTAGTAGGTGCCGTAGTTGTTGTAGCCGGAGTACCGCAGGAAGTAGGGGTCGTAGAACGACGAATACATGGAACCGCAGGCGGAGTAGTAGCTGCGATAGCCGTAGCCGTAACCGGAGCCGTAACAATCGGAATACGTGTTGCCCAACATCAACGGCCCCATGAAGGGATCGTAGTAGCCGCCGCCCATGGAAATGCCCACTGCGCTGCCGCCGCTCCCGCCGCGACGTTCAACGACGAAGCGATCCGGGTAGGCGAGGCCAATCATCAGGTCGATCGTGGTAGACGTCACCCCCGCGTCGGCGAGCGCCACCAGCGACTTCTTGTTGATGATGAAGCGCCCCTTGGCCTCGGCCACCGCCGCCTGCACGGCCGGCCCCGGAACCTTGCCGGCTGCCTCGATCACGTCCTCGACCGTCCACATCCCGTCGTCAGCCGTCGTGGCGCGGGCCGCGGTGCCGGTCGGATACTGGGGGACGCCTGAGCCGTCGGCCAGCGTCTGATCGAACGAGCGCCGATAGCGCTGAACCCGTACGGTCTGGTTGGGACCGCCGTCGACCAGCTGAACGTTGATGAACGCGGGCCCGGCCATGACGAAGGCAATGCTCGACACCTTGCGTGGCGGCTCGTTGCCACACGTGACCTCGGTGTGGCGAAACACCCGCTGGCCGTCGCTCGACCACTCGGCGTGTTCGGTGCCCTTGCACTCCTGGTCGGTGATGGGGCGGGTGACGCCGTCGGCTCGAATCGCTTCGTCACTGCCGCCGATTTTGCCGACGATGGTCTGCAGGCGCACACCCAGGTTGTCGGGCGTGATGCACAGCCGCGCGCCCGTGCCGGTCAGGTCGTCTTCGAGGCGCCAGCATCCCAGCCAGTTCGCAAAGCGGGCGTCCACTTGCGCGGTGGCGGCGGGTGTGGTCGGTGCCGGTGTTTGAGCAGAGGCCGCGCCGGCGGCCAGTGAGAACGCGAGTAGCAATGTCGTTTTCATGGTCGGGTCTCCGCTAAAACATGATGTGGAAGCCGGCACCGAACCGGAATCCGCCCAAGTCGATGGGATCGAAATCAATGAAGTCGTTGTCGAGCGTGGCGTTCGCCCACGTGTAGCGGCCTTCGAGCGACAGGAACATCCGCTTGTAAACCTGGATGTCGGTGCCGCCGAAGACATGCGCGGTCGGCGTCCAGCCGGACGACTTGAAGCTCTCGTCGAAGACGCGGAAGTCGACGAAGTCGACAAAGTCGCCGTTCTGCGTGAATTCGTACTTGGCCATGCCGCCACCGGCGCCAATGTAGGGAACCAATGTCGATGGGATCCACGCGTAGCGGCTGATGGTGCGCCCGCGGGGGATGACCGCGAACTTGATCGAGCCGGAGAAGTTCGACTGGCGCAGCGACGTGGTTTGCTGGATCGGCAGGCCCTGGTTGTCGATGAAGGCGCGGTACTCGGACGGCGTGGACGACCTGGCGACGTCGAAGCCGCCGACGATATCCAGGCGCTCCGTGAGACTGACCGCCATTTCCGCGCCGAAGCCCGGCGCGTTGAACGACGATTTCTCGAGCGTCAACTGCTCGGTGACGAAATCGAAGATGTCAGACCCCGCACTGGCAAACAGCCACCCGCCGCGCACGCCGACACTGGCGCGCGGCCGGCCCAGCAGGAAATCGGGGCTCGACGGTGCCTGGAAACTACCGGAGGGTGGTGGAGGCGGGTTCTGCGCCGCTGCCGGAGCCGGCGGCGAAAACAGGAGAAGAGCGGCCCCCGCACTCACGAGAAGACCGCGGAAACGCTGGCCGTGGTGAGCCATGGAAACTACCTCGGGAAGCCGGCGCCTGCTGGCGTAGGGCCTGCTATGGCCCCAAGAGTAACAGAAAGTCAGGGATCGGGGATCAGGGATCAGGGATCAGGGATCAGGGATCAGGGTGCAACTGTGGCGTCCGGCTTTAGCCGGACCGTGCCCGTGCCTGGACCCAGTTACTTGAGTGTAAACGTCATCTCGAGGGTGATCTCGACCGCCACCGGCTTGCCGTCCTTCGCGCCGGGCTTGAACTCCCATTGAGTGGCCGCCCGGCCCGCCTCGCGATCCAGCCGTGGATGGAGGGAACGGGTGACTTCGATATCCCCAACCTTGCCGTCCGGTAACACTACGCAGCGCATCCAGACAGAACCCTGGACCTTCTCGGGCAAAACGTCGCGCGGGTAAACAGGCTTCACTTCCTTCACCACGACCGGCAAGGAGACGCCGCTGCCGGGGAATTCGTCTGTCAAGAAGATTCCGAATACCGGACAAAACAGGAGATCAAGAGTTGGGGAGGGCCCTCTCCTGTTCTCATGAACTCCTGTATTCCTAAGGAGGGCTATGATGGCGCCAACGGGATGAAGTCAGGGAGTCCTTCGTGAAAGCCGGGCTGCTGGAGCGGTGGGAGGAACTGGCACGTGGTCTCTGAACAGGAACTGAATCTCGATCGCGACCTGCCGGTCACTGCGGAAGATGTCGTCGCCCTGCGACGGCTGAGGGCGGAAGTGCCGTCGTGGTTGCTGCTCGACTGGCGCGAACTCCAGGCATTGATTCCGGCTGAAGGGCTGCGCGAGCGTCCCGTGGCGAACGACCGCTGGCTGCCGTTCTCGCTGGATTAACGGCCCGCATTGGCATCGGTGGCTAATCGGTGTGAATCGGTGGCAGGCAAGCTGATCGCAATCGCGGCGCCGACGACGAGCACGCCGGCGAGCGCCAGCAGGCCCCCTTCGAAGCTGCCGGTCGCGTCGCGCACCCAGCCGATGGCGAACGGTCCCGCAAAACCGCCGATGTTGCCGATCGAGTTGACGATCGCAATCCCTCCGGCGGCGGCCGTGCCGCGCAGGAAGGCCGTGGGCATGGCCCAGAAGGGGCCGAGCGTGCCCCAAATGCCGAACGCGGCAATCGACAGCATGGCCAGCGACATGGCGGCGCTTGGCGGTGCCAGCACGGTGAGCACGAATCCGCCGGCGCCGATCAGGCACGGTACCGCCACATGCCACCGGCGCTCGACCTTGCGGTCCGAGCGCGATCCGATCACGACAAGGCCGATGGTTGCGGCCACATAGGGAATCGCCGTCAGCAGGATCACGCGAGCCGAGCTCAGCCCGCCCGTCGCCTGCACGATCTGCGGCAGCCAGAAGCTGATTCCGTAGAAGGCCATCACGATGCAGCAATAGAGGGCTGAGAGCGCCCACAGCCGGCCGCTCGACGCCGCGGCCCGCAGCGTCAGGTGCACGTGGTCGGTCTGCGCATGCTCCTTCGCCATCTCGTTCGAGAGCCATTCGCGCTCGTCGGCATTGAGCCACGTCGCGTCCGCGGGCCGCTCGGTGAGACGGCGCAGGACCACCGGTGCCAGCAACACCGCCGGCAGGCCCTCGATGATGAACAGCCACTGCCACCCGTGCAGGCCGCCGAGGCCGTCGAGCTGCAGGAGGGCGCTGGAGATGGGCGCCCCGATCACGCCGGCCATGGCGGTGGCCGTCATGAACAACGCCACGGCGCGGGCGCGTTCGCGCGCCGGGAACCAGTGCGTGAGGTACAGGATCAGGCCAGGGAAGAAGCCGGCTTCGGCGGCGCCAAGAACGAAGCGCAGCACGTAAAAAGACAGTGGCGTGGTGACGAACATCATCGCCATCGACACCAGGCCCCACGTGATCATGATGCGGGCGATCCAGCGGCGCGCGCCGACCCGCGCCAGGATCAGGTTGCTCGGCACCTCGAGCAGCGTGTAACTGAGGAAGAAGATGCCAGACCCGAAGCCGTATACGGCGGCGCTGAAGCCGAGGTCCCGGTTCATGTCGAGCGCGGCGTACCCGACGTTCACGCGGTCGAGATACGCAATGACGTAGAGCAGGAACAGAAAGGGGATGAGCCGCCAACGGACTTTGGCGAGCGTGGTTGACTCGAGATCCGGCACGTGTGGCAGATTCTGCATCATTTTCGGGGTTTCGGTGCCAGGCACCGGAACCCCCGGGAACCTGGCAGTTCCTGCCACCGTCAATTCACCTAGCCATGGAACGACTGCTGCAGGACCTTCGCGTCGCCGTCCGCGTGCTCTGGAAGGATCGCAGCTTCGCGGTGACGACCGTGGCCACGCTCGCACTGTGCCTGGCCGCCAACGTGGCCATCTTCGCCATTGTCGACGGGGTGCTGCTGAAGCCCCTGCCGTTTGATCAGCCCGACCGCCTGGTCCGCATCTTCAACAAGTATCCGGGTGCGGGTGTCGAGATTGGCGACAACGGGGTCCCCGACTACTTCGACCGCAAGGCGGGTCTGACCGCGGCGGAAGAGATCGCCATGTTCCGCCAGGCCGGCGTGACCGTGAGCGGCAGCGGATTGGGCGAGGCCGAGCGCATCCAGGCCATGACCGTCACGCCGTCGTTCTTCCGCGTGCTCAAGGTGCAGCCCGCGCGTGGTCAGGCCTTCACCGACGCACAGGGCGAGTTGGGCCAGGAGAAGGTGGTCATCCTGAGCCACGGCTTCTGGCAGCGGGTGTTCGGCGGGCGGGATGATGCGATCGGACAGGACCTGCGGCTCGGCGGCGAACTCCACCGCGTGGTCGGCGTGATGGATCCGGCGTTCCGATTTCTGAATCCTGACATCCAGTTGTATCGCCCGGCGGCGTTCACGGCGGCCGAGAAGTCAGACGAGTCCCGGCACAGCAACAACTTTCAGCAGTTCGCCCGGCTGAAGGCCGGCGCCACCATCGAGCAGGCCCAGAGCCAACTCGATGCGATCAATGCGGCCAACTTCGAGCGCTTTCCCGCGCTCAAGGAAATCCTGACCAACGCGCGCTTCAGCACCGAGGTCGTGGACTTCCAGTCGAACCTGGTGGGCGAGACGCGCGCGACGCTGTCGATGTTGTGGGGCGGCGCGATCTTCGTGCTGCTGATCGGCTGCGTCAACGTCGCCAACCTCGCCCTGGTGCGGTCGACCTCGCGCGTCCGCGAACTCGCGACGCGTCACGCGCTTGGCGCCAGCTTCGCGCGCCTGTCGCGGCAGTCGCTGACCGAATCCCTGTTGCTGGCGGCGACCGGTGGCGCAGCTGGCCTGGGCCTGGGCTGGTGGGCGCTGCAAGCCGCGCCGTTCTTCGGCTTCGATCGGCTACCGGCGGGCACCGCCGTCCACATCGACGCACGCGTCGTCGGTTTCACCATGCTGCTCGTCACGCTAGTTGGCGTCGCGGTCGGCCTGATCCCGATCCTCGCCATGCGCCGCGCCAACATCGCCCAGGTGGTGCGGGAAGAAGGCCGCAGCGGCACGCAGGGCCGCGGTCCGCGCCTGATGCGGCGGGTCCTGGTGACGAGCCAGGTGGCCTTCGCGCTGATGCTGTTGATTGGCGCGGGGGTGCTGCTGGCCAGCTTCGACCGCGTGTTGCGGATCGATCCGGGCTTCCGCGCCGAGCATGTCCTGACCGGCACCATCAGCTTACCCACCGCGCGTTATGCGACTAACGACAGCGTGCGGGCCACGACCGATCGTCTGCTCGAGCGTATTCGCGCGGTGCCTGGCGTGGTGGCGACCGGTGCGACCAACACCATTCCGTTCGGCGGCTCCTATAGCGACAGCGTGATCCTGGCCGAGGGATATCAAATGCAGCCGGGCGAGTCGCTGATCTCGCCGGGCCAGATCTCGGTGTCTGCCGGCTACTTCGAGACGATGGGCGTGAAGCTGATTGGCGGACGGCTGATCGACGCCAACGACATCGAGGGGCGGCCGCGCGTGCTGGTGATCGACGAGGAACTGGCGAACCGCTTCTGGCCGAACGGCGATGCGGTTGGCCGGCGGATGTACCAGCCGGCGAGCGCCGAGAACCTCCTCGCCAAGCCAGCCGAGGCCGACATGATGACGGTGGTCGGCGTGATCGCACCTATGCGCGTGCGCGGGCTGGTTGATTCCGCCGGCACTCGCCGCACCGGCAATTACTTCTACCCGTTGCGGCAACAGCCGTCGCGTGCCATAACGCTGGCCATTCGCACCAACCAGGCGCCCGAGTTGGTGATTGGCGCGGTGCGCCGCGAGGTCGCGCAGATTGATCCGGAGTTGCCGTTCTACGCCGTGCGGACGATGGCGGAACGGTTGTCGGCCGCGGTGGTCGATCGACGCACACCGACGGTGCTGGCGACGGGCTTCGCGGTGGTGGCCTTGTTTCTCGCCGGCATTGGCATCTACGGCGTGCTGGCCTACCAGGTGTCGCAGCGGCGCCGCGAGATCGGCATTCGCATGGCGCTCGGCGCGGCCAACAGCAGCATCTTCACGCTGGTGCTGCGCGAGGGGGCGATGATCGTCGCGTTCGGGACGGCCTTCGGACTGGCAGGCGCATTCCTGCTGCGACAAACGATCCAAGCGCAGCTCTACGAGATCGGCGCGATGGACGCGCGCGTCGTGGCCATGGTCGCGGGAGTGCTGATCGTGGTGGCGCTTGTTGCCTGCCTGCTCCCCGCGCGGCGTGCCGCGAAGACCGACCCCATGATCGCGCTATCTGAGTAGCGTCCGGCTTTAGCCGGACCAATTGGGGACTAAGGATAGAATTTAGGCTCAATGAGCCTCTCGGACACCTCTGCCCTGGTCAGTTCGCTTCAACAAGAGCTTCGCCGCGTCATCGTCGGGCAAGACGAGGTGGTGGCCGAGATCCTCACGGCCTTTCTCGCCGGTGGACATGTACTGCTTCGTGGTGTGCCCGGGCTGGCGAAGACGCTGCTGATCAAGACGCTGGCCGAGGCCGTGCACCTGAAGTTCAGCCGCATCCAGTTCACGCCCGACCTGATGCCGTCCGACATCATCGGCACCGAGGTGATCGAAGAAGATCGCGCCACCGGCGCGCGCAACGTCCGTTTCATCCCCGGGCCGATCTTCGCCAATATCATTCTGGCCGACGAGATCAACCGCACGCCGCCCAAGACGCAGGCCGCCCTGCTCGAGGCCATGCAGGAATACCAGGTCACCGTTGGTGGTGTGCGTCATACGCTCGAACGCCCGTTGTTCGTGCTGGCGACGCAGAATCCCATCGAGCAAGAAGGCACCTACCCGTTGCCAGAGGCGCAGCTCGATCGCTTCATGCTGAACGTCGTGATCAACTACCCGACGGCAGTGGACGAGCGACAGATCCTGGCGCAGACGACGAGCGGCGATGAGCCGTCGGCGCGGCCGGTGGCGACCGGCGAACAGATCGAGCGCGCGCGCCTGCTGGTGCGCGAGGTCGTGGCGGCCGACAACGTGATCGATTACGCCGCGCGGATCGTGCGCGCCTCGCGGCCGTCGGGCACGGCCGACGACCACGTGCCCGATTTCGTGAAACAGTGGCTGCGCTGGGGCGCCGGGCCACGCGCCGGCCAGGCGCTGCTGCTCGCGGGCAAGGCCCGCGCGGTGCTGCAGGGCCGCCCGGCCGTGTCGCTGGAGGACATCCGCGCGGTGGCGCCGCCGGTGCTGCGCCATCGGCTGCTCGTGAACTTCCAGGCCGAGGCGGACGGCATCGATGCTGAAACCGTCGTCACGCGCCTGCTGGACGCCGTGCCGGCCCGGTAGCACCTTGGCACTGGCACCCTCGGCACCCTAGGCACCTTAGGCACCTAAAAATATGTCGCGTCACCATGTGGTGTCGTCATCCGAACTGCAGTCGCTGCGCGACCTGGAGCTGGTCACGCGCACGACGGTCGAGGGACTGCGGCAGGGACTGCATCGCAGCCCGTTCCACGGCTTCAGCGCCGAGTTCAGCCAGTACCGGCATTACCGGCACGGTGATGATCTGAAGTACGTGGACTGGAAGGCGTTCGCGCGGACCGATCGGCTCTACACCCGCCAGTTTCGCGAAACCACCAACCTGTCGGCGCTGTTCGTGCTCGACGTCAGCCGTTCCATGAACTTCGGCGGCAAGTTCGATCTGGCCCGGCAGGTCACGGCCATCCTCGGCACCCTGGTCCTGGACCAGGGCGACGCCGCCGGCGTAATCGCCGTTGACGATCGCGCGCGGCTGGTGCCGCCACGTAGCGGTCACCATCACCTCCGGGTGTTCCTGGCGCAGGTCGGCCAGCTGGCGCCGACCGGCGAGGCGAGCCTTGGGGATGCGCTGCGGAGGGCCGCCACCGTGATGAAGCGGCGCGGCCTCGTGATCGTCGTGTCGGATCTGTACGAAGAAGCGGAGGCGCTGCCGCAGGTGCGCCGGCTGGCCCGCATGGGGCACGACGTCGTCGTGATCCACACACTGGCTCGCGAAGAGTTGACCCTTGATGTCGGCGGTGCGGCGGAGCTGGTCGATCTCGAAAGCGGTCGTTCGCTGATGGTGCAGCCGTCGGCCGTGCGCGACGGCTACGTGGCGGCGGTGCGGCAATGGCTGACGTCGGTGCACGATGCGGTGACTGGCGACGGCATCGAGTACCTGCGGCTGGTCACCGGCGAGCCGCTCGAGCCGGCGCTGCGGCGTTTCCTGACGCGGCGGCGGGGCTGCGGGTAGCCGCATGTCCATTTCCTGGCTCGCGCCGGCGGTCATGCTGGGCACGGCGCTCGTCGCCGTGCCGATCGCGATCCACTTGCTCGTCCGTCAACAGGGCCGGCGGGTGGCCTATCCGTCGCTGCGTTTCGTGTCGCCCTCGGCCCTGGCGGCGTTTCGCCGGCGAACGGTGCAGGATGCCGCACTCCTGGCCTGCCGCATGGCCATCATCGTGGCTGCCGTGCTTGCGCTCGCAGGGCCCGTGCTGCAGACCGAGGCACGCTCGGCGGCCCACCGCAACCGGGTTGCCCGGGCGGTGATTGTCCTGCCCGGGACGCCCCCAGAGGCGGCGGAGGATGCAGCGGGCGAGGCCTTCGTATCGCGAGCCTTCACGCGGGCCAATCTCGATGATGCGATCGCCGATGCCGTCCGGTGGCTCGGCGAGCAGCCGCCTGCCAGCCACGAAGTGCTGTTCACCGGTTCCGCCCGCCGCGGCCAACTCACCGCTGCCGGCTTGCAGGCCATCCCACTGTCCATGGGGATTCGCTTCGCGACGACCACCAGCGCGGTGACCGAACGCGACGTGGTGCTGCCGATTTTGCGCCGACAGGACGGCGCGCTCGTGCTCGAGCAGCGGCGGGTGCACCTTGCGGACGACGAGACGCGCGTGGCCGCCGGCCCCTCGACCCCTGCACCGGACGACCTGCTGCGGATCGAAGCCGCGCCGGCCGATCGCGCGCTGGCGGACGCGGCCGTCCGCGCTGCACTGGAAGACGGTGTGCGCTGGTCGCAGCCGGAGCGGCGGGTGCTCGTGGCGTGGGAAGGTGCGGACGAGGCCGCCGTGCAGCGAGTCGCAAACGGCGCCACGCTGATCCGCATGAGCCGTCCCGAACCGGCGTCGAGCGCGGCTTCGGCGGTGATCGCCGCCGTTGAGCAGGTCACTGCGCCGCCGTCCGACCGCTTGGAGCCGGTTCGAATTGACGATGCGCAACTGCAGGCGTGGACGCGCGCGCCCGGCGGAGTACCGGCAGAGGCGCGGCCGGCCGACGAAGGTGACCGCCGATGGTTCTGGGCGCTCGCACTGGCGTTACTGGCGCTCGAGCACGTCCTTCGCCGCGCCGCCACGCGGCCCGCGGCCGCCGAGGCCACCGTGGAGGGTGATGTGGAGGCCCGCGTTGCCTGACACCCGCGTCCTCGCCGGCGTCGAACGCGTGCGCCTGCGCATGCGCGTGCGCAACGTCGTCTGGAGCGTGACGGCGGGCGCAGCCACGGCGGGGGCGGTCGGCATGATCGTAACGCTCGTGGGCCTGTCAACGGCTCCACGGTGGCTGTTGGCCGTCGTGGCCGGCAGCGTCATGGCGTTCCTGTTGACCCGCAGGGCCGGGGGCGCGACGCCGGCAAGGGCGGCGGATCTGATCGAGCGTGAAGCCTCGCTCGACAACCTGATTGTGACCGCGGCGGAGTTGCAGGCCCGTCCGCGACCCGTGCGCGCGGATATTCGCGCCGAGATCGTGAGGCAGGCCGAGGCCCGGCTCTTGCTCGTGGACGCGACGCACCTGGTCCCGCTCCGCCAGCCCATGGCCGTCATGTCGGCGGTGCTCGCCGGCGCGTTCGCCGTGCTGACCATCGGCCCCGAGTCCGTTCCGCGCTTGCCGGGCGCGATCGGTGGCGCGGTGCAGGCGAGCACGCGGGGGATCGACAGCATGGCCGTCCACATCACACCGCCGGCGTACTCCGGCCGCCCGGCGGAGTCGCTGGCCGATCCGGTGCAGATCACCGTGGTGGCGGGCAGCCGCATTCAGTTGGTCGCGGCATCGGCCGCCGATGGGATGGTTGCGGAGATCGCCGGCCAACCGCCGTTGACGATGACGCGCGCCGCCGAAGGGTTCAGCGGCGAATGGGTCGCGGAGCAGTCGACCGCTGTCGCCATTCGTCCGGCCGGTGGGGAAGGCCGCGACGTGAAGTTCTTGTCGGTGATTGTTGTCGCCGATGCGCCGCCAGTCGTGCGCATGCCGCAACCCGGAATGGACCTCGCGATGTCCGGGACCAAGGGCCGCATCACCATCGGCGTCGATGCGCAGGACGACCTGGGGCTGGCCTCGTTGTCGGTGCGGTTCACGAAGGCGTCGGGCGGCGGCGAGTCGGTGACCTTTACCGAGGGCGAGGTGCCGCTGGCGATCACCCGCAGCGATGGCCGTCATTGGCGCGGCCGGGCCGAGTGGGTGCTTGACGGCCTGAGCCTGACCGATGGCGACGTGCTGGTGTATCGCGCGATCGCCCGCGACCGCAACCCCAACGGTACTCCCGTGCAGTCGGACCAGTACCTGATCGAGGTGGGCCGCCTGGCCGGTGCGGTGGGTTCTGGATTTGCGTTGCCGGCCGAAGAGAAGAAGTTCGCCATCAGTCAGCAGATGGTGATCTACAAGACCGAGCAGCTGATCGCGTCAGTGAAGGGCAAGCCCACCGGCGACCGTGGTCCAGACTGGCTGGAGCAGAACCAGATGCTGGCAATCGAGCAGCGGATGGTGCGATCTGAGGTGGTGTTTCTGAGCGGCGGCGAGGTACAGGACGAAGTGGAAGAGGCGGCGCACTCGCACGAGATTGCCGAGGGCCGGCTCGAGAACTCGGGCCGTGCCGAAATGGTGCGCGCCCTCAACTTCATGTCGCGGGCCGAAACGGAACTGAATGCCGGGCGCGCGGTGGCAGCGTTGGCCCTCGAGCGCGAGGCCCTCAAGGCGCTGGAGCGGGCCTTCGATCGCCGCCGGTATTTCCTGCGCACCCTGCCCGAGCGCTCGCGCATTGACACGACGCGCCGGTTGACCGGCAACCGCACTGAAGCCCGCCCGTGGGTGCGCGACCGCGGCCGGGTCGAGGCGCCACCCGGCCTGGCGCGTACTCGTGAGCTGATGCACGCACTGGCGGCCGCCTCCAACGTCGCGATGGGTGCCGACGCCGCGCTGGCGGCGAAGGTCGCGGCCATCGATCCGGCGGACGCCTCGTTGCAGAAGGCGGCGGTGGCGCTGGCCACCGCCGCCGATGAACGCACGCGCCGCGAGGCCCTGTGGGCCGCCATGCAGGCGGTGACGGCGCATGCCATCAAGGGGTTGGGTTCGGCGGGTGAGCTTCACCTGCAGATTGATCCCTTGGCCGGCCGGCTGGCCGACGAGATGGCCGAAGAGAGGGCGCGTTCCCGGAAGGGCAGCCGATGAGTCGCGACGCTCTCGTTCGTCTCGGGTTGCGCACGGTGGCCGCGGCGATCGCGGTCGCGGCGATTGCCGACCCGGTCCTGACGGTCTCACGGCCCGTGCCCCATCGGGTCGTGGTGGCTCGCCTTGCCTCAGCCAATGTCGAGGCCGAGGAGGCCGCCATCCGGTCGGCGCTGCCGGGCGCCGACATCAGCGTGAGGGCCGCGAGCCATGGCCGCGTGCCCTGCGCGCCGGGCGAGTCGTGCGTGATCCTGGCCGATGGTTCGGTTGCCGCGGACTGGCCCGACGACCTCGAGGGGCCGGTCTCGCTGATTCGCGTGGGCACGCCCGCCGGCCCGAACGTGGCGATTCAGTCGGCGCTGGTCGCGCCCGCGCAGAGTGCGGCGGCATCCGGGGTTGTCCTGGCAACGCTCACAGGCACCGGCATGGCCGGGCGCCGAACCGAGATCCGAATCACTGATGGCGCCGCCACGGTGGGCTCGGCCGTCCACGAGTGGACCGCCGATGGCGAGGCCGCCATCGAGGTCGCGTGGTGGCCGCTTGGCGACGGCCCGCGCGCGTTGCGGGTGGCCGCGCTGCCGTTTGATGGCGAGGCGTCTGCGATCGACAACGCGATCAACGTCGGGGTGACCGTCAACTCGCACCGGACGCGGGTGCTGGTGTTCGAGGCGCGGCCATCGTGGGCCAGCGCCTTTGTGCGGCGGGCCCTCGAGGACGATCCCCGTTTCGAGGTGGAGCATCGAGTCGGGCTGGCGCCCTTTCTGGTGGCCGGCACGTCCGGCACCCGGCTGACGGTGCCGACGCTGGACGCCGTGCCAATCGTGGTGGCCGGCGGCCTCGACGGCCTGGGCGCGGGCGAGGTGTCGCTGCTCGAGCGATTTGTCCGCGAACGGGGAGGCACGCTGATCCTCGTGCCAGACCGCGAGATCGCGGGGGCCGCTGCGCGACTGGTGAGCGGCCAATGGACGGAACACCTGGAGGCGTCGCCATCGGCAGTCGGCCGGTTGCGGGCAAGTGAAACGCTGCGCCTCGTTCGCGCCACACCGTTCGACACGGTGCTGGGCGCCATCGCGGACCGGCCCGTCATGGTCGTGTCGCCCGTCGGCCGCGGCCGGGTGGTGGTGTCGGGGGCGATGGATGCGTGGCGGCACCGGGATGCCGATGGCGGCGCGTTCGATCGCTTCTGGCGATCGCTGGTTCTCGAGTCAGCCTCCGCCGGCGAGGCTCTGCAGATCGATGTCCGGCAGCCGATCGCGGCGCCCGGTGCCCACGTTCCGTTCACCGTGCGTCACCGTCTCATGGAGGGCGCGCGGCCCCGCACCGTGACGGCGTCGGCCGCTTGCGGCGCTGGCGTGGCTGGGCCGATCCGGTTATGGCCGCACGGGGCGACAGGGGTGTTCAACGGAGCGGTTCCCATGGAGGGCGGCGAGCCGTGCGAACTGCGGGTCGAGGTTGAAGAGGGACCGGTCGCCGCTCGCGGTATCGCGGTGACGACCGGCGCCACGGGCAGCGTGACAGCAGTGATGCGAGAACTCGAGCGAATCGCGGCGCACAGCGGCGGCGGAATCGGCGACGCAGGGACGGCGACCGAGACGCTGGCCGGAATGCTGCAACCAGGTGCGGCGCCAACGCCATCTCATCCAATGCGTTCACCCTGGTGGATGTCTCCATTTGTCGCCTGCCTCGGTCTCGAGTGGTGGCTGCGGCGCCGTTCCGGACTGAGGTAGAGTTCTTGTCATGCCGTCAGAAAAGGTTCGGCTAAAGCCGGACACCACATTGCCGGACGCTACCTCGAGGCGAGACTTCGCAAAGATACTCGGGCTCGGCACCATTGGCCTCAGTCTCGGGCCGTCGGTGTTCGCCCGGCAAACCACCACACCCTTTCCGGCCATCAAGAATCCGAAGTATCGGACCTGGTCTGAAGATGCGCTGCGCGAGGCGAAGCGCCTCGGGTGCACCTACGCCGACATTCGCTTCACCTTGAACCGGTCGAACGGCGTCGCCGTGCGCAACGGCGACATCCAGAGTGGTGGCAGCGTCGGCTTCGGCCAGTTCGGTGATGTCGATACCTACGGGTTCGGCGTTCGCGTGATTCACTCGGGTGTGTGGGGATTCTCGAGCAGTCCCAACGTCACCCCGGAAGAGATCAAGCGCATCGTCGCCTTGGCGACCGAAGTCGCCAAGGCCAGCGCCACGGCGAAAAAGTTCGACGTGCGCCTGGCGCCGGTGAAAGCCTACGACACGTTCTGGGAGACGCCGATCAAGGTCGATCCGTGGAGCATTCCGCTGGAGGACAAGGTCGCGTTGCTGGTCGATGTCACCCGGACGATGCAGAAGACTCCCGAGGTGATCTCGGCGGACGCGGCGGTGAACTTCAACTACGAGTGGAAGTACCTGGCCACTTCCGAAGGTTCGTTCATCGAGCAGGTGTTCTACTACACGGCCGCGTCGATCAGCGCCACCGCCCGCAAGGACGGCGTGGTGAAGACGCGCACCTTCGACCCCGGCACCGAAACGCGCGGGTGGGAGTTCGTCACCGACAACGACCTGAAGGGCAATGCCGAGCGCGTCGCCGCCGAGGCGGTTGAATTCGCGATGGCCAAGCCGGTGGGGTCGGGCCTCAAAGACCTGATCCTCATGCCGAACCACTCGGCGCTCACCATCCACGAGATCATTGCCCACCCGACCGAACTCGACCGCATTGTCGGCTACGAAGCCAACTACGCGGGCACGAGCTTCGTGAAGATCAGCGACCTGGGCAAGCTGAAGTACGGGTCGAAGCACCTCAACATCACCGCCGACCGCACCCATCCGGGCGGCGCGTCGACGGTGGGCTACGACGATGACGGGGTGGAGGCACAGAACTGGCCGATCATCCGCGACGGCATTCTGGTCGGCCTGCAGACCAACCGCGAGACCGCGCACTACATCGGCGAAACCAGTTCGCGCGGCTGCACCTTTGCCAACCACTGGCGCAACTACCCGTTCCTGCGCATGCCGAACATCCAGATGGAGCCGGGCCCCAAGGGGTCGCCGACGCTCGACCAGATGATTGGCAGCATCCAGGACGGCGTGCTCGTGGACGGGCAGGGCAGCTTCAGCATCGACCAGCAGCGCTACAACGGCCAGTTCGGCGGTAACTGCTTCTGGGAGATCAAGAACGGCAAGAAGACGCGGATGGTGACCGACTTTACCTACAACGCGATCTCGACGGACTTCTGGGCCAACCTCGATGCGGTCGGCCCGCCCGAAGAGTGGCAGCACATCGGCATGGGCGGCGACGCGAAAGGGCAGCCGGTGCAGTCGAACCGTCCGTCCCACGGCGCCTCGCCGATCCTGTTGCGCAAGATCATGGTCGGCACGGCGTTCAAGTAACGGTTCCCGACTCCCGACTCCCGACTCCCGACTCCCGACTCCCGGCAAGGATCATTGAAATGGCTTATTCACGAGACGAGATCAAGCAGATCACCGACAAGGTGCTCAACATGTGCAAGGCCGACGCCGTCGAGGTCCGGTTTTCGGGCGGCGAGCGGTCGGCGACACGGTTTGCCAACTCCAGCATCACCGCCAACCTGATCGAGCACGACCAGGAAGTGCAGATCACGGTGCGCTACGGGCAGAAGTCGGCGAGCGCGACGACGCACCAGTTCGATGACGAGTCGCTGACGCGGACCATCGACGCGGTGCAGGCGCTGGCGCGGCGCAAGCCCGACAACCCCGAGTTGATGCCGCTGGTGAAGCCGCCCCAGACCTACATCGAGGTGGACGCGGCGTCGCCGTCGGCGATCGCGTTTGGTCCGGCCGAGCGCGCGAAGATGGTCAAGGCCAGCACCGACATCTGCGAGAAGAAGGGCGTGCTCGGCGCCGGCTACATTCCCAAGTTCGACTGGGTGGACGCGTCGGCCAACTCCGCCGGCCTGTTCACGTACTTCCACTATGCGGATGCCAGCTTCATCCTGACCTGCCGCACGCCGGACCAAACCGGCTCGGGCTGGGCCGGGACGACCGGGGTCAAGGACATCAAGAACATCGACGCCGAGATGCTGACCAACGTGGCGGCCGACAAGGCGCTGCGGTCGCGCAAGCCGCGGGCGATTGAGCCCGGCAACTACACCGTGATTCTCGAATCGCGGCCGGCCGCTCGCTACCTGTCGCTGATCCTGGGAGCGCTCAACGCGCGCAATGCTGAGGAGGGCCGCAGCTTCATGAGCGGCAAGCAGCGCGGCGAGACGCGCCTGGGCGAGAAGGTGTTTGGCGACAACTTCACGCTGCGCAGCGAGATCGGCAACCCGGTCCTGCGCCAGAGCCCGATCGGTCAGGACGGCCTCGCCGCCAAGAGCGTGACCTGGATCGAGAAGGGCGTCGTCAAGAACCTGTTCTACGACCGCTTCTGGGCCAACCGCCAGAAGAAGGAGCCGACCGCCACCACCCCGGGCATGAGCCTGGTGATGGAAGGCGGCACGACCAGTGTCGAGGAGATGATCAAGAGCACCAAGCGCGGCCTGCTGGTGTCGTTCTTCTGGTATATCCGCGGCGTGGACAACATGACGCTGCTCAACACCGGCATGACGCGCGATGGCCTGTTCCTGATCGAGAACGGCGAAATCGTCGCCCCGGTGCAGAACTTCCGCTGGAACGAATCGCCGGCGGTGAGCTTCAACAACATCTCGGCGCTCGGCCCGGCCATTCCCATGCACACCGGCGAGGCCTACGACAACCCGGGCACGGCGCTGGTGCCGGCCATGAAGCTCGAAGATTTCACCATGACGTCCATTTCCCCGGCGGTCTAGAGCGCGGGCAACCCTAAAGGGTTGCCCCCACCGACGATTGTGGAGGCAACCCTTTAGGGTTGCCTGGAGACAGCAAATGAAGAGAAGAGATTTCGTCAAAACCCTCGGCGCCACCGGCGTCGCCCTCTACGCCAGCGACCTGGTCGGCGACCTGATCGCCCAGTCGCCCCGGGGCCGCGTCATGGAATCGCGCTTCAAGGGCCTGTCGGACATCGCGCTGTCAGAGGCCAGGCGCCTCGGCTGCAGCTACGCTGACATCCGCTTCACCCGTAACGTCAACGACAGCGTCGCCGTTCGCGACCGTATTGTCACCGACTCGTTCGGCTTCGGCGCCGGCGGCATGGAGACCAGCGCCGGCTTCGGCGTGCGTGTCATCCACAGCGGCGTGTGGGGCTTTGCCAGCAGCCCGTTCGTGACCGAGGGCGACATCAAGAAGATCACCGCGCTGGCCACGGAAGTGGCCAAGGCGAGCGCGATCAGCAAGCGTTTCGAGGTCAAGCTGGCGCCGGTCCAGGCCTACCAGGATTACTGGGCGGCCAAGGTCGAGCAGAAGCCAGAGGACGTATCGCTCGACGACAAGATCGCGTTCCTCATGAAGATCAACGAGGCGGCGCTCAAGGTGCCCGGCGTGATCCGCGTGCAGTCGAACATGGCGTTCGACTTCGAGTGGAAGTATCTCGCGACCTCGGAGGGTTCCTACATCGAGCAGGAGATCTACCGCACCTCGCCGGGCTTCACGGTCACCGCCCTCAAGGACGGCAAGGCCAAGTCGCGCACCTTCTCGGTGGCGCCGAAGTCGGCCGGCTACGAAGTGGTGCTGAACGCGAAGATGCTCGAGAACGTCGAGCGCATTGCCGCCGAGGCGGTGGAGCACTGCACCGCGCCGCCCGCGGGCGTGGGCCTCAAGGACCTGATCATGACGCCGGCGCACGCCATGCTCACCATCCACGAGATCGTCGCGCACCCCACCGAACTGGACCGCGTCGTCGGCTACGAGGCCAACTACGCCGGCACGAGCTTTGTGAAGGCGTCGGATGTCGGCAAGCTGATGATGGGCTCGAAGCTGTTCAACGTGACCTGCGACCGCACGCTCGAAGGTGGCATGTGCACGGTGGGCTATGACGATGACGGCGTGAAGTCGCAGTCGTGGCCGCTGATTCGCGAAGGCAAGCTGGTGGACCTGCAGACCAACCGCGAGACGGCGCACTACATTGGCCAGAACACCTCGAAGGGCTGCACCTTCGCGACCTCGTGGCGCAACTACCCGTTCCTGCGCATGCCCAACGTGCATGTCGATGCGGGTCCGCCGGGATCGCCGACGCCGGAAGAGATCATCGCCGACACCAAGGACGGCATCCTGATCGACGGCCGCGGCAGCTACTCGATCGATCAGCAGCGCTACAACGGCCAGTTCGGCGGCGACGCGTACTGGGAGATCAAGAACGGCAAGAAGACGCGGATGTTGAGCGACGTCACCTACAACGCCATCACCACCGATTTCTGGCAGAACCTCGACGCGACGTCAGGGAAGGAATCGTGGGAGATGTTCGGGACCACCGGCGACGCCAAGGGACAGCCGGTGCAGATCAATCACCCGTCGCACGGCTCACCCTGGTGCCGCATTCGCCGCATCATGGTTGGCGCCGCGTTCTCGTAGACGAAAAAAGAGCCGGAAGGGCAGTGTTCAAGACACGCCCTTTCGGCTCTACCCCCAAAGTTGAGGTCCGCCTAACCGCCTACGCCGAGGCTACGGCGGGTCAAGAAGGCGGACACCACATCTGTAGCCTCCGGCTTTAGCCGGAGCTAGTTAGACCGCGGACGAGTTGTTCAGCCAGGTGTCGACGTCGCGCTCGGCCTGGTCACGGGCGATGCCGTAACGCTCCTGCACGCGGCCGACCAACTGGTCCTTCTTGCCGTCGAGCTGGTCGATTTCGTCGTCGGTCAGCTCGCCCCACTGCTCCTTGACCTTGCCCTTGAGCTGGGTCCACTTGCCTTGGAGAATGTCCTGGTTCATCGTTTGTCTCCTTGAAGATCCGCTAGGGATTCGGCACTACCGTGAGCTGGTTGTCGACGCGATAGCCCGGTGCTTCAGCGGCCGCGATGCGGGCTGCCTCGTCGCGCTGCGTCGCGGTCTTGACGGACCCCTTCAGCACAACTGACTTGGTTTCATGGAACGTGTCCACGTTGATGTGGCTGGCGTCGACCGTGCGGTCGGCCATCAGCGCTGACTTCACGTCGATGGTTTCGATGGCAGCAGCGATGGCGCCGCCGGCGTTTGCGGCCGCGTCGCGCGTTGCGGCCGAGGCATCGCGCGCAGCGTCGGCGGCGCCTGCCCTGGTGTCGGCCGTCGCGGCGGCAGCCGCGTCAGCATTGCGTTCAGCGTCCTTCTCGACGCCAGCGGCGGTATTCGAGCACCCTGCGAGAGCGAAGCCGCTTATAAGTGCGACTGCGAGATATCCGTTCTTCAAGCTCATCGGTCCTCCTGTGGGCTTCCGTGCCCGACACGGTTTGACCTATCAAGTTCAGTGCCAGCCGTCCTGGGGCAAAACCCCGCGATTTCGGCCAACTATTGGAACCAGCGGGAGCAACCCTGGTCATCGGGCATCCAAGTGGGGATTGGGGCCGTGAGCTGACCCAGCTCGGGCACTGTTTGGGTAATCCGCTGCCAACAGTCGGCAGCACTGGCGAGCGAAGGCGCCAACTGAGCAGGCGTGTTCTTTGCATCGACCGGCTGAGTTTCCAGCAAAGGACCAATTTCATGCACGTGGCTCGGAAGACGACCGGAAGCAAGATGCGCGCAGCGGCCGCAGGCACCGACATCCTCGACCAGAAGCGGTTGTTGAGTGTCCTGTCGAACTACGAGCGCGGCGATTTCGCGGTGCGGATGCCCGAAGACCGCACCGGCCTGGCCGGCAAGATCTGCGATGCGCTCAACTGCACGATTGAGCGCAACGAGCGCCTGGTCAAGGAACTGGAGCGCCTCAGCACCGTCGTCGGCAAGGCCGGCAACGTCAAGCAGCGCGCCCAGATGCCGTATGCCGAAGGCAGCTGGAGTACTGCGATCGAGTCGGTGAATGCGCTGGTCTCGGACCTGGTGCAGCCGACCACGGAAGTGGCACGCGTCATTGGCGCGGTGGCCAAGGGTGACCTGACGCAATCGATGTCGCTCGAGATTGACGACCGCCCGCTGACCGGCGAGTTCTTGCGCACCGCCAAGGTCGTGAACACGATGGTCGCGCAGCTGGGCACCTTCTCCTCGGAAGTCACCCGCGTGGCCCGCGAAGTGGGCAGCGAGGGCAAGCTGGGCGGGCAGGCGGTCGTCAAGGGCGTGGCCGGCACCTGGAAAGACCTGACCGACAACGTCAACCTGATGGCGGCCAACCTGACCAGCCAGGTCCGCAACATCGCCGAGGTGACCACGGCCGTCGCCAAGGGGGACCTGTCGAAGAAGGTCACTGTCGACGTCAAGGGCGAGATTCTCGAGCTGAAGAACACCGTCAACACCATGGTGGACCAGCTGAGCTCGTTCGCCTCGGAAGTGACCCGCGTGGCGAAGGAAGTCGGCACCGAAGGCCAGCTGGGTGGCCAGGCCGACGTGCGCGGCGTCGCCGGCACGTGGAAGGACTTGACCGACAACGTCAACGCCATGGCCGGCAACCTCACCGTGCAGTTGCGCGACATGTCGAAGGTCTCGAGCGCCATCGCCAGCGGCGACCTGTCGCGGAAGATCACGGTCGATGCCCGTGGCGAGATTCTGCAGATCAAGGACGTCATCAACACGATGGTCGACCAGCTGAGCTCGTTCGCGTCGGAAGTGACGCGCGTGGCGAAGGAGGTCGGCACCGAAGGCAAGCTTGGCGGCCAGGCCGAAGTGGTCGGCGTCGCCGGCACCTGGAAGGACCTGACCGACAACGTCAACGGCATGGCCAGCAACCTGACCAACCAGGTGCGCAACATCGCCGACGTGACCACCGCCGTGGCGCGTGGTGACCTCTCCAAGAAGATCACGGTTGACGCCCGTGGCGAAATTCTCGAGCTGAAGAGCACCGTCAACACGATGGTCGATCAGCTGAGCTCGTTTGCCTCCGAAGTGACGCGCGTCGCCAAGGAAGTGGGCACCGAAGGGCAATTGGGCGGCCAGGCCGACGTGCGCGGCGTCGCCGGTACCTGGAAAGACCTCACCGACAACGTCAACGAACTGGCCGGCAACCTGACCGTGCAGTTGCGCGACGTGTCGAAGGTGGCCACCGCCATCGCCACCGGCGACCTGAACCAGAAGATCACGGTGCAGGCGCAGGGCGAGATCCTGCAGATCAAGAACGTCGTCAACACCATGACCGACCAGCTGAACGCGTTTGCGTCGGAAGTGACGCGCGTGGCGCGCGAAGTCGGCACGGAGGGCAAGCTCGGTGGCCAGGCCGACGTGCGCGGCGTCGCCGGCACCTGGCGCGACCTGACCGACTCGGTCAACTCCATGGCCGGCAACCTCACCGGCCAGGTGCGCAACATCGCCGAAGTCACCACCGCGGTAGCCCGCGGCGACCTCTCCAAGAAGATTACCGTCGACGTGCGTGGCGAGATTCTCGAGCTGAAGGACACCGTCAACACCATGGTGGACCAGCTCAGTTCGTTTGCGGCCGAAGTGACCCGCGTCGCGAAGGAAGTGGGCACCCAGGGTGAGCTTGGCGGCCAGGCCGACGTGCCCGGGGTCGGCGGCACCTGGAAGGACCTGACCGACTCGGTCAACTCGATGGCCGCCAACCTGACCAGCCAGGTGCGCAACATCGCCGAAGTCACGACCGCCGTGGCCCGCGGCGACCTCTCCAAGAAGATCACCGTCGACGTGCGCGGCGAGATTCTGGAGCTGAAGGACACCGTCAACACCATGGTGGACCAGCTCAGTTCGTTCGCCGCCGAAGTGACCCGCGTCGCGAAGGAAGTGGGCACCGAAGGCAAGCTGGGCGGCCAGGCCGGCGTGCCCGGCGTCGCGGGTACCTGGAAGGACCTGACCGACAACGTCAATCGCCTCGCCGCCAACCTCACCACCCAGGTCCGCGCCATCGCCGAGGTGGCCACCGCCGTCACCAAGGGCGATCTGTCGCAGTCGATCAACGTCGAAGCGGCCGGCGAGGTGGCGGCGCTGAAGGACAACATCAACGAGATGATCGTCAACCTGCGCGAGACGACCGAGAAGAACACCGCGCAGGACTGGCTGAAGACGAACCTCGCGAAGTTCACGCGCCTGCTGCAGGGGCAGCGCGACCTGGCCACCGTGTCGCGCACCATCCTGTCGGAACTGGCGCCGCTCGTGCCGATGCAGCACGGCGTCATCTACTTCAACGAGTCGACGACCGAAGCGCCGGACCTGCGGCTGCTGGCCAGCTACGCCTATGCCGAGGGCGAGAACCGGCGCACGCGTTTCCGCGCCGGCGAGGGCCTGGTCGGCCAGGCCGCGGTCGAGCGCCAGCCGATCCTGCTGACCGACGTGCCCCACAACTACGTGCAGATCAGTTCCGGGCTGGGCGCCGCCGCGCCCACCAACATCTTCGTCGTGCCGGTGCTCTTTGAGGGAAAGGTCAAGGCCGTCATCGAGCTGGCCTCGTTCTACCGCTTCAACGACACCCACCTGAACTTCCTCGGCCAGCTCACCGAGTCAATCGGCATCGTCCTCAACACGATCACGGCGACGATGCGCACCGAGGAGCTGCTGAAGCAGTCGCAGTCGCTGGCGACCGAGCTGCAGAAGACCAACGAAGAACTGGAAGAGAAGGCCGAGCTGCTGGCCACCCAGAACGCCGAAGTGGAGCAGAAGAACTTCGAGATCGACCAGGCGCGCCTGTCGCTCGAAGACAAGGCGGCGCAGCTGGCGCTGACCTCGCGCTACAAGTCCGAGTTCCTGGCCAACATGTCGCACGAACTGCGGACGCCGCTCAACAGCCTGCTGATCCTGTCGCGCCTGCTGGCGCAGAACACCGAGCAGACGCTTACCGACAAGCAGGTCGAGTTCGCCAAGACCATTCACGCCTCCGGCTCGGACCTGCTCGAGCTGATCAACGAGATTCTCGATCTGTCGAAAATCGAGTCGGGCATGATGGACGTGGATGCCGTCCCGGTGTCGCTCGCCCAGGTACAGTCGTACGTCGAGCGCACCTTCCGCGAGGTGGCCGGCAGCAAGGGCCTGCATTTCTCGGTGGACCTCGACCCGCGCGCGCTGCAGTCGATCATCACCGACCAGAAGCGCGTGCAGCAGGTGCTCAAGAACCTGCTCTCGAACGCCATCAAGTTTACCGAGCACGGGGCGGTGACGCTGACGATCGAGCCGGCCACGACCGGCTGGACCCCCGGCCATTCCTCCCTCGATCGCGCCACCAACGTGGTGGCCTTTCGCGTGGACGACACCGGGATCGGCATCGCGTCCGACAAGCACCAGGTCATCTTCGAGGCGTTCCAGCAGGCCGACGGCACGACCAGCCGGAAGTACGGCGGCACTGGCCTCGGCCTGTCGATCAGCCGTGAGATTGCCAAGCTGCTCGGCGGCGAGATTCGCCTGAACAGCGCGGTCGGCAAGGGCAGCAGCTTCACCCTGTACCTGCCGTCGGTCTACGTCGCGGCCCTGACCGCGGGCGAGCGCGCCGAGGTGCCGGTCGAAAGGCGACTCGCCGTCGACCGCGCGCTGGCCGCCGAGGACACGCCGGTTGACGACAACCCGCTGCACGACGACCGGTCGCTGATCGAGCCGGGAGACCCGGTGCTGTTGATCATCGAGAACGACATGGCCTTCGCCCGGATCCTGATGGACCTGGCGCGCCAGCGCCAGTTCCGCTGCCTGGCCTCGGTGCGCGGCGACATCGGGCTGCAGATGGCCCGCCAGTTCCGCCCCGACGCCATCACCCTCGACCTCGACTTGCCGGGGCTCGACGGCTGGAACGTGCTCGATCGGTTGAAGCACGATCCCAGCACCCGCCACATCCCGGTCCATGTGATCTCGGTCACCGACGATCCGCGCCGCGGCATGCGCCTCGGTGCCAAGACCTTCGTGGCGAAGCCGTCGGACGCGGATGAGCTGGGCGCGGCGTTCGAGGCCATTCGCGAGTTCAACGACCGGAAGATGAAGACCCTGCTGATCGTCGAAGATGACGAGGTGCAGCGGGGCACGCTGGTCGAGCTGATTGGCGACCGCGACGTCCAGATCACCGCGGTTGGCAGCGGCCGCGAGGCGATGGCCCAGCTCACCGAGCAGCAGTTCGACTGCATTGTCCTGGATCTCGGATTGAGTGACATGAGCGGCCTCGACCTGCTCGAACAGATGCGGTCGGACCGCGCCCTGTCGCAGGTTCCGGTGATTGTCTACACCGGCAAGGAGCTGTCGCGCAGCGAGGAGGTCGAGCTGCGCCGGCTGGCCCAGACCATCATCATCAAGGACGTCCAGTCGCCCGACCGGTTGCTCGACGAGACCACGCTGTTCCTGCACCGGGTCGAGAGCGCCTTGTCGCCCGACAAGCAGCGCCTGCTCGACCAGCTCCACCGTAGCGATCCCACCCTGACCGGCAAGAAGGCGCTGGTCGTGGACGACGACATCCGCAACATCTTCGCGCTGACCAGCATCCTCGAGCGGTATGAGATGGACGTACAGTATGCCGAGAATGGCCACGACGCGTTGCGGCTGCTTGGCGAGAACCCCGACATCGACGTGGTGTTGATGGACGTGATGATGCCCGAGATGGATGGCTACGAGGCCACCCGGCGCATTCGCGATAACAGCACCTTCGAGGACCTGCCCATCATCGCGATTACCGCCAAGGCCATGAAGGGCGATCGGGAGAAGTGCATCAGTGCCGGCGCCTCGGACTACGTGACCAAGCCGGTCGATACCGACCAGCTGATTTCGCTGCTGCGGGTGTGGCTGTCCAAGTGAGCACACCCGTCAACATCCTGGTCGTGGACGACCGGGACGAGAACCTGCTGGCCCTCGAGGCGGTGTTGAGCGATCCGGGCTACCGCATCGTGCGGGCGCGCTCGGGCCGGGAGGCGCTCAGGGAAGTGCTCGACCAGGACTTCGCGCTGATCCTGCTCGACGTGCAGATGCCGGGCGTCGATGGCTACGAAACGGCCGTGCTGATTCGCGAGCGGCCGCGGTCCCGGCAGACGCCCATTATCTTCCTGACCGCCAATGACTGGGGTTCGCAGCACGTGTTTCGCGGCTACACCGTCGGCGCGGTTGATTACCTCGTCAAGCCGGTGTCGGCGGACGTGCTCCGGTCGAAGGTCGCGGTGTTCGTCGAGCTGTTCAACAGGCAGGAGGCGCTGCGGCTGGCGCAAGCTGAGCTCGAGCAGCGGATTGCCGAGCGGACGCGCGAGCTGGCCTCTGCGAACGTCGCCCTCTCGGCCGAGGTCGAAGAACGCCGGCGAATCGAACAGGAGCGAGTCAGGCTGCTGACGCGCGAACAGGCCGCGCGCCTGGAGGCGGAAGCCGCCAACCGCTTGAAGGACGAGTTCCTGGCGACCCTGTCGCACGAGCTGCGGACGCCGCTGAACGCCATCATGGGCTGGGCCCATGTGCTGAACCAGAGCACCGGCGATCGGCCCACGGTGCAGCGCGCCGCCGACGTCATCCGCCAGAACGCGACTGCCCAGGCCCAGATGATCGAGGACATTCTCGACGTCTCGCGCATTGTCGGCGGCCGGCTCGTGCTCGATGCCCGCCCGGTGCAGCTGCGGGAGGTAATCGACGACGCCATCGACTCGCTGGCGCCGGCGTCAGCGGCCAAGAACATCCAGATCGTCCGCCGCCTGGCCGACGGCGTGCTCGTGCACGGCGACCGCGACCGCCTGCAGCAGGTCGTGTGGAACCTGGTGTCGAACGCGCTCAAGTTCACGCCCAAGGGGGGCCGCATCGAAGTTGAGCTGCAGGATGCCGACGGCGATGCGGCGATTCGCGTCACCGACACCGGCATCGGCATTGCGAGTGACTTCCTGCCGTTCGTGTTCGACCGGTTCCGGCAGGCCAACAGTTCCAAGAGCCGCCGCCATAGCGGCCTGGGCCTGGGCATGGCGATCGTGCGTCACCTGGTGGAGCTCCACGGCGGCACGGTCAGCGCCGAAAGCGCGGGCGAGGGCAAGGGCGCCACCTTTCGGCTGCGGCTGCCGCGGGGCGCCGACCTGCCCCGGGTAGCCGAAACCGCTGCGGCGCGGGTCGAGGACCGCGACGAAGAGGACGCGGCGCTCGAGCACCTGCACGGCGTGCACATCCTGATCGTCGAAGACGATGCGGATTCACGTAACGTACTGGCGCTGCTATTGCGGAAGCTGGGCGCCCTGGTGGAGGCGGTCGCGTCGGCACGCGAAGCCCTTGATCGGCTCACCGCGCGGCGGCCCGACGTGTTGGTCAGCGACATCGGGATGCCGGATGAAGATGGCTATTCGCTGATTCGGCAGGTCAGGCAGATGCCGGCCGACCTGGCGCGAAAGCTGCCCGCGATTGCCCTGACGGCTTATGCGCGGCGGCAGGATGCCGAGGCCGCGCTTGGCGCCGGCTTCGACTGCCACCTGCCCAAGCCGGTGGCGCCGGCGGAATTGATCAGGGCGATTAAGGGAATTGTGGAAGCGTCTAACTTGTCATCGCGTAAACCACAATATTGACGCCGAAGCGGGTGTTGTCGTCGCGCTGGAAGCGCTTGTTGCGCCAGTCGTAGTCCCACTCGCAGCCGTAGTCCTTGTTCGAATACAGCACGCCCACGCGGTTGTTCACCGACACCCCTCGCAGGTAGTCGTGCACCATGTCGTCGCCCCAGCCGTTTAGTTCGTGCGCGGTCTGCGGCGGGCCGTCGGGGAATGGGAAGAACGCGCGGTACAGCGGGTGGGTGCGCGGCAGCTTGTCGAGGACGCCCGGTCCCGGAAAGGCCAGGCGCATCTCCTGCTCGAACGACGTCGCGTACAAGCCGGCGACATCGTGGTTGCAGTCGTCCGAGAACAGCAGCCCGCCGCGCTCCACGAAACGGCGCAGCTGGGCGCGTTCGGCCTCCGAGAAGCGCACCAGCTTGTGACCGGTCATGAACAGGAATGGAAAGGCGAGTAGTTCCTCGGAGTCGGCGGTGATCACGATCTCTTCCGGGTACACGGGAATACTCGTGTACTCGACGACCGAATTGAGGATGTTCGCGGCCACCTTCGGGTTGTAGTCCCAGTCCCCGGATTCATAGCGAAGGCGGGCAAACACAAACTCGTGCGACCGTGGCTGGCCACGAACGGGGCGCGGCACCTGATCCAGCGTCATCAAATCAACGATATCAGCACTCCAGCACGTCCGCACCGTAGCACCCCAGCACCGGAGGTGGCTGGCACGGTTTGTGTTTATGGATGAACATGCCTGACGAGCTGCGTCCAGAGGACAAACCGGCGGCCCTCGCCACCGTACCCACCCGGATCACTGCGATCCAGGTGATTGCCTGCCTGCTGCTGCTGTTCGCGCTGCGCTATGCGGAGGGGGTCCTGGCGCCCCTGATGGTTGCGGTGCTGGTTGCCCTTGCCCTGGCGCCGCCGGTGCGCGCATTGTCGCGACTGGTGCCGCGCTGGGCCGCCTCAGCCGTGGTCGTGCTCCTGATCGCGTCGGCCTTCGGCACGACCGCGTATCTTCTGTCCGACCAGGTCACCGCGTTCAGCCGCCGCCTGCCGAGCCTGGTGCGGGAGGTGCGATCGGCGGTGCTGTCGGCGTCGCCGCGGCAGGGACTGTTGACGCAGTTGCAGCAGGCCGTCAGCGAGTTGGAACGGTCAACATCGAGTCCCCGCAATGGCAGCACGCCGGTGACCATCGTCGAACCCGTTGACGTGCAGCGGGGCGTGTTGACAGGCGCGCGCCGACTGGCGAACTACCTCGGCCAGGGCGTGATGATGTTGTTCCTGGTCTACTTCCTGCTCGCGTCTGGCGACATGTTCAAGCAGAAGCTCGTCAAGCTTGGCGGCCGCCGACTGTCCGAGCGGAAGATCACGCTGCAGATGATCGAGGAAATCAACCTCAAGATCGGTCGCTTCGTGTTCTACCAGGCGTGGAGCGGCGTCCTGGTCGGACTGCTGACCTGGCTGGCCTTCTGGTGGATTGGGGTCCGCTACGCGGGCCTGTGGGGCGTGGCCGCGGGGGTGCTCAACACCGTGCCGTATGCCGGTCCCACGTTCATCATGATCGCGTCCGCGGTGGCGGCGATGATCCAGTTCAAGTCGGTTGGCATGGTGATGCTGGTGGCGGGCGTGTCGGTGGGCATCACCGGTCTTGAAGGCTTCCTGCTCGCGCCGCTGTTTCTCGGGCAGGCGGCCCATGTGAATTCAGTGGCCGTGTTCGTCGCGGTTATGTTCTGGGGCTGGCTATGGGGAGGCGTCGGCCTCATCATTGCCGTGCCGGTGTTGATGATTGTGAAAACAGTCGCGGATCACGTGGAATCGCTCCAGGGACTGCGCGAGTTGCTCTCCGATTGAGGCGCAGCTTGGCCCGCCGTAGCTTTAGCGGCCGGTACGGCCATTGCACCTCGAGACCGCATCGAGCCCACACATATGCGCCGCGGTCTGGCGGCAACATCAGGAGAGTGACATGGCTGGAAACACGTTGAGAGATGCGTTCGTTGACGAGGTTCGGGATATGTACAACGCCGAGAAGCAACTGCTGAAGGCGCTGCCCAAGCTGGCGAAGGCGGCGAGCAGCGATGAGCTGCGCACGGCGCTCGAAAGCCACCTCGAGGAAACCCAGGGGCAGGTCGCCCGCCTGGAGAAGGTGTTCGAACTGCTCGACGAGAAGCCGCGCGGCAAGCACTGCGCCGGCATGGCCGGCATCATCGAAGAGGGCAGTGACATGCTGCAAGAGGACTTCGAAGGTGCGGTCATGGACGCGTGCATCATCGCGGCCGGCCAGCGCGCCGAGCACTACGAGATGGCCGCCTACGGCACCTCGATCGCCTGGGCCGAGGCGCTCGGGCTGACCGAGGTCGCCCAGCTGCTGACCGAGACCCTGGAGGAGGAAAAGGCCGCCGACATGAAGCTGTCGGCCATGGCCGAAGCGGGCATCAACGACGCCGCGACCACTGACGACCCGGACGAAATGGACGAGGACGACGAAGACGAGCCAGCGAAGACCGAATCCACACGGGTCGGCGCGCTGGCCCGGTCAGCGAAACGTCGGGCGAAAGGGTAGGAGCCTAGACTGAGGAAGGCAGGCGATAACGCTGCCCATCGGGGCGGACGAGAATGCCTGCCTTCACCAGTTCGTGCAACAGGTTCTGCGCCTGATCAGGGCTGAGCTGCCACAGGCGTGCCGCTTGGGCCGTGGTCAAACACATCCCCGGCATCTCGCGAAACTCCGCGCGGGCACGCGCGGCCAAGTCGGTGAGTTCGTGCATCGTCTGTGGTCTGTTCATCGTGCCGTCTCCCCGGCGCGACTTGATGCACTTTGGATGCCATCAAGTGGACGACAAAAGGCGGCGACTTTCACGACTTGCTGATTGCGCAGGAGAATGAGCGCGGTCGAGTAGTGCGCAATCCTTGCAATCGCGTGCCGAAGATTCCCCATGCGCTTCACAAGCGCAGAACCGGGCGATTTAAGAATTGCCGGCAAAGTGGCGGGACAATTGCACTGCCACGAGCATGCATCTCAAATTGATTCTCGCTACCGCCGTGATCGCTCTCTCCATGGTCCCGCTCGCTGCCCAGGAGCAGGACCGCGCCACCGTGCAGCTGCGCGATGGCACCAAGGTCGAAGGTCGCATTGAAGAGCTCGGACAGGGCATCTTGTTCCTGCGCGTCTCGCGTGACGACCAGCGGCGAATTCCCATCTCCACTGTTGCCCTGATCGACCGGAAGGGCGCCGCCGCCGGCCTGCCGGATACCGAAATCAGCGAGGCCCGAAATGCCGAGCACTTGCTGCTCTTGACCGGCGGGTCGAGTGTCAAAGGCCAGCTGGTTCAGATTCGCGGGGGCGAGGGTTCAGGCGACGCCGGTCCGCGGACGTACGTGTTCAGGACCGCAGCGGGCGAGGAGCGTAGCTACCAGCCAGAGCAGGTGGCGCGCATCTACCTGGGGCTGTATCCGTTCGCAGCCGCGGTACAGAGCGACGTCGCCGCGGCGCCGCAAGTCCCGGCTGGGGCCATTCGCGTGCCCGCTTCGTCTGGTTGGGTCGCGACCGGCCTGACCGTTCGCAAGGGCGACCTGGTCTCGTTCACCACCTCGGGTGAAGTGCAGTTGTCAGACAACGCAGCCGATCGCGCCAAGGCGGCGGGCACGACCCGGACAGCGCAGATGGCGCCGCTGCCCACCGTGAATGCGGGCGCGTTGATCGGCCGGATCGGTAACAACGGCCGGCCCTTTGGCATTGGCGATCAGGCCAGCGTGCCGATGCCAGACGCGGGCATGTTGTATCTCGCGGTCAACGATGACGAGCGCGGCGACAACGCCGGCGAGTTCATCGTGCTCGTCAGCCGCCGCTGACTACTGTCCTCGCAGCGTCTTGCCCAGTTCGAGCCCAACCTTGGGCTCGTCCTGGGTGCCTTCCACGCGAATTACCAGTCGGGTACCAGCGCCGTTCTTGCGCAGCAGCGAATCAAACGGCTTGACCATCCAGCGCTTGAAGCCGGTCAGGGTGTTCGACGCCGACGCCTTCAGCAGCACTTCGCCCTCGAGCGCCAGCGTCCGGGAGCCGAGCCGATGCGTGCCGTCCAGCTTGATCGAGGCGCCCTGCACGGTAAAGGCGAGTCCGCGGTAGGTGAGCGCCCGCTTGCGCAGTGCGAACTTGCTGGTCACGTTCGAGGCGACGTTATCAATCGACTCGTCGGTGGGACGGCCCTGGCCGCGCCGGCTCAAGGTGTCGATCTTGTCCTGCACCCCCGCATCGGCGAATCGCAAGCGCTCCGCCTTGAACGAGCCCTCGAGTTCCAGCCGGTCCATGACGTCAGCATCGCCCTGCGGCAGGTCGAACGCGGCATCGACACTGACGGTGCCGCGGGCCATGGGCGGCTTCGCCTTGCTGGTGAGTTGTAACAGCTCGGCGAGGTTCACGGCCGTGGCAGTGACATTGAGCACGACCCGCTTGCCCCTCAAGCCGTGCGTGCCTTCGATCACGCCCCGGGCCTGCAGCGGCGAGTTGCCCAGCATGATGTCCACGCGCTTCAGTTCGACGTCGCCCTTGGTGCCGTCGACCAGCGCATCGTAAGTGGTCGTGAGCGGCAGGCTGGCGCCTTCGAGGGCCGTCAGCGTGAAGTCAGGCGTGCGGGTCTCCCCGCGCGTCACAATCTGCTCGAGGGTGCCGCCCATGCTCCCAGAAGCGTCCAGGTGGCCGCGCAGGCCTTTGATGGTTCCCAGGTCGGCGGCAAAGGCGTACTCGCCTTCGAGGGCGCTGGCGCCCGGCTCGGCCGCGTCCCACGGACCGAAGCGACCAGCCGATTCAATTGTCCCGTAGGGAATGGGATTGGTCAGCGCCGCCCTGAACCGCGCCGGAGCCTCGGCTCCAAGGTCATCCATTTCGAGCTCGTAGATGTCCCAGACCTTTGGGTTCTTGTCCTTGGTCCTTGGGATGATGGCCAGGCGTGTATTGGTGGCCGTGAATCGGCGCACCACGAGCGGCGGTCCTTCGCCGCCGCCGCCGTCGCCGGCCTTCGGCAAGGGCCGCTTGCCGGTCTCGTCCTTTGGCGGGATGTGCACTTCCATGCCGTCAACTCTGACGTGCTCGACCGTGGAACTCCACAAGTCCATCGGTTTCAAGTCGACGACAAACGACTGCACCACGATCAGCGGGGGAATGTCGGTGCGTCCATGGTGACGGATCACCAGGTCGCGAGCGGTGAGGCGAAGCGGAAATGGGGCCAATGAGACCCGTCCGAGCGTCACGTCGCTCTCCAGCGCTTCGCTGAGCGCACCGGTCACCGAGCGGTGCAGGCGCGGCTCGAGACCGCGCAGCGCGACGAGCACGCCGGCGGCGGCGGCGATCGCCAGGATGAGGCCCCCGGAGGCGAGCTTCAGGCGGCGACTCATGAGCGAATCAGGTTTGGGGTGACCCCGATGCGCGGGGACTCGGTGGTTCGCTGATGCCCGGGTGCTCCGACGGCATGGTCACCGGCGGCTCCGTCGAGGGCGGATTACTTGCGGGTTCCGGCTGCCCGGGAGAATTAGGCGGGCCGGGAACCGGACCGCGGGGCGCTTCGGGTTGTTGTTGCTGTTGTTCGGGTGACATGTGCCAGCTCCTGACAAAAACGAACCGGGTGTGGCCCCACCAAATGATGGATAACGGGGACCACACCCGGCGACGGTTATGAAAAGCGCCGAGCTACTGCGGGGCTGCATCCAGGCGCACGACGAGCGCCGCGCGGCGGTTCAGCCGGCGAGTCTCTTCGCGCATGTTGTCGTGCTTGGGCCGTTCTTCGCCGAAGCTCACCGATTCGAGACGGCTGGCGTTGATGCCGTTCTGAACCAGGTAATCGCGCACCGCGTTCGAGCGGCGCTCGCCCAGGGCCATGTTGTATTCCGAGGTGCCGATGCTGCAGGTGTGACCTTCGACGGTCAGCCGCAATGTCGGGTTCTCTTTCATCGCCGCCAGGGCCTGCTCGAGCACGCGCTGCGCTTCGGCGCGCAGGGTGTAGCGGTCGAAGTCGAAGTGCACGTCTTCGAAGGTGTAGACCTTGACCGGCGGGGCCGGTGGCGGCGGTTCGACCCTCGCCGGTGGCGGGGCAGGCGGTGCGACCGGCGCGGCCGGCGCGACGGGCGGCGGAGGCGTCACGACCGGTGGCGGCGGAGGCGTACGGCGCGGGCTCCAACCAATGCGGACGTGGTAGTCCAGGTAGTCCGAGCGCGAAGACTCGGAAGCGGCAATGCGGGCGGGCCTGGGCGTGTCGAGCCTGACCTCCGCACCGACGAAGAACCCGTTGCTTGCGAACCAGGTCAGGCCGGTCGTGAACGAGGTTTGGCGGTCCACGAAGCTGTTGTCCGTGCTGACGCTGCCGTCTTCACCGATCAGCCGGGTTTCGAGAGCCGCGTTGTCGCGCACGGGATGATCGCCCAGGATCTCGCCGTGGATGAGCCACGACGGGCTCGGCGTCAGGCCAATGCCCGCGCCCCAGTGGAAATTGTTGGGGACGTGGATCACGACCGGATCCTGCGGATTCTTGCGGAGGTAGTAACCGGCGGTACCGGAGAGGACGACCTTGTTCGAGATCCAGCGGCTCAGCACACCGGAGAAGTCGGCGGCGACCGAGCCCTCGCCGGTGCCGTTGTCGGAGTCGCCGGTCGGGAGGTTCATTGTCACCCGCGCGGCCAGGCTGAACGGGTCGCCCGAGCCCTCGCTGAGCAGCGCGTACTTGCCGCCGACACGCATGTCACCGCGCTTGTTGCCGGTCCAGCGCTCGCGGGCGTAGGGCCTGAAGGTGTCGATGCCCCCCTGGTCCGGATCGGACGGCACGAACAGTGTCGCGATGTCGCGGTCGATGCGTTCGATGAAGTCCCAGGCGGCGTAGACGTCGAAGCGGTCACCAAAGCCGTAGGACACATTGGCCGTGAAATCGGCAATGTTCATCAGACCCTGGGGCGTGTTGCGCGAGTTGCGCTGGGCGGAGCCGCGCCAGTTGCCCTTGCCGTTGGTGTCGGCGACCGGCACCCACCAGAGACCGGCGTCTCCGTCGGGAGTAACCGCGACTCGACCGCGCTCATCAGCGGGCTGCGAACTTGCCTGTGACGGGTTGCCGGTCGTGGCCGTCTGTTGCGCGGCCGCGGGTCCTGCGATTACGAGAAGTCCTGCGACTATCCAGGATGTGGCACTCATCGGTTCTCCGTTCCTTCTGTGCGCCACTCAGGCGCATCAATCAGAACTGTTACAAACCGCGTGCCACCGCTCGGGTTCGGAAAGGCTAACTGGTCGAGTGGGGCTTGCCTGAAATGGGTGCCGGCATACCCAACTGGAGCACCTCCTCGAGCACATCCAGCTCAACCGGTTTCACGAGGTGCTCGTCGAAGCCCACCTCCAGCGAGCGGCGGCGATGCTCGGCCTGGCCCCAACCGGTGAGCGCAATCAACCGCATGGTGCGGCCCCAGCCTTCGCGCCGAATCGCGCGGGCCACGTCGTAGCCGGACACCTCGGGCATGCCGATGTCGAGCAGCACCACGTCCGGCAGCAGCTCTTCAGCAAGCCGGATCGCGGTGCGCCCGTCATAGGCCGTATGGACTTCGTGGCCGGCGGCCCGCAGCAGGAACGCCAGGCTGTCGGCGCCGTCCTCGCTGTCGTCAGCGACCAGGATTCGCCACGTCGGCCGCGGCGCCGGCGCCGGCCGGTCGGCCGACGCCGCCTGGGCGGCGACCGGCGCGAGCGGCAGGGTCACCGTGAACTCGCTGCCGTGGCCGAGCCCCTCGCTCCAGACCGCCACGCTGCCGCCGTGCAACTCGGCCATCTGCTTCACCAGCGTCAGGCCGATGCCCAACCCGGTTTGCGACCGGCGCATGTCGCGATTGAGTTGCACGAACATGCCGAACACGCGGTCCAGGTCCTCTGGCGCGAGGCCGATGCCGCTGTCGCGGACCACCACCGCGACGCGGTCGGTGCCCGGCTTGACGGTCAGCCACACGCGCCCGCCGGTGGGCGTGAACTTGGCGGCGTTGGTCAACAGGTTCAGGAAGATTTGCGCGATGCGCGTGGCATCCACGTCGAGCAGGCAGGGCTGCGCGGGAATGTCGGTGGACAGGCTCACGCCGGCGGCGGCCAGTTGCGGCTGCGCGGTCTCGATCGCGCTCTCGATGATCGTCCGCAGGTCGGTCGGCTGGCGCTGCAGCGTGAGGTGGCCGCGGGTGATGCGGCTCACGTCCATCAGATCGTCAATCAGCCGGACCAGTTGCCCGATCTGCCGTTCCATCACCCCGGTGGCCTGGCGCGCGGTGTCGGACAGGGGTTCGAGCCGCAGGATCTCGGTGACGTTGCGCAGCGGCGCCAGCGGGTTGCGCAGCTCGTGCGCCAGCGTGGCCAGAAACTCGTCCTTTAATTGCGCCTCGTACTGCAGGCGGCGCTCGCGGTCTCTCAGCGCCGCGCGGGCCTCCTCGGCTTCATTCGCGCGGCGTTCGGCCTCATCCTTGGCCAGCCGGAGTTGGCCTTCCGCCTCCTGGCGCATCTTGATGTCCACCAACAGCCGTTGCCGCTCTTCGGCGAGCGCCACCTGCTGTTGCCGCTGGATCGTGACGTCGCGGAAGGCGCCCAGCACGCCCGTCAGCATGCCGTCTTCGCGGCGCTCGGGATGCGCGCTGTACTCGACGTAAACCAGGTGGCCATCTTTCGCGATCACCCGCGCGTCGCCGTGCACGTCGGCGCCGCCGCCGGCGCGCGCCAATGCCGACTGCAGCGCATCGCGATCGTCGGGATGGATCAGCGCCAGGCCCGGCCGCCGTTGCAGCTCTTCGAGCGTGTAGCCCAGCAGGGCGTGAAGCCCGCTCGTGGCCGAGTCGATGACAATGTGGCCGTCGGGTTCGATGCGCGCATGGAAGGCGAAGTCGGAGGCCAGCTCGCCAATCAGCCGGTGGAAACCCTCGCTCTCGCGCAATCGGGATTGTTCGATCAGCAGTCGTTCTCGCGACCGATACAAGTTGCCGCACAGCCAGGCGACGGCGAGCGAGACGACGCCGACCAGGACCACGCGCAGGGGGAGGTTGATTGCCTCGGCGCTGGCATCCATCGCTACGGTGAGTGGACCAATCGCGGCCGTGCCGAGAACGGCGGCGACCAGCGCGGGCCCAAAACCGCGGTGCCACGCCAGGATGGCCACGCCCAGGGTAAACAGCGCGCCGGTCACGTAGCTCAACCACAGCCCAAGGCCCATCGTGAGGGCGAGACAGAGGGCAAAGGCGGCGACCCCCAGGCCGAGGTCCTCCCACACGGTCGTCTGCCTCGCGGTAGCCGCGGCTTGGTGGCGCATGTTGACTGGTTAGGATCCCGGCACGGTTCTACCCAATATGGGCTACTGCATCCACTGGGGGACCTGATTCGTGTGGATACAGCAAATCCAGTACCCGGCCTACTCGGGCATCGACTGCAGGTAGCGAGAGGGGAGCCGGTGCTCGAGACGCGACTCCAGAAACCGCGAGGCCTCGGCGACCCGGGCGAGGCTGACGCCGGTGTCTACGCCCAGTCCGTTCAGCATGTACAAAAGGTCCTCGGTGGCGAGGTTGCCGGCGGCTCCGGGCGCAAACGGGCAGCCGCCCAGTCCGCCCGCCGAACTGTCGAAGGTCGTGACCCCGTAGTCGAGGGCAGCCAGCACGTTGGCGAGCGCCGTGCCGCGTGTGTCGTGGAAGTGCAGGGCGACCTGGTTCAGCGGCAGCGCCGCGGCGACGGCGTCAAGCACCTGCGGCACCTGGCCCGGATGCGCCACGCCAATCGTGTCGCTGATGGCGACCTCGAAGACACCCAGATCCAGCAAGCGGCGCGCGACGGCGGCCACCTGCGCCGGCGCGATGGGCCCCTCGTACGGGCAGCCAAAGCAGGTCGAAAGATAGCCGCGCACCGTGAGGTCGGCGGCCAGCGCCTCGCGGCACACCTCGGCATAGGTCGTGAGCGAGGCGTCGATCGACTGGTTGATGTTTCGCTGGCTGAACGTCTCGGAAGCGGCGGCGAAAATCGCGATCTCCGTCACGCCCGCCTCCATGGCGCGCGCCAGGCCGGCACGGTTGGGCACGAGCGCCGTATACCGGACGCCCGCGCGCCGGGTGATGCCGGCCAGGACCTCGCGCGCGTCGGCCATCTGCGGCACCCACTTCGGCGACACGAACGCCGACACCTCGATGGTGGCGCAGCCGGCGGCCGACAGATGATCGACAAACGCGATCTTGTCGGCGGTCGTGATCAGCGCGCGCTCGTTTTGCAGTCCGTCGCGGGGGCCGACTTCGACGAGCGACACCCGCGCGGGGAGGCGCACTACGCGAACTCCAACAGGTTGACGCCCGGCGGGACCAGCTCGCCGACGCGGCAGCCCACCGTCTTGACCACGCCGTCGCGCGGCGCCCGGATGGGCAGCTCCATCTTCATGGCCTCGAGCACGATCAGCAACTCGCCTTCGGACACGGCCTGTCCCGGCGCGACATGGATGGCGACGACGGTGGCCGGCATGGGCGACATGACGCCGGCGTCGGTCTTTTTACCGCGCCGGCGCCCGGGCCTCGACACGTCGAGCGTCGCCACCTGGCCGTTGACGAACACCCACTGCGTGTCACCGGCTCCCGCCACGGCCACGCGCCACCGCCGCTCGCCATCGTCCACGAGATACCAACCATCGCCGAGTGGAGTGACCACGGGCTCAGCCACGCCAGGCTCCGAGGGTTAAAAAGGGATCGGTGCCTAGGGTGCCTAGGGTGCCTAGGGTGCCTGGGGTGCTCGTACGGCGGTGTTCGGCGACGGCGGCGAGCGCGGCCGGCGGTAGCTCGCTGACGGTGGCGGCGGCCAGCGCCGCGCCTTCGCGATCCAGGAAGCCCGTGTCGATGGTCGCGGCGATGAACTGTTCGTGTTCGAGCAGCTGCAGCAGAAAGGCGATATTGGTGCGAATACCGAGCAGGGCGAAGTCGCGCAGGGCGGTGAGGGCGCGGCGCCGGGCGACCTCACGCGATTCGCCCCAGACGATCAGCTTCGCCAGCATCGGGTCGTAGTACACCGATACGGTGGTGCCGGTGGTCACGCCGCTGTCAACGCGAATGCCGGGCCCCTGTGGTTCCCGATACAACAGGATGGTCCCGGCCTGTGGAATAAAGCCCTGTGCCGGGTCTTCGGCATAGATGCGGCACTCGATGGCGTGGCCGCGCTGCGTGAGGCTGTCCTGCGTAAAGGGCAGGGGTCGGCCACCGGCCACCAGCAGTTGGGCGCGCACCAGGTCGACGCCGACCACGCATTCGGTCACCGGGTGTTCGACCTGCAGGCGCGTGTTCATCTCCAGGAAGTAGAACTGCGCCGTCTCGCCGTCGCCCTCGAGCAGGAACTCGCAGGTGCCGGCGTTCTGGTAGCCCACGGCTCGCGCCGCGGCTACGGCGGCGGCGCCCATCGCCTGGCGAACTGACGGAGCCAGCGCAGGGCAGGGGCTTTCTTCGACCATCTTCTGATGCCGGCGCTGCGCCGAGCACTCGCGCTCGAACAGGTGCACGACAGTACCGTGCGCGTCGGCAAACACCTGGATCTCGACGTGCCGCGGCCGCTCGATGAGGCGCTCGATGTAGAGCGTGCTGTCGCCGAACGAGGCACTGGCTTCGCGTCGCGCCGCGGCCAGGGCATCGATGGCCTCGGCGGCCGTGCGGACAATCTTCATCCCGATGCCGCCGCCACCGGCCGATGGCTTGATCAGCGCTGGAAACCCCACGCGCGCGATGGCCGCCTGGAGCGACGCATCCGACTGGTCGGCGGGGGCCTCGCCCGGGACGACCGGGACGCCTGCGGCGACCATCAACTGGCGCGCGCCGACCTTCGAACCCATTCGCTCGAGCGCCTCGGCCGGCGGGCCCACGAACACCAGCCCGGCCTCTGCGCACGCCCGTGCGAAGGGCGCGCGCTCCGAGAGAAAGCCGTAGCCGGGGTGCACGGCGTCGGCGCCGGCGGTGCGCGCCGCGGCGATCACCTTCGCGGCGTCGAGGTAGCTGTCGCGGGCGGGTGCGGCGCCAAGGTGGACGGCGTAGTCTGCTGCGCGCACGTGTTCGGCGTCAGCGTCGGCGTCGGAATAGACCGCCACCGTTTCGATCGCCAGGTCGCGGCACGCGCGAATCACGCGGACCGCGATCTCGCCGCGATTGGCGATTAGGAGCCGGCGAATTCCACCGCCGCCAAGGCTACGGTGGACAGGTCCACGGGAGCCGGTCACTGCGATTCCTTGACCCAGCCCGGCGTGGCTTTGTTCAGAAACGCCGTCAACCCATCCTGTCCTTCGGGCGAGACGCGCTGGGCGGCAATGGCTTCGGCGGTGATGGCCATGACCTCACCCGGCGCGCGGCCCGCCACGCGGGGGATCAGCGCCTTGGCCCGAGCGACGGCGGTAGGTGAGGCCGTCAGCGCCTCGGTGACGTGCTTCGCGACCGTCGCGTCGAGCTGGTCCGACGCCACGACGGCGTGGACGAGGCCAATCTCCTTGGCCCGTGCCGCATCGAAGCGCGCCCCGGTCAGGAACAACTCCCGAGCGGCCGACACCCCGATCTTCTGGATTACGTACGGCGAGATCATTGCCGGCAGAATGCCCAGCTTGGTCTCGGTGAAGCCAAACACCGCGGCGGTCTCGGCGATCACGATGTCGCAGACGGCGGCGAGGCCGGAGCCGCCGCCAAGCGCGGCGCCGTGGATGCGGCCGATCACGATCGCGGGGATGGTGTCGATTGCCAGGAACATTTCGGCGCCCGCGGTCGCATCGCGCACGTTGTCTTGGTGCGAATAGCCCGCCATCTTCGCCATCCACGCGGCATCGGCGCCGGCGCTGAAGACCTTGCCCGCGCCGCTGAACACGACCACGCGCAACGCCGGGTCGGCATGCGCGCCACGCGCCCAGGCCGTGAGCTCGGCAATGACGTTCTCGTTAAAGGCATTACGTACGTCGGGCCGGTTGAGCATGACGTACTCGACCGCGCCGCGGCGCTCGATGGTGAGGAATTGGAAGCTCATGGATGCAGGGAGTTCCATTATAGGGTCCGGCTAACCTCCTTCGCCAAGGCTTCGGCGAGTCAAGAAGCCGGACGCTACATTGGTGCGGATACGGTTCGGCTGAAGCCGGACGCTACATCAGCTCCTCTGGCGTGGTTTGTGCAGTCAGCCGAGCGAGGTTGATTGACATGACACGCACACTTCCGGCCACGCTCGTGGCGCTCTCGTTGGCCCTTCCGCTCGCCGCCGCCCAGACGCTGCAGACGCCGCAGGCACCGAAACCGCAGACCGAGACCGCCGCCGCCCAGCCGCAGGCCAAGAACCTGATGCAGGACGTGACCCGCGTCGGCTGCCTGAAGGCGTGGCAGCCTGGTGCCGCCGATGCGACCAGGGACGCCCAGCCGCCCAAGTCGGGCGCTTATGTGTTGACGCCCATCAACCCCGACCCGGTGAAGAAGAACGTTGACCTGCCCACGTACCTGCTGGTTGGAGGCGCGACGGCGAACTTCGCCGCCCATCAGAATCACAAGGTCGAGATTACCGGCGTCGAGCAGGCCGCCGCGATGCCGCAAACGGTTCAGGAAACCGTGAACGCGCCGATGAAGAATCCGGAGAACAAGTCCGACATCAAGACCATGCCGACGCTGACGGTTCGCAGCGTGAAGATGATCTCGGCGACGTGTAGTTAGCCAGGTCCGGCTGAAGCCGGACGCCACATCGGAACGGTCCGGCTGAAGCCGGACGCTACATGCGGAAGATGCCGAACTTGGGCGGCGGGATCGGCGCGTTGTAGGCCGCCGACAGGCCGAGGGCCAGTGCCGAGCGCGTCTCGGCCGGGTCCAGGATCCCGTCGTCCCACAGGCGCGCGGTGGAGTAGTAGGGCGATCCTTCCGAGTCGTACTTCTGGAGGATGGGCTCGCGGATGGCCGCCTCGGCCGCCGCCGACAGGTCGCCCCCCTCGCGCGCGACCTGATCGCGCTTGACGGTGGCCAGCACGCCCGCCGCCTGTTCGCCACCCATCACCGAGATGCGCGCGTTGGGCCACATCCACAACAGCCGCGGTTCATACGCGCGTCCGCACATGCCGTAGTTGCCCGCCCCGAACGAGCCGCCGATGATCACCGTGAACTTCGGGACGACTGAATTCGCCACCGCGTGCACCATCTTGGCGCCGTCCTTGGCAATGCCGCCGCGCTCGTACTGCTTGCCGACCATGAAGCCCGTGATGTTCTGCAGGAACACCAGCGGCACGCCGCGCAGGTTGCAGAGCTCGATGAAGTGCGTGGCCTTCAGCGCCGACTCCGAGAACAGGACGCCGTTGTTGGCGATGATGCCGACCAGGAACCCGTGGACCCGCGCGAAACCGCAGACGAGCGTGGTCGCGTAGCGTTCCTTGAACTCGTCGAACCGGGAGCCGTCCACCAGCCGGGCAATCACCTCGCGCACGTCGTAGGTCTTGCGCAGGTCGAGATTGACGATGCCGTACAGTTCCGCCGGATCGTAGGCCGGGTCTTCGGGCCGGGCCATGTCGGGCGGCAGCGTCTTGTGCGTGTTCAGGGTGGAAACGACAATGCGCGCCTGGTGCAGCGCGTGCGCGTCATCATCGGCCAGGTAATCGGCAACCCCCGACAGGCGCGTGTGCACGTCGGCGCCGCCCAGGTCTTCGGCCGTCACCTCTTCGCCGGTGGCGGCCTTCACGAGCGGCGGGCCGCCCAGGAAGATCGTCCCGGTGTTCTTGACGATGATGGTCTGGTCCGACATCGCGGGGACGTAGGCGCCGCCGGCCGTGCATGATCCCATCACTACCGCGACCTGCGGAATCTGCTCGGCCGACATCCGCGCCTGGTTGAAGAAAATGCGGCCGAAGTGATCGCGATCGGGAAACACCTCGGCTTGCAGCGGCAGGAACGCGCCACCCGAATCCACCAGGTACACGCAGGGCAGGCGGTTCTGCAGCGCCACCTCTTGCGCGCGCAGGTGCTTTTTCACGGTGAGGGGGTAGTAGGTCCCGCCTTTGACGGTGGCGTCGTTGGCCACAATCATGACGTCGCGGCCAGACACCCGGCCAATGCCGGTGACGACGCCGGCCGAGGGCGCGTCGTTCTCGTACATGCCCCACGCGGCCAGCGGCGACAGTTCCAGGAACGCCGATCCGGGATCAATCAGCGCCTCGATGCGCTCGCGCACCGGCATCTTGCCCTGCTCCCGGTGACGGGCGAGGTACTTGGGGCCGCCGCCGAGCCTGGCCTGGGCCAGGCGATCGCGGTACTCCTGAACGAGCGCCTGCATGCGCTCGCGGTTGGCGCGGAACTCGGCGGCGTTGGGATCGATGTGCGAAGTGAGGGGATCCATTACGTGCCGGCGGCTACCATCCGCAGCAGTCCGTCTTGAACCGGCACGCCGGGCAGCGCCAGACCGCGTGCATGCGGTACATCTCGGCGCCACAGCGTTCGCACTTCATGGCGTCGTCGGGCGACGCCGGTGGCGCGGACCCGAGCGCCGAGACGATGGGCGTGACAACCAGTTTGACCGGGGGTTTGTCCACCCGGTCATTATACCGGCCTTACTTCTTGAGAATCAGCACCACGCCGGCGACCAGCAGCAGTCCACCCGCCAGCGGCGGCAGCGGGAAGCGTTCGGTCTTGTCAGCGGTAATGTTGATCGGGCCCGCATCCACCACGGTCTCACGGCTGGTCCACGACAGACCACCGTACGCCAGACCGAGGATGCCGAGGACCACCAACACGATGCCGACGATCTTCGTCCCGCTCAAACGCCGCATCCCATCTGGCTGGCGACGAACCACAACAGGATTAACGAACCCGGCACACCCAGCAACCACGCGACTCCGTACTTCATATGTCTCTCCTCCAATAACGAATCTGTCAGGAATCGTTGCAACACGCGTTCCAGAAAAAGCGGAATCAACCTTGCTATAGCAAATAGCGGAGGTTAGTGATGAGAGGTCTTGATCACCACATCGGGCAGTCGCCGATGGCACTGGTTACCGAGAATGTGGACGTTGTCACCACGTTCAAGCAGATGATGGCCCGGTTCGCTCAGAAATGCCGCCACAGCCTGTGCGGCGTGCTCCACGGTGGCCACGAGCTCTACCGTGCCCGGACCGACACGCGCCTGTACCAGCAGTGCTTGCTGTGTGGCTATGAAACCACGGGATGGACTATCGATCGGCGCGATCGGCGCCTCCACCTCGTCGGCGCGCAGCAGTCGAAGGCCGCGCAGCGATAAGCGGTACCCAGCGACAGCGGCCCGCCCAGGGCCGCGCGCTTGGTATCAGTAGGCCCCACCACGCCTCCGAGGGTGGGCATCGCTCTGCTCAGGTGTGGCACCCGTCCGCCTGGCGGCAGCGTTCGGTTAGGTCGATTCCCGGAACAGGGTATGCAGGCTTCAGGTGAGTGGATAGCTCTCTGCCGATGCCCACGCACCGTCGCGTAGCGAACTGGCTGGCCCTGGCCGCCGTGCTGCTACTGATCCTTGGAACCCTCACGTTTCAGCGGATCACTGGCCGCGACGATGGCACACGAGTGGCGGTGACGGCACCGACCTCAGATGTCGGCGTCTCGCAGGGCATCGTGGTGGTCAGCACCGCACTCGCCATCCTGTCGGTGCTGATTGCCGCGCTCCAGGTGCGGACCGAGTCCCGGCATCGAGAACAAATCGAGATCGAACTGCAAGAGGCGCTGGCGTCGGTCGAGCACCAGGTGACCGACCGCACCGAAGCACTGTCGCGGGCCATGGCCGAGCTCAGAGAGAGTGAACAGCAGTTCCGGTTGCTCACCGACCAGTTGCACCTGGCGCTGGATGAGCGGGCCGAGGCGCTGGCCAGGGCGGAAGCGGCGCGGCGCGTGGCCGAGGATGCCAGCCGCCTCAAGGACGAGTTCCTGGCGACCGCGTCGCACGAGCTGCGCACGCCGCTCAACGCGATTGTCGGCTGGGTGCACGTGCTGCAATCGGGCGCCGCCCTCGACGCCGAGCAGCGGCTGCACGCGGTCGGCGCGATCGACCGCAATGCCAAGGTTCAGACCCGGCTGATCGAAGACCTGCTGGATGTGTCGCGGATGAACCAGGGGCGGGTTACCCTCACGGTGGCGCCGATCGATGTCCGCGCCGTGGTCGATGCGGCGGTCGAGTCGATTCGGCCGTCGGCAATCGCGAAGAAGATCGACGTTCGGGTGGTCGCGCCCTTCGAGTCAGTCCCGGTGATCGGAGACGCACCGCGGCTGCAGCAGGTGGTGTGGAACCTGCTGGCGAACGCGGTCAAGTTCACGCCCGGCGGCGGCACGATCTCGGTTGAGGTCAAGAACGCGGCGGCGCGCGCCGAAATTATCGTCTCCGACACCGGTGACGGTATCGGTCCGGAGTTCCTGCCGCACATCTTCGAGCCGTTCCGCCAGGGCAACTCGTCCAGCATGCGCACCGGCATGGGCCTCGGCCTGGCGATCGTCCAGCGCCTGGTTGAACTGCACGGCGGCCGCATCACGGCCACCAGTGCCGGTGTCGGGCATGGCGCGCAGTTCCAGGTCGCGTTGCCGCTGGCGCCTGAGTCGCTGCAGACGGTCACCGTCGCTAACCGGCCAGAGCCCCTGTTCAACCGGTTGCACGTCCTGGTGGCCGAAGACGATGTCGACTCGGCGGCGGCGTTGACGGCCATCCTCAGGCTGCACGGCTGCGAGACGAAAACCGCCGGTACCGCCGCCGAGTGCCTGCGGATTACCGGCGAGTGGTCCACCGACGTGTTGGTCTGCGACATCGGGCTGCCCGACGACGATGGTTACAGCCTGCTGAGGCGACTGCGAAACCTGCCCGATGGCGGGCGCATTCCCGCCATCGCGCTGACCGCCCGGGCGCGGCCCGAAGACCGCGCCCGGGCGCTTGCCGCGGGCTTTCGCGCCCACTTGTGCAAGCCCCTCGATCCGGCCAGCCTGCTTCGTGAGATAGCATCAGCGGTGCAGCCGGCCAGCCTGCCCTCACGATGAAACCGAGACCCTCAGCCGAATCTACCGGCGCGTCGATTGCTGCCCGTCTCCACGCGTCACAACGGGAGCTGGCCTCGCGCTGGCTCGAGGCCCTCACCGAGATCCTGCCGGTCGAGAAGCGCGACGTGTTTCCGTCCGCGCAACTGCTGGATCACATTCCCGAGCTGATTGCCGAGATTGCGCAGTTCCTGCGCGCGCCGCGCGACGAAGCGATTGCCGCCAATACGGCGGTGATGACCAAGGCCGCCGAGCTGGGGGCGCTGCGCTATGAACAGCGCTCGTCGGTGCACCAGCTGCTGCGTGAGTACCACATGCTGGGGACCATCCTCGAGGAATTCATCACCCTCGAAGTCGGGCGCATGGGCGCCGGTGCGAATGCCGTTGACGCGCTCGACGCGCTCAGCTGCGTCTCGCAGGCCGTCCGGGTGCTGCAGCAGCAAACCGTGGATACGTTTGTCGGCAAGTACGCCGAGACGATCGAGCGGCAGACCAACCAGCTGCGCGGTTTTACGCGGCTCATCAGTCATGAGATTCGGCAGCCGCTCGGCGTCTTGCAGGTCTTGTCGCGGATGCTTACGGCGCCGGATGCACAAGGGCAGCAGCTGGTCGCGACCCTCGAGCGCAATGTCGTCCGGCTCGGCGACGTCGCCGGCAAGCTCGAGCGGCTGGCGCGCCTGACCCGCGCCAGCGACGACAACCTGCCCACGGAGCAGGAAGTGGAACTGTCGGCCCTGGCGGCCGATGTGGCGAAGCAACTCGAGGACATGGCGACGACCCGCAATGTCGCCGTGGACATCAGCGACGACCTGCCGACCCTGGTGCTCGACTCGGGTCGCATCGAACTAGCGCTAATCAACCTGATCGCCAACGCGATCAAGTACAGCGATCCCGAGAAGCCCGAGCGCTACGTTCGCGTGCGGCGGGTGTCGGGACCGGTCAGCGCGATCGTGATCGAGGACAACGGCATCGGCATTCCCGAGCCGAAGCTGGTCATGATCTTCGAGCAGTTCGTGCGGGCGCACTCGGATCGCGACGAGGAGCTGGGTGCGCAGGGGCTGGGCCTGGGCCTGGCGATCGTGCGCGAGTGCATGGAGGCCATGAAGGGCACGGTCACCGTGACGTCGCAAGACGGCGTTGGCACGGCCTTCACCCTGACGTGGCCGGTCGCGTTAATGCCCGTTGAGCGTTAGGCGGTCGGCGATTCGCTGATCCCGCATTCCTTCATCTTGTTCAGCAGCGTCTTGTAGCTGACCTGCAGGTACTCGGCGGTCTTGCGCCGGTTCCAGCGGAAGCGCTCGAGCGCCAGCTGAATGGCTTCCTTCTCGGCCCCCATGGCGGCGTGGCGGGCCAATTCCTGCAAGTTGACGCCGTCGGCGGGGTTGACGAACGGGGCCGGCGCCTCGGGCGGTGGCGCGGCCACGGCGGCCACGGGCGCCGGCGGCGGGGGCGGTGCCGCCGACCGCGGCGCCGGGGCGGTCGTGTAGGCGGGATTGGCCGTCGGGTACTCGTGCTCGGCCGCGGCGCGCGCGTGGCGAAGCCGGTTGAGTTCCGCCAGGATCAGCGCCTCATCCTGCAGCACCACCAGCCGCTTCATCATGTTCTCGAGTTCGCGGATGTTGCCCGGCCATTCGTACGAGAGCAGCGCGTCCTGCAACACCAGCGACGGCCGTACCGCCGGCCGGCGATAGACGGCCGCGAACTTCAACAGAAAGAACTCGATCAGCTGCGAGATCTCCTCGCGGCGCTCGCGCAGGGGCGGCACGTGCACCTCGATCACCTGCAGGCGATAGTAGAGGTCCTCGCGGAAGGTGCCGGCGCGCATCATCGCCTCGAGGTCGCGATTGGTGGCGGCAATCACCCGGACGTCCACTTCGATGGTGCGGTTGCTCCCGAGCTTGGTGAACTCGTGGTCCTGCAGCACGTGCAGGATCTTCGCCTGCAGCGCCTGCGGCATCTCGCCGATTTCGTCGAGCATGATGGTGCCGTGCTGCGCGAACTCGAACTTGCCGACGCGGGTGGAGGCGGCGCCGGTGAACGCGCCGCGCTCGTGGCCGAACAACTCGCTCTCGAGCAGTTCGGCGGGCAGCGCGGCGCAGTTCACCTTCACGAACGGCGAACTGCGGCGCGGCGAGCGGCGGTGAATCTCGCGGGCGATCACTTCCTTGCCGACGCCGCTTTCGCCACGCAGCAGCACGCTGACGTCGTTGTCGGCCACGCGATCGACCATCGTCATCACCGGCTGCATGGCCTTGCCGGAACTCCAGAACGGTTGCGCGCCGTCGGGGTCCTGGCCGACCTGCGTGCGCAGGCGCTGCACCTCGCTCGTCAGCGACAGGCGCTCGAGGGCATTGCGGATGGCGGCTTCGAGGGCGACCTCGCCCACACCGTCGGGATCACCCGGCTTGACGACGTAGTCGATGGCGCCGAGGCGGACGGCCTCGACGATGGTGGCGGGGGTCTGGCCGCCGGAGAGCATGACCACCTGGGCCGCCGGGTGTGCCAGCCGGATCGCGCGCAGGGTCTCCAGGCCGTCCAGCCCCGGCATCAACACGTCAAGCAGGATGACATCGGGTAGCGCACCCTCGCGCAGCGCCGCCAGCAGCGCGTCGCCGCTGTCGTAGGCCGCCGTGTTGTAGCCGCGAGACCGCAACAGGGTCTGCAGATATTCAGCAAAGGGTTTGTCGTCGTCAACGATCGCGAGAGTAGCGCTGCTCATAGTCGTACCATTGGAATGTGGAACCCGACCGAGGCCTTGTGGGCCGGGTGGTGCCACGTTTGTATACCGTGTTGTTCGAGCACGAAGGCCGCCCAGATCAATGTGAGCCCCTTGCCGCCACGGACCACGTTGACGGCCGCTGCGCCGTCGCCATCGGCGGTGGCTGGCAGCGCGCGCACGCCTGCGATGGTGCCGGCCCGGATGACCAGCGCCTCGCCGTTGGCCTGCCACTCGCAGTGGTGCGGTTCCTGCTTCGCTTCGTCGAACGCCGACTTGATAACGGTCGCAATGGCCTTGACCAGATCCTTCGGCGCGTTGGTCGCGATGCCGCCGGCCGGTGGCTCGCCGCCGACCGTCGCACCCACCAGTTCGCTGCGCTCACGCAAGTCGGCCGCCAGCTGCGTGGCATCAAGACGCTCGGCCAGCGCCGGTGCGCCGGCCTCGGCGAGCGCGCTGACCTTGCCGATGTCTGCGCAGAGCACTGCAATCACGCCAAGCGCCTCGCGCGTCTGCTGGAGCGCGCGTTGTTGATCGTCAGGCTTTGTAAGTCGGCCATCAACATAGAGCTTTAGATATCCCTGTGACACAGCGAGTGGCGTTCGAATCTCGTGAGCCAATGTATTCAAGACTTGCGCCATGTTTGGCTGCATGCCCTCAATCTAGCACGCGCGGCCGGCTGGACCGGTCTGGCACGGCGCTTGTAATGCAATTGGCCAGGTAGAACCGTTTTGATGAACAAATCCCCGGCCGCGAAGCACATCTTGATCGTTGACGACTACGTGGACGCCCTGGATATCTGGGCGATTTACCTGCGCTCGATCGGCTACGGCGTATCAACCGCCGCCGACGGCCTGAGCGCGGTGGCGAAGGCCGAGGAACTGCTGCCGGACCTCATCGTCCTGGACCTCGAATTGCCCGGGCTGACGGGCTTCGAAGTGGCCACTCGTCTGCGCGCCAATAAAGCAACCGCGGCCATCCCGCTGATCGCCGCCACCGGATACTCACACGCCCGCCAGCTCGACCTGGCCAGGGCCAGCGGCTTTGACGCCGTTGTGGTCAAGCCGTGCGACCCGGACGTGCTCGTCCAGGAGGTTGAGCGCCTACTGGCGGTGGCGGTCCGGGATGCCCAGGTCGCACCGACTGGTGTGGAATCAACTCACGAGAATGGGTAGCTAGATACCTACAGGTGGAGCAAATGACTACAGACACTGTCTTAATTGAACGCGCCCTTTGGGTCATGGCCATCGCCATGAGTGTGCAAGCCCTGCTGTTTGTGGGTGCGGCAATTGGAGCCGCGCTGGCCTGGGGCAAGGCTGCCCGGGCCGTGGATGACGCCCGCCTGGCCATGAACGCGCAGATGGCGCTCATGCATGCGCACATCGACCGCCTGGATGGGCACGTCGACCGCATCACCGGCACGGTTGCAGAGGTCGGCCGTTCCGTGCGCCGCGGCACCGAAGCTGCCGGCGACGTCGTGACCGAAGTGCGCGACGTCGTGGGCACGGTCGGCAACTCGCTACACAGCGTCGCTTCGGTCGTGGCGGCACCCCGCACGGCCATGGCGATCGGGGTGTTGCGCGGCGTCGCGATGTGGCGTCGCCGCCGCGCGTCGAACCGCCGGCCGCCAACGCTGGCTGCGGACGTTCAGCCAACGCTGGCTGCGGATGTTCAACTGTCGGAATCGTAAAAAAGGAGAGTCGCAATGAGAATGATGAACGAGAACGAATCGGCTGGTAGTGGCATGTTCCTGCTGGGCGCCGCTGCCGGTGCACTGGTGGGCGCGGCCGTGGCGCTCCTGATGGCGCCGAAGGCCGGCACCGAAATGCGCCAGGACATCAACGCCGGCTGGAGCTCGCTGCGCGAAGCCGCCGCCCGACGCTATCGTGAGATGGCCGATCGTGCCGGCGTGCAGCTCGACAACATCGAAGAGAAGGCCGACCAGCTGGCCGACCAGCTCGAGTCATCGGCGCGCGAAGCCGTGGACGCGGCGTCGAGCCGCCTGGGCGCTGCTGCCTCGCGGGCGGCTTCGACGATTCGCGACGCCAGCGCCGGCGGGCCGACCAATCCCCGTAACTCTTAACTTGGAGACTCAATCATGTTGACCACGATTCTGGTGCTGCTTGTTGTCCTCTGGCTGCTCGGTATGGTGAGTTCATACACGCTCGGCGGCTTCATCCATCTCCTGCTGGTCGTGGCGGTCGCGCTGATGCTGATCCGCGTGATTCAGGGGAGAAATCCAATCTGATCAAGGTTATCTGGTGAATTGGTGATCTTGTGATTTGGGGATTTGGGATCGGGATTTGGGGATTTAAGGAATTTTGGGATTTGGCGACAAATCGCAAGATCAAGTATCCCAAATCGAAAAATCGCCAAGTCTGCTTCCCAAATCACAAGATCTACCAAATCACCAGATCCCCAAATCCATGGCCCTACATGTATGGGTACACTGCAGTTCTGTATAGTTAAGCTTCAAATTTCATGCCTGTCCTCAAGTCGTCCAGCCGGCGCCGGGTCCTCGTCGTAGACGATGAACCCATGGTCACTGAGTGGCTGAAGATGGTGGTGGAGCAGGCCGACCGCAACCCTGGCTACGAAGTGCGGGCGGCGGCGGTGGGGTCCCGGGCGATCGAGTTGTTTCGCTCGTGGCGGCCCGACGTCGTGCTGCTCGACATCGTCCTGCCCGACATCGACGGCATCACGCTGCTGCGGCAACTCAAGGAGATCGACCCCGCGCCGGAGATGATCGTGATCAGCGGCGTCGGCACGATCACGCGGGCGCTCGAAGCCGGGCAGGCCGGCGCCTTCTACTTTCTCGAGAAGTCGAACCTCGATCCGGCCGGCCTGCTGTCGATTCTCGATCGCGCGTCCAGCCTGCACGTGGAGCGTGCCCAGCACGAGCGCCTGAAAGAGCAGATGCGCGGGCAGTACGCGTTCGCCAACATCATTGGCAAGAGCAAGAACATGCGCGAGCTGTTCGAGCTGATTGACGCGGTCGCCGAAAGCGACGCCAACATCCTGATCCAGGGCGAGAACGGTGTCGGCAAGGAGCTGATCGCCAACGCCATTCACGTGCGCAGCGGCCGCTCGGGCGGCCCGTTCATCAAGATCAATTGCGCGGCGCTGCCCAAGGACCTGATCGAGTCGGAGCTGTTTGGCTACAAGAAGGGCGCGTTCACCGGCGCGACCACCGACAAGGTGGGGCTGCTCGAACTGGCCGGCGGCGGCTCGCTGATGCTCGATGAGATCGGCGAGATGCCGCTCTTGCTCCAGACCAAGCTGTTACGCGTGCTGCAGGAGCGCGAGTACCGGCCGATTGGCAGCGACCGCCTGGTCAAGGTGGACTTCCGCCTGATCTGTGCGACCAACATCGACCCGGAGGCGGCGCTCAAGGACGGCCGGCTCCGCGAAGATCTCTACTTCCGCATCAACACCGTCACGCTGCGCGTGCCGCCGCTGCGCGAACGGACCGAAGACCTGCCGCTCTTGTGCGCACACTTCCTCGACAAGTACAACAGCCGCTACCAGAAGAGCGTGAAAGGCATCTCCGCGGCGGCGTATCACCTGCTGATTCGCTTTCGGTGGCCGGGCAATGTCCGCGAACTCGAGAACGCGATCGAACGCGCCGTGCTGGTGGCCAAGTCGGCCGAGGTCCAGCCGTCGGACTTGCCCGAGCCGATTCGCGGCGACTCGACCGCCGACGACGCGTTTACGGTGCCGCCGCATCACACGCTGGCCGAAATCGAGCGGATGGCCGTGCTGCAGACGTTGCAGCGGACCAACTGGAACAAACAGGAGGCCGCCCAGATTTTGGGTTTATACCGGCCCACGTTATATAGCAAGATCAAGAAACATGAGATTAAGGATCCGCGCGCCGCGGGGCGGGTCGTAGAGGAGACCGGATGAACGAACGCAACCTGATGATTCTGGGCGGCATGCTGGGGGCCGTCGTCGGCGTGGGCGTCGGCTTCGTGCTCTTCACCGAGCGCGGGCGGCAACTGCGGGCTGAGCTGCAGCCCGAGATCGAAACCATGGTCCGCGAGGCCATGCGCCTGTCGCAGGCGATGGACGAGTTCAAGGCGGGCGCGCCCGCCGACAAGGGGAGCGCGGCTGCCGGGCCGGCAGCGTGGCCGAGGCGGACCTCGTAGCGTGACCGCGGGCCGCGAACGGCCGGGCGGACAAGTCCGCCTGATCGGCCTCGCGACCTGGCGGGGCGTGGGGGAGCTCTACGACAGTGACGCGATGACCCATGCGGCCTCGGTGGCCTACTACGCGCTGATCTCGCTGTTCCCGTTCCTGCTGTTGTCGCTGGCGATCCTGGGTGAGGTCACCGCCAACGCCGCCGAGCGCGACGCGGTGGTCCGCTTCGTCTTTCGCTATTTCCCGCGCCAGTTCGACTTCATCACCGGTCAACTCGATTCGTTCCAGACCGCGCCGGTCAGCTTCGGCGCCGGCGGCTTCCTCATGCTGGTGTGGGCGTCAACCGGTGTGTTCAACGCGCTGACCTCCGCCGTTAATCACGCGTGGGGCGTCGAGAAACGGCGCAGCTTCCTGAAGCATCGGCTGGTCTCGTTCCTGATGCTGGCCTCGGCCGGCGGAGTCCTGTTGGTCGGCCTGATCCTGGCCAGCGTGGTGCGGCTCGCCGAGAGCAGCCGGTTCGGCGAAGCGATCGGCCAGGCCCCCTGGGTGGGCTGGGCGAGCGGCATGACCGGCCATGCCACGGCCACCGCGCTGTTGGTCATGTGCGTGGCGCTGGTGTTCTACTTCATCCCCAACACCAAGGTGCGGTTCCGCGACGTGTGGCCGGGCGCCCTCATGGTGGGGATCCTCTGGCGAATGGCTTTCTCGCTGTTTGCCTGGTACGCCAGCGACCTGGCCACGTGGAACGTCATCCACGGCTCGCTGGCCGCCGTCGTGGTGTTCCTGATCTGGATCTACGTGAGCGTCGTGATCCTGCTGTACGGCGTGGAGATCACCGCGATCTACGCCCGCCTGCAAGACGCCGCCGAGCACCATCCGGATCTGGCGGCCGCCGTCATCAAAGCCACCGATTAGCACCGATTAGACACCGATTGGCCGCCCACCAGACTGGGTTCGCTGGCGCCGCTTCGCGGCGCGGGTCCGGTGAGGACGCCGGCAGGATGAGTCGGCGGATTGTTTCACACAAGACTCATCCCGCCGGCTTCCTCACCGGACCACGCTCCGGCCGAAGGCCGGAGCCAGCGAACGGTGTCTGTGTTTAATCCGCGAAATCTGTGGCTGAGTTCAAGGACGGGGCGGCGCCTGGGACGCCCGAAGTATCATCGAAGGAATGCCGAATCGCCTCGCGGCCGAACAGAGTCCGTACCTGCTGCAGCACGCGAACAATCCGGTTGACTGGTATCCGTGGGGCGAGGCTGCGTTTGCGGCGGCGCGCGCGCAGGAGAAGCCGATCTTCCTGTCGATTGGCTACGCGACCTGCCACTGGTGTCACGTGATGGAACGCGAGTCGTTCGAAAACCACGGCGTGGCCAAGGTGCTGAACGACCACTTCATCGCGATCAAGGTCGATCGCGAAGAGCGGCCAGACGTTGACCGCGTCTACATGACGTTTGTGCAGGCCACCACCGGTTCGGGCGGGTGGCCCATGAGCGTGTGGCTGACGCCGGACCTGCAGCCCTTTTTCGGCGGCACCTATTACCCGCCCCGGTCGCAGTGGGGCCGGCCCGGCTTCGTGGACGTGCTGACCGAAATCAACCGGGCCTGGCGCGACGATCGTGCGAACGTCGTGAAGTCGGCGGGTGAGATCGTGGCCCGCCTGGCCCAGCTCGCGCGTGGCCAGGACGATCGCCGCGTGCCCGATGCCGCGACGCTGACCCGGACCGTGCAACAGTTCGCGCAGACCTTTGACACGCGGCGCGGTGGCTTCGGCGATGCGCCGAAGTTTCCGCGGCCGAGCGAACTGCTGTTCCTGCTGCGCGAGCACAAGCGCACGGGAGACGCGGCGGCCTTGAACATGGTGGTGCAGACGCTGCGGTCGATGGCGCTTGGCGGCATGCGCGACCACATCGGCGGCGGCTTTCACCGTTACTCGGTTGACGGGAACTGGCGGGTGCCGCACTTCGAGAAGATGCTCTACGACCAGGCCCAACTGGTGCTGGCGTATCTCGAAGCGGCGCAGGCCAGCGACGATCCGTTCTTCGCGCAGATTGCCGAAGACACGCTGCAGTACGTCGAGCGTGACATGACGGACGAGGCGGGCGGGTTTTATTCGGCCGAGGACGCCGACAGCCTCCCCCCCGTCTCCGCCGGGGGCACGCCAGTGCCCGAGCACAAGACGGAAGGCGCGTTTTACATCTGGGGCCAGGACGAGATTCGGGCGGCCCTCGGCGAAGACAGCCTGGTGTTCGAGGGCCGCTACGGGGTGTTGCCGAACGGCAACGCCCCGTTCGATCCGCAGCAGGAGTTCGTGAACAGGAACCTGCTGCATACCGCCCAGTCGATTGCCGACCTGGCGCGGGCCAGCGGCAAGACGCCGGTCGAGATTGCCGAGGTGCTGTTGCGGGCGCGCCAGGTGCTGTTCGACGTGCGCAATCGCCGGCCCCGGCCCCAGTTGGACGACAAGGTGCTGACCGCGTGGAATGGCTTGATGATCGCCGCGTTCGCGCGCGCCTCGCGGGTGTTGCCGCAGCACGTCGAGGATGGCGACCCCGGTGGCCGGCACCTGGCGACCGCCGTGCGGGCGGCGACGTTTATCCGCGACACGATGTGGGACGCGGCCTCCGGGCGGTTGTTGCGCCGCTACCGCGGCGGCGATGCGGCCATCGATGGGTATGCGGAAGACTACGCGTACTTGATCTTCGGCGTCCTCGAGGTGTTCCAGGCGACCGGCCGTGCCGAGTGGCTGGAGTGGGCCCGCGTGCTGCAGGCCCGCCAGGACGAGCTGTTCTGGGACGCCGAGGGTGGCGGGTGGTTCAGCACGACCGGCCTCGACCCGTCGGTCCTGCTGCGCATGAAAGAAGACTACGATGGGGCGGAACCATCGCCGACCGCGGTGTCGGCGCTGAACTGCTGGGCGCTGTCGCACCTGACCGGCGAGGCGTCTTATGGCACTCGCGCCGACACGGCCGTAGCCTCGTTTGGCGGCAGGCTCGAGGAGCAGGGCCGGGCGGTGCCGTTCATGGCGGCGGTGCTCTCGGCGTCGGTAGCCGGCGGAGAACAGATTGTGATTGTCGGACACGCTGATGCGGCCGACACCCGGGCGCTGTGGCGCGCGGCGAACCGCGCCTACCGGCCGTTTGCCGTGATGGTGCCGGCCGATCCGTCAGAGCAGGCGGCCCTGTCGGCGCACATGCCCTGGGTCGCGGAGATGAAGATGATTGAGGACAAGGCGACTGCCTACGTGTGTCGCGATTTTGCCTGTGGCGCGCCGGCGACCGAACCGGGCGTGTTCCAGTGAGCGGCCTGGTTCGCATCCAGGCGGCGCGCGATGGCGCGTGGCGGCGCGTCCAGTTGAACGCACCACCGGGCAACCTGTTGTCGCTCGACCTGGTGCGGGCGCTCGGCAGCGCGCTGCACGAGCTTGAATCCGTCCCGGGCATCAAGTGGCTGACCGTCGAGGGCGCCGGCGATGACTTTTCGTTTGGCGCGAAGATCCAGGAGCACGAGCCGGAGATGATGGCGACCGTGTTGCCGGAAACCCATCGGGTGATCAGGCAACTGTGGTCGTTTCCGGCGCCGACCGCGGCGCTCGTGGCCGGCCGCTGCCTGGGCGGCGGCTTCGAGCTGGCGCTCTCCTGCGACGACATTCTCGCCACCGACTCGGCCACCTTTGGCTTGCCCGAGATTCGGCTGGCGGCGTTTCCGCCGGTCGCCGCCGCCGTCTTGCCGTTGCGGGTGGGCGCATCACGCGCCACGCGCGCGATTGTCACCGGGCAACAGCAGTCGGCCGGCTACTGGCACGACGCCGGGTTGCTGTCGATCGTGGCCCCAACCGCCAGCCTGGTAGAGGCGGCCGGCAACTGGTTCGACACGCACCTGTCGCCGCACTCCGCCACTGCGCTGTCGCACGGCGTCGCCGCCGCCCGGCTGACGCTGCGCGCCCAGGCCGAACCGGCGCTCGACAAGGCCGAGCGCGACTACCTGGCTGGCTTGCTGAAGACCCACGACGCGGTCGAGGGCGTGCAGGCCTGGATCGACAAGCGCGCGCCGAACTGGAAGAATTCGTGAAAGGACCATCGCGATGATTGATGTGGATGTGTGGGTGCGTGGGGCCACCCAGGCGGTGACCCAGAAGATGAAGGGCGTGTCGGCCGACGCTGACTCGTGGACCGTGGCCGACGTCAAGTTGCTGCTGGAGCAGATGCTGAAGGCGCTCGAGCGCACGCGCGATCCCAACGGCGAGCCGCCGCCCGTGTCGATGCGCGGCTTCAGCTGGATTGTCAGCCCCGATCAGGGCGGCGTGCTGGTGCACCTCGAGGTCCAGGTCGGCACGGCCAGCGCCGGACCGTTTGCGATTGACGAGACCAAGCTGAGCGACATGATCGCGCGTGTCATCGGCGGGCCAAGGGAATCCAAGCTGGTGCACTGATGACGTTGACGGAGTTGTTGCTGGCGTCGATCGACGAGGCGTTCGACACGCGGTCGTGGCATGGCACCAATCTCCGCGGCTCGCTGCGCGGTGTCACGGTGGAGCAGGCCGCCTGGCGGGTTGGTCCCGATCGCCACAACATCTGGGAGCTGATGGTGCACGCGGCGTACTGGAAGTACGACATCCGCCGCCGGCTGACGGGAGAGAAGGCTCATAGCTTTGCGATCGAGGGCAGCAACTTCTGGACGCGTCCGCTCGAAGGCACACCGGGTGAGTGGCGTCGCGACCTGCGACTGCTCGAGGACGAGCATGCGAAGCTGCGCGCGGCGGTCGCGGCGTTCCCGGCATCGCGCTGGACGCGCCAGGCGCCCGGCAAACCGTTCAACTTCGAAAAGCTGGTGAGAGGCGTCGCCGCTCACGACCTGTATCATGCCGGGCAGATACAGTTACTCAAGCGGTTGCAGGACAGTTGAAAGTTGACGAGTTGATAGTTGGAAGTTGAAGTTGGTAGTTTCAGTGACAGTTTCAGTTTCAGTTTCAGTTTCAGTTCTAGGGACAGTTCCGGGGACAGCGAGAACTACCAACTACCAACTTCTCAACTTTCAACTCCGTTAGCCGGGGTGGCGAAACTGGCAGACGCACAGGACTTAAAATCCTGAGACGCGCAAGCGTCGTGTGGGTTCGATTCCCACCCCCGGCACCATTCGACTCATGGCAAGCCACTGGCGGTTCCACTCGGTTATTGTGGCCGCTGTCCGTTTACACGGTATCCGTGTATAATTGCCTGAGTGATTCAGACCTTCGCGGACTCGGCGACGGCCGATCTGTTCCACGGCGCGAACACGAAGGCGGCTCGCGCGATCACGAAGGCTATCTGGCCGGTCGTGCGGCGCAAGCTCGACATGGTCAACGCCGCGGCGGCCGTGCCGGATCTCCGCGTGCCACCCGGCAACCAGCTCGAAGCCTTGAAGGGCGACCAAGCAGGCCGGTTCAGCATTCGGGTGAACCAGCAGTATCGGATCACTTTTCGGTTCCAGGACGGACACGCGTTCGACGTCCGTTGCGAGGATTACCACTAGGAGAGGATGACGATGATTCCCAAGCACCGCCCGCCCACGCACGCCGGGGAAATCCTGCTCGAGGAATTCCTGAAGCCGCTGAACCTGACGCAGGTCCAGGCCGCCGAAAAGATGGGGATCTCCCTGAACCGTCTGAACGAATTGATTCGCGGGAAGCGCGGCGTCACCGCCGACACCGCGCTTCGGCTCGCCAAGCTCCTGAAGACCACGCCCGAATTCTGGCTCAACCTCCAGAATGCCTACGACCTGTACGAAGCCCAGCACGCGATGAGCACATGAACTCCGTTGGCGTCGCGAGCCTTCGGCTCGCGCCAGCGGCACCGATTCCCACCCCCGGGCCAATTTCGTAAGGCTCCTCCCTCGGAAGCTGCACTACACTGGCGCTCGCTCTTCTACCAGCCCTTGCCAATCTGAAGTCGACACGTCTTCGGAGGAACACCACATGAGTTTCCGAGTTGCGTTATGTTTGCTCGTTCTCCCGTCGTGCTTCGTCGCGCCGACCCGCGCGTATTCGACGGCAGTTTCCGCAGGGGAGCGTGTTCAGGACTCATCAACTGTCGAAGCGGCGGCGCGCCGCTTCATCGTCGCGTTCAACAACTTGGACATGACGGCGTTCCTGGATCGTTTCGCGGACGATGCCACGATCATCCACCCGCCGTCAGGCCCGCCCCGCACGTTTCCGAAACGCGTTCAAGGCAAGCAGGAGATTCAAAGAACCTTCCAGGTCGTCTTCGATCTAATCCGAGGCGGCCGAACGACTGGACCGTACCAGGACCTGCAACCGCGCGATTTGCTGATTCAGGAGTACGACGGACTCGCTGTGCTGACCTTTCACCTCGGCACCGACACGCGTGTTAGTCGACGAACCTTGGTGTTTCGCCGAATTGGTGCCGACTGGAAGATCGTTCACCTCCACGCGTCCACTTTCGATCTCTCGCCGCCGTAAGCGCGACGATTCGGAGCGGCCCTCGAGACGTCACTCAGACCCGTCCGCCCGCCCGATCTCCACGTACGTCTCATCCTCGTCACGCGACACCCGCACCGTCCACGGATTGCAGCACACTTCGCAATCCTGGACGTAGCTGCCGCGGACGTCGGGCTCGACGTAGATCTCGATCTCTTCGCCGCAATACGGGCAGGTCACCAGGTGGGTGTCGTCCATGCGTCAAGCATAGCAACACGCTGGTGACCCGCCCTGCGGATCCGCGCTAGCGGTTGTGCGGCACCGTCACGATGCTGGCGCGGCGGGCCGTGCCGGCGCTGTTCGTGCACGCGGTGACGATGGTGTAGGTGCGGCCGTCGCCGTCACCCGACCGCTCGGCCCGCAGCCGCGCCGTCAGGTCGCCGGTGATCTCCCAGTCGGGAGCCGTGTCGCCGTCGCCCATCCCGTTCGCCGGTTCGCTGCTCGTGATCGACTCGATCTTGCAACTGACCGGCTGCGAGCACCAGTTCGACGCGGACTGGGTGACCTGCACGCCCCGCATCTTGTGATTGGGCGGCCACAGCAGGTCGGGCGACACGGACTGGTCGGTGATGGTCGGCGGCGGGCACGCCGCGGGTGACACCGTCACGGTAGTCGATCCGGCCACGGTTCCACGGCAGCCGCCAGCAGGCTGCGGCTCGCCCGGCCAGCAGGTGCGGCCGTAGGTGGCCGTGATGATCGTGGTCCCTGGCGAGACTCCCGTGACGCGGCCGCGCTGGTTGACGATCGCCACGGAGGGATCGCTCGAGGTCCAGATCAGCCCCGCGAGTTCCGCGACGCCGCTGGGGCTGAAGTTGTAGGTGCCGTCGTACTGCGTGCCGGTCCACGTCACGTCGATCGTGCCGGTGATGCCGCTGATGTTGGGGTCAACGCATGAGAGGTCCACGTGCACGTTCGTGGGCGTCCAGGTGCCGCTCACGGCGATGACCGGGGAGACGACCGACCACGTTTCCGTGAACGTGCCGTCGTCCTTGACCGCGATGACCTGTCCGAAGAATGTCGGGTTCGCTGGCGGGGTGGCGCACACGCCCGCCTGATTCCTCCTCGGGGGTTACGAAGGCGCCTATCGCTGAAAAGACGGATCGAAACTGCAGATTCGCGCCACCACGGGTCGCCCCGCGGTTGGCCCGGATTTGGCATGCTCTGGCGGCATGAAGTGGCAAACAGGTCGTCGCAGTACCAATATTGAGGATCGCCGTGGCCTTAGCGGCGGCACCGTCGGCGCTGGTGGCATAGGCATGGTCCTGATCGTGCTGGCGGTGTCGTGCCTGACCGGCACCAATCCGCTGACGTTGCTGCAGGTCGTCGAGCAGGCGAATCCCGGCCAGCAGGCGCAGTCGGTCCCAACCGGGGCGCCCACCGGCGACCCGGCCGCCGAGCGCGTGGCGTTCGTCCTGGCCGACACCGAAGAGACCTGGGGACGCGTGTTCCAGGCGGCCGGACAGCGCTATCAGGAGCCGGTCTTGGTCTTGTTTGAAGATTCGGTGCGGTCGGCGTGCGGATCGGCGTCCTCGGCGAGCGGGCCGTTTTATTGTCCGGCCGACCAGAAGGTATATCTCGACCTGTCGTTCTTCCGCGACCTGGATAAGCGCTTCGGCGCGCCCGGCGACTTCGCGGAAGCGTACGTGGTCGCGCACGAGGTCGGGCATCACATCCAGAACCTGCTCGGCATCAACCGGCAGGTCGCGCAGGCACAACAGCAGGCCAGCCAGGCCAACGCTAACGCGCTATCGGTGCAGCTGGAACTGCAGGCCGATTGCTTCGCCGGCGTCTGGGGGCATCACGCGAGGCGCAAGGAACTGCTGGATCCGGGTGATGTGGAAGAAGGCCTGGCGGCGGCCGCCGCCATTGGCGACGATCGCCTGAGCGGCGGACGGGCCTCGCCCGAGAGCTTCACCCACGGCACCTCCGAGCAGCGCGCCCGCTGGTTGCGCCAGGGGCTGTCGAGCGGCGACATGAACGCCTGCGACACGTTTCGCGGCAACTCATCGTAGCGGTCGGTCCCAGAAGCGCTAGCGAATCGTTGGCCTTTGGAGAAACCACACCGTCATGGCGCACCTTGCCACCACGATGTTCATGTCGTTGAACCTCCTAATCTCGAGCGTCAAGATGTCGCTGGCAATCTGGCCCGCCAAGGAGCCTTGCGGTCCCGCAATACGCGCGGTCGCCTGGAAGGGCCCGCTGCTCCCGGCGCTTCCCGAGGGCGGCTCCTGCAAGAAGGCACTGCTCCCGCTGTTGCTGCGCCAAAGGAACTGTGGCGAGGGATTGCGAATACTGAACTCCACGGGGAACGTGGGGATGGGACCCGCCCCGGTCCCATCTGGCAGCCTTTCTACGGGACACGTCGCCGAGGTGCCGTTGCCTAACGTGACCCGATCGAAGGTGGGGGTCGACGGATTGGCGTTGCCGTCCGCGTCAACATTGGGGCAGGCATACGTCGCGCTGCAACCAGTCTGTCCTACCGGGGTAGCGCCCGTTCCTGCCGGCAGAGGGGCAGGGGTCGCGGCGGTGGGGCTGGTCGGAGAGGCTCCAGCGCCAGAGTCGCCGGAGCCGCCACAGGCGCCCACACACAGCAGCGCCGCCAGCACGGTTCCTGCTCGTCCCACTCTCATGCCCGATCCTCCGTGAACGACGTTGCCGGTGAGTTCATTGGCGGCTCAGGGTGAAACTGTTTGGCAGCGGGCACGGGGTGGTGCCCGGCGCAGGCATGGTGAACGCGCCCGTCATGCTCGTCGCCGTCATCGTCGCCGTGCCGCTGGCGGGCCCAAGCGTGAGCGTCACGGCGCTACCGTTTGCCGTCCCCGTGATCTCGAAGGTTTGGGTCTTGCCGACGTCCGGCGAGTAGTACGACGATGTGATCGTCCACGTCATGCTACCGGAGAGGTTCGCACCCGACTGCGTCAGCGTCATGCGCACGCTGTTGTCGGATCGGCCGCAACTGAATCTCGGGTCGTAGTTCGTCCAGGTCCCCGTCCATGTGCCGGTGGCGCTGAGGGTCGGCGCCGGAGCTGGCGTCGGGGTGGCGATCGGGGGAGGAGTGGTAGCGGCCACCGTGGCGCCACACGCCGTTCCGCTGAAGCTCCCTGCTGCGGTGACGGCACCGGTGATCGCGCAACCGCCAGCGGACGTTGTTAGCGAACCAGTCAGCGTGATCGGTGCGGCCTGGCCCGACCCAGTGTAGGTGCCGGCCATGGCGAGCTCGCCACTTAGTGCGGGCGCGTCGGCGGTCGTCACGCATGAAGTTAGTACCGCCTTGAGAGCGGTCAGGTCGACGCCGGCGCTGGTCGGTGTGTAGTCACGGACGTAGATCAAGTCCATCTTGCCGCTGCCCGGGCAATTGACGCTGCTGAAGGTGGATCCGCTTGCGGCCATCCGAATGACTCTCCCGGTGCCGACGGACGCAATACCGAATTGGCTTGCCCCGCTGGCGAGCGCGGTGGCAGTCAAGCCCCCGATGCCGGTCGCAATCGAAGTTGCCTGGGTAGTTGTGGGCGCCGGCGGGGGCGCCGGCGTGGCGGTTGGTGTTGGCGCGGTCGCGGTTGGCGCCGTTGGTGTGCTCGTTGCGACCGACGGTCCGCCGCCGCAGGCCGGGGCGACCGCCAATGTGAGGAGGATCAAGAAGGGAAAACGCATCGGGCAACTCCTTTCGTCGCGACGCCTGCTCGCTCACGTGGCGTCAACCGGACGTCAATGGGGGATTGGCGCATTCGGATGCGGCACAGGATGCGTCCGCATGGACCGGAGCCTCAATCGCCATATCTGTGCATTAGCGTCTATTTGGTGCAGAATGGGCGCCTCATGACGACCAACGGCCCGGCCGGCGACCACCGGCTGGATTCGTGGAAGGCAATCGCCGATTACCTGGGCCGCGACATCGGCACCGTGCGGCGATGGGAACGGTTGCAGGGGCTTCCGGTGCGGCGGGTGCCCGGCGGCCGCGGCAGCTCGGTCTTTGCATACACCACCGAAATCGACGCCTGGCTGAAGGGACCTCAGTCGGAAGCGCCAGTCGCCTCACAACCCGCCCCACAACCCATCCCAGTGCGATGGTCCGGATGGGTGATCGCCCCCCTCGTCTTGATCGCGATGCTGGCCCTGGCTTTTCGCGGCACCTCGGCGCCTCGCGCGGATGTGGCGGGGTTACGGGCCGAGGTCTCCAAGCAGTCGTTGACGGCGTTTGACGCCGCCGGTGGCGAACTCTGGAGGCATGCGTGGGATGAGCGCTACGAAGTGGTGTTCTCTGAGTTTAGCCCGGGCGTGCAGGTGTCTGGCGATGCCGAGCCGGTGGTCTATTCGTCGACCAGTTACCGGGAACGCATTGGCGACCGGCGAATCGAAAGCGGCGAACTGGTCGCCTTCGGCAGCGACGGCCGTCGCCAGTGGTCGTTCGCGTTCGACGACACGGTCACCTTTGGCGGCAAGCCGTTCACTGCGCCATGGGCCATCACCACGTTTGCCCGCGAGGACCTGCCGAAGACAAGCCGGCTGGCGGTAGCCGCGCATCACTACGTCTGGGGCCCCAGTCTGGTCGCCGTCCTGGATTCCGCCGGCCGCCGGCTGGGCACGTTCGCTCATTCCGGTTGGGTCGAGGCGCTCAGGTGGATGAATGCAGAGACGCTGTTGGTAGCCGGCTTCTCGGAATCACAGAACGGCGGCATGGTCGCGTTGCTCGACACGGCGAAGCTCGACGCCCAGGGCCCCGAAGCCGCCGGTACCGAACACTACTGTGACAGCTGCGGCAAGCAGCTCCCGCGGCGCATGATGGTGATGCCGCGCAGCGAGCTGAACCGGGTGACGAACTCGCGCTTCAACCGTGCAGCCGTTTCGATTGTCGGCGACCGCATCGTGGTGCATACCCTCGAAGTGCCATCGACCACCCTGGCTTCGGATGCGATCTACGAGTTCACGACCAGCCTCGATCCGATCCGCGCCACCTACAGCCAGCAATACTGGGCTACCCACGACGCCCTGCACACGGAGGGCAAGCTCGATCACCCGCGCGAGCGGTGCCCGGACCGCAACGGCCCAAGGGCGATCCGCAGCTGGTCCCCCAGCGCCGGCTGGAGCACGGTCTCACCAGGCGAAGCGCGCCCGTAGCTGCAGGGTCCGGGGAAACCCGCTGTCGCTGCGAATTTCTCCAAACGTCGCCGACCCGAACGCGCCGTTGGGACCCCGGAAATCCCGGGCGTTCAGCAGGTTGATGATCTCTGCCCTGAGCGTCAGCGCCCCGCCGCCCAACGCGAATGGCCGGTCGATCGCCAGGTCGAGCAGTCGCCGTCCGGGCGTGCGAACACGGCCGTCGGCGCGCGGTGCCGTGCCGAGAGTGAACGCCGTTGCCGCTGACCAGGCCGCCGGGTTCAGCCAGCGGATGCAACTGCACGCGGCATCAAAGGCATCGGCGGGATTGCCGGCCAGCACCGGGTTCGCCCCGGCGACGATATTCGGCCGCTGGCTGCCCGCGAGGAGGCCAGTGTTCTGGGTGGCCTGCCCGATGGCGACGGGAAAGCCGCTCTGGAACGTGCCGGCCACACTCGCGGAAAAGCCCCATCCCAGGTCCGCCGTACCGGTCACGTTCAGGCGATGCGGCGTGTCGAGAATCGAAAGACCGTACTCCGAATCGATGTCGTAATAGTTGCGAATCGCCGAGCCTTCGGAGAAGAAGTTGCTCTCCGAATATTGATTGTCTCGCTGCCGGCTGTAGGTATAGTTCGCGCGCAGCGCCCAGCGGTCGAAGCGGCGATCGGCGCCGACGATGACAGCATCGTAGCGGGACCGGGCCTGGGGCGACCGTAAGGCATAGACCGCATCGAACTGCGGGTAGGGGCGCAGCAGCTGTCCCGCCGGCACCGATCCGGCGGCGAGAATGCCCACCGCGAGGGGAGTGCCTACGAAGGGATTCGCCAGCGGCTGCAGCAGGGCATTACCCATCGCGAGGTACTTCGGGTCGAGTTGGTTGACGTTGACAAACGAGCCGCTCGAACCGCCGACGGATAGGTGACGCCCCAGTGAGCCGAGGTAGGCCAGGTTCATCGTCAGGCGATCACCGACCTGCCTCTGCACCTCGACGGAATACCGATGATGGTGCCCTGGCCCAGTCGTGGGGTCGACGAACTCGACGCCGCCGCCAACTCCGGTCATCACCCCGAGCCCATTGCCCGACGGCTGCGCGATGCCGGCCGGAAAAGGATGGGTCAAGGTGCACGTGGCACAGGGCGCGAAACGGGTTTCCTGCGTGGTCACCAGGTCGGTCGTGACGTTGTAGCCGCGGGTGCCGGTGCCGGTTTCTGAGGCGCTGATGCCCTGCTGCGGCGCGACGAACACACCGTAGCCACCGCGCAGCACGGTCCTGTCGTCGATGGAAAAAGCCGCGCTGATCCGCGGCGACAGGTGCCAGCGATCGGCGTCGCCTTGCATTTCCGGCGCGCCGTTCACGCCAGCGTAGATGAGGCCGCCGGTGAGGGCGAGCGGGGTGCCATCAGGCCGGTGGCCCGCCACCTGGATCGGGAACGGTGTCTCCGAGGCCCAGCCCACGGCCATTCGGTTGTTGACCTCGCGCAGGCCGTCCTCAAACTCGTAGCGCAGGCCGGCATTGAGCGTCAGCCGCGGGTGCAGGCGGACCTCGTCATGGATGAAGCCGGCACCGTAGCGAACGTACACGTTGACGGGCGAACTGGTATAGATGCCCCCCGATGCGGGATAGCCGAGGAGAAAGCTCGCGAAGGCGTTGCCCGTCGCCGGCGCCGCCGCAATGGGATCCGGCCCGAGCGTGAAGTCCCGAGTGAAGCCGTAGTAACCGCTGCCGCCCAGGTTTCTGAAATCGACCCCCGTCAACCGAAACTCGCCGCCGGCCCGTAGTCGATGGGCGCCCCGCAGTGTCGTGAAGGCGGTTGACAGGTTGTGGGCGTAAAAGACGCCTCGCTGACGGTCTCGATCACCGAGTAAGGCGCCGCCCTGGCCGTAGTCGCTGACCGAGATCGAGGGGAATTTTTTGAGCGGCAGCTGCGCGATGAAGCGCGGGTCAAAGCCGAGCGTGGCCGGATCGAAGTCGGCCCCGCGGTTGTCGTCAACGAACTGGTTCAACCCGTACCGTACTTCCCATGCCGAACGGTCGCTGACTGTCCACGACTGGTGGAGGGAGAGAAAGTTGACGGTCCGCACCAGCGCGCCGTCGCCGGGGTCGGCGCCGTTGGCGAAGAGCTCGCCGCCGAAGAACCGGGCGTCGGGTTCAGCGGAGCGATACCAGGCGTAGGCGACCGACAGGCTGAGCCGATCGGTCCACCGGTGCGTCAGCTTGGTCGTGAACTGCCTGGCTTCATCCAGTACCGACACGCTGACCGGCAGTGACGTGCCGGCCGGCGCGAGCGGCAGGTACGGCAACATGGCCAGGGCGACCGGGTTCAGGCGCGATGCCGGGATCTGAGCGTTTGGAAACGGGTCGCGAATGAACCCGCCCGGCCTCAGCGGATCCGGACGGGTGGTGAGCGGGTCGTAGATCGTGAGACCGGACTGAGAAAAGTCGCCACGGCGCTCGGCGGGTGTTGGCAGGTTCAGCACGGTGTTCCGGCTGCTTTCGGTCCGATACCCTTCGCCCCCCAGGAAAAAGAACGCGCGATCGGCCACGATCGGCCCGCCTATCGATCCGGCAAACAGGTGGTACGAGGTATCGGTCTTGGGGAGGTTGGCTTTCTCGGCAAAGAACAGCTGCGCCTGTGTCGCACTGGGGCGATTCTGGTAGACGCCGCTGCCGCGCAAGGAACTACCGCCGGCTCGCGCCGTGACATTGAAGACGCCGCCGGCCGTCCGTCCGACCTCAGCGTCGTACGGTCCGAGTTCGACGCGCATTTCCTCCACCGATTCCATGCCGGGAATGATCGTGGCGCGGTTCTGGATATCGACGATCGGCACGCCGTCCAACAGGTAGGTGTTGGCGCGGCGGGCACTGCCGGCCATGGAAATCAGCGATGAGTTCGACTGATCCTGCTGCCGGACGAACAGCGCATTGCCCGTCGGGATCACCGTCGGCGCCAGCGTTCCCATGATGAAGATATTGCGGCCCGCAGTCGGTTGCGCCACGAGCTCCGCACCACGGAATGGCAGGCCCAGGATGCCGTTCAGGCGGTCGGGCACCGCAGGCGCGGTGACGGTCACAAACTCACTCACCGCGCCGATGTCCAGCCGCACGTCGAAAGTGACGGCGCTGCGCGGGCCGATGCGCAGGGGCTCGCCTTCGGCGAGCTTGAACCCGGTCGCGCTGACCTGGAGGCGGTAGGTGCCCGGCGGCAGCGAGGGAAAAATGTACTCGCCTGCCGCATTGGTCGTGGTGGTCGTCGTCGCGCCGGTTTGGGCGTCGTTGAGAACGATGCGCGCCGCGGCAACCGGGGCGCTGGTGTCCGACACCCGCCCGCGAATACTGCCGTGGAAAGTTTGCCCGGAGGCGGACGAGGGGCTGATCAGCAGCAGCAAGAGCACGGAGGGGACCAAGCTCATCCGGCAGCATCCTATATCAGCGCGGCGCGCGGCCTCTATCCCCGTCCGGCAATCACAGGGCGGCGGAAGGCCCCGCGAAACCTGGGCGAAACCGGGCGAGCGATCGCGTGTGGACGCTAATGCCCACATTCGCCCATTGATCAGCTTGCACGGTGCGGCGATGCTCTCGCTTGGAGTCTCCCCATGATTTCAGGACGTGCACTGGTACGGGTGGTGGTCGGTGGTTTCTTGATGGCCGGCGCGGTTGGCGTTTGGGCAGCCGGCGGGTGGGTGGCCCAGCCCCCCATGCCAGAGCCACGCTACGCTCACGGGGCTGTTGTCATGGCTGGCCGCATCCATGTGGTCGGTGGCACCAGCGCGCAGAGTTGCTCGTTCCTTTCATCCCACACCGTCTACGACCCCGCAACCGGACTGTGGACGCCGGCGGAGCCGATGTCGGTGCCGCGAGCACACCCCGGGGCCGTAGTGATGGACGGCCTGCTCTACGTGGTCGGCGGAACCCGTCAATGCAGTCTCGATCTCGCCAGTGGTGAGGTTTACGACCCGGCGACCAACTCGTGGTCGCCAATCGCGCCCATGACAACGCCGCGCGCCAACTTCGGCATCGCGGCGGTCAACGGCCGGATCTTTGTGTTTGGCGGCCTCTATCCTTCGGACGGTGGCGTCACCCTGGCCTCGGTGGAAAGCTACGACCCGCAAACCGACTCGTGGACCGTGCTGGCGCCGATGCCTCAGCCGCGCCGTGCCATGATGGCCGGGGCCATCGACGGGATCATCTACATAGCCGGCGGATCCTATGGTCATGCGCCTACGGCCGACGTCCACGCCTACGACCCGGTCACCGGCGCCTGGTCGCCGCGTGCCGCCATGCATGTCGGCAGGGATAACGCCGGCGTGACGGTGACGGCAGGGCGCCTGTTTATCGCTGGTGGTTTCGGGAGCGAAGGCTTCGAGGCCTCGACGGCCAGCTATAACCCGGCCAGCGATACGTGGACGCTCCACGCGTCGTTGCCGTCGGCATGGACGTCGCCTGAAGCCGTCAGCTTGAACGGGCAAGTCTTCGTGCTGGGCGGACTCCAGCCCACAGGCGGGGTCGTTAGCGATCAGCACCTGGCCCTGGTCGAGACCGGCGATGTCACCGCGCCGGTCACATCCGCGACGCGTTCGCTGCCGAACGGCAACGGCTGGAACAACGGTAGCGTTTGGGTGTCTCTGCAGGCCACCGACGAAGAAAGTGGAGTGGCCTCGCTCGTCTACCAGATGTCGGGAGCACAAAGCGGTGGTGCCACTGTCGCCGGCGACACCGCCTCGTTTGAGGTCGCCAATGAAGGCGTGACGACGATCACGTATTACGCAACCGATGGCGAGGGCAACGCCGAGATTCCGCGATCCTTGATTGTTCGCATCGATCGCACCCCGCCGGTCTTGGTTTCCATTGCGGACCGGACCGTCGAAGCGCAGTCGTCATCCGGCGGGTTCACGTCGTTCACGCCGAGCGCGACCGACTATGGCGGCAGCGGCGTCGTCATGGTGACGGCCAATCCGCCAGGTCCCATGTTCCCGCTGGGCACGACCACGGTCGTGCTGAGCGCGCTCGACGCGGCCGGCAATGGCGCCGCGCCTGTCAGCTTCACGGTTACCGTTCAGGACACGACACGGCCGAGCCTGTTTACGCCGATGGCGGTCGGCCCGGTCGAAGCCACCGGGCCTTCCGGAGCATCGGTCAGCTTCTTTGCCACGGCGACCGACACCGTAAGCGGTTCGCTCACAGCGGTCTGCACCCCTCCGTCGGGGATCTTCGCGATTGGCGTTACCACTGTGCTGTGCAGCGCGACCGACGGTGCCGGCAACACCGCCACGAAGACGTTTGATGTTACGGTGCATGACACGAGGCCACCAATCGTGTCACCGATGTTCAACATCGTTCGCGAGGCGACCGGTCCGGGCGGCGCAACGGTGTTCTACAACGTGACCGCGAACGACACGGTCGACGGACCTCGTCCGGTGCAGTGTACGGTGCCCTCAGGCAGCCTGTTCGGGTTTGGCATCACCAGTGTCTCCTGCACGGCGTCAGACACGCGCGGCAACCTGTCGGCGCCGCGCCTCTTCACCGTGACGGTGCATGACACCACGGCGCCGAATTTCGGGCCCGTCGCCAATGTCAACGTCGAGGCGACCTCGGCCGCCGGCGCGATCGTCAGCTATCAGCTGCCCGTTGCAATCGACACGGTGGACGGCCCGAGGCCGGTCAGCTGCTCACCGCCCCCGGGCTCGCAGTTTCCCATGGGCAGCACGCGCGTCAGTTGTTCCTCGTCCGACTCGCGCAACAATACCAGGTTCGTGAACTTCAGCGTCAATGTGGAGCCGGCTCTGGTGTCGCTCGAGGTCGATCCGCGAGCGGTGTCGCTGTTGCCGGGCGAGACGCAGCAGTTCGTTGGCACCGCTCGCTTCAGTGACGGCTCGGTGCGAACGACGGCTGACCCCGGCGGCGGCGGTGGTAACGAGGGCGGAGGTTCCCCGTCGAACTCGTTGTGGTCGATCGAGTTTGCCCCGTCCCTGGACGTCAGTCAGTGCGGTCTCGTGAACGGCGGGTTCTCCTCGCAGGCATTCACCGCCGATGCCACCGGCGCGGTGAACGTCGTGTGGTCACCGAACACGGCGGTCGTTCGCGCAGTCGGTACGCTGACCCCGGAAAGCCAGTTCACTGCGACGCTGACTTGCACCAATGGCAACGGGAGCCCGGGCTCAATCACCGCCACGTGGGCCGGGCCAGCAGCGACCCGGTTCACGGGTTCATACTCCCTCGGTGGGCAGAGCGGCAGCGTCGTCATCAAAGGGTGGTCGTCGAAGCCGAGCGCTCCGGGCGTCTCGCGCTTCGCGCTTGGCGGCGCCACGGTCGGCGGCAAGTTCTACGCAATCGGCGGGGCCAACGGCACGACCACGCAGGATGCGAACCAGGTCTACGACCCGGCCACCAACCTGTGGTCCACCGCCGCGTCCATGCCGACTCGTCGCGAGGGCATGGGGATTGTCGCCCTCGACGGGAGGATCTACGCCGTTGGGGGCAGCGCCAACGGAACGCCCCTGACGACGGTTGAAGTCTTCGACCCGGTGACCAACACCTGGTCGTCCGCCCCCGGCTTGCTCACGGCCCGCAGCCACTTTGCGCTGGTGGCCGCCAACGGCCGCCTGTTTGCGATCGGCGGCAACGCAGTGGGCGGTGCCCTGCTGAGCAGCGTTGAGCGTTTCGACCCTGCGACAAGCGCGTGGGTGACAATGGCGCCGCTGCCCGAGGCGCGCGCGTTCATCACGGCAGGGGCGCTTGGTGGCGGCACGCACCTGGTGGCGCCTGGCGGCGCCGGTCCCGGTGGTGCCGTGGCGCAGACCACATTCCTCTACAACGTGGCGCTCAACCAGTGGTTGCAGGGGCCGTCCATGCCTTCGGGCATCAGCGCTGGAGCCGGTGCCACGGTCGGCAACGCGTTCTATGTCTTCGGCGGGGCGCAGTGCGGCGTGGGCCAGGTGTTCATTCCCGGCGTGAACGGCAATCCCGACGGGTGGGCGCTGCTGGCCAGCATGCCAACCTCGCGATCCCAGTTCGCGTTGGCGGCCATCGGCGACGTGATCTATGCCGCCGGCGGACTGGCGGCCGATGGCAGCGCCTCTCTCGCGACATTCGAGTCCTACAGCGTGACGCCGGCCAGTCACCTGCAGATCTCGACCTCGGCGGGTGGCGGGAACTGTGCCGGCCAGGGCGGCGGTGAAGACGATGGTCCAACTTGGCGGATGCTCGACGAATCGGTGGCGACGATCGATCAGAACGGCCTGGTCACCGCCCTGGCGCCGGGACAAACGTTGGTTGTGATCGAGGTGGGCGGCGTCAGCTGCCTGACCACACAGACTTGCGCGACGTTGATCGTCGATCAGAACCTCTCCGGGCTGATGCATGGCAGCGGCTTTATTGACGGAGCGGCTGCGCGCGTGTCCTTCAACTTCCGCATCGGCTCTCCCGACCGGGGTGGACTGCGCCGCCTGGACGTCAAGGTGGACTACAAGCAACGGGGCCAGGGGCCGGGCCGATTTGAAGCGTCCGCGCTCACCAGCGTGCGATTCTCTGACCACCCTGGGTCCGATCCGGGTCAAGGCATCGTGGCGGATACCGTCCACTTCTCCGGGTCGGGCACGTGGAACGGGGTAGGCGGGTTCACGTTCCAGGCCGAGGCGGCTGATCGCGGCGAGCCTGGAAAGAACGGGGATTTGTTTGCGATTACGGTGCGTGATGGCGCCGGGACCCTGGTGGCGACGGTCTCGTCGGCCATTCACGGTGGCGGCATTCAGTCTCAGTAGCGGCGCGGGCCCGGCTCGGACGGGGCCCGCCGAATCTTCACGCGCCGATCGGCCGCAGGAGGCTTGAGGCCCTCCTGCACGTCTGACTGCGAAATCGAGCGGCCGAGGTAGAATGCGCTCACCCTGAATCGACCGAACCCAGGGTGGAGGAACGAGTGCAAATTGCCTGGGGATTCGCCGCGGCGTTAATCGGCGCGTTATCCACCTTCAGCGTCTGGGTCTACATCAGCCGGCGGCGGCTCGAACTTCGAGCCGCCGAGCTCGACAAGACCCTCGAGCAGCGCACCACCGAGCTTGAATCGGCGCGCCTGCAGTTGCAGCGCCTCAGCACCGAGGATCAGCTCACCGCGGTCGCCAACCACGAACAGTTCCTGGAATTTCTCGAGCGCGAGTGGCGGCGGGCCCGCCGCGACGGCCTGCCGCTGTCCCTGATCTTCATCGACGTCGATCACTTCAGGGCCTACAACCGGCAATTCGGCCGCAAGGCCGGCGACGACGTGCTGAAGCAGGTCGGCCGCTGCCTGGCGAGCCTCGTTGGCCGGCCAGGCGACCTGGTTGCGCGGTATCACCGCGACGAGTTTGCCCTGGTGCTGGCTTCGACCGACGGCCCTGGAGGGTTCAAGATCGCCGAACAGGTGCGCGCCGCGATTCGTGACCTGAAGCTGCCGGCGGCGAAGGACGGCCCCGACGAATTCATCACCGCGTCGGTGGCGACCTCGACGGCCGTGCCCCAGCGCGAATCGGCGTGGGAAGAGCTCGATCTCATCAAGGCCGCCCGCCACGCCCTGCGCGAAGCCCGGGCCGGCGGCGGCAACCGGGTCTTGCGCGCGAATCTCGGGCTGGCCGGTCCGCCCGAGCTGGTGGGCGCGCGATCCTAGCATGCGGCTCGAACTCGCACGGTGCACGGTCCGGCCCTGGGCCGTGGCCGACCTCGACCCCCTGATCAGGCACGCCAACAATCGCCACGTGTCGATGCACCTGCGCGATCGGTTTCCGTTTCCGTACGAACGTGAGCACGGCCAGAAGTTTCTCGAGTGGATCGTCCGGCAGCCCGCGCCGACGGTGTGGGCCCTGGAAGTGGGCGGGGAGGCCGCCGGCGGCATTGGCGTCGAGCTGCACACCGACGTCGAGCGCGTGTCGGCCGAGATCGGCTATTGGCTCGGCGAAAGCGCGTGGGGCCGCGGCATCGGCACCGAAGCGCTGACGGCGGTGACCGCCGAAGTGTTCCGGCTGCACGACCTGACCCGCATCTACGCCTTGCCGTTCGCCGACAATCACGCCTCGATTCGTATCCTCGAGAAGGCCGGCTATACCCTGGAAGGCCACCTGCGGCAGAGCGCCATCAAGGACGGCACGATTCGCGATCAACGGCTGTACGCCGCTTACAAACCCCTATGAAGAAGCTCGCCCTGATTGTGTGCGCTACCGTGCTGACGGTGGTGTCGGTCGCCACCGAGCAAAAACCGGCGACGGCCGGCTTTCCGCTGACCGTTGACAGCATCATGCGGGGACCCGAGCTGGTCGGCAACCCGCCGAACAACCTGCGCTGGTCGGGCGACTCGCAGTCGCTGTACTTCGAGTGGCTGATGCCGAAGGAAGACCTGCCGGCCACCTGGGTGGTCGCCCGCTCGGGCGGCGCGCCACGACGGTTGACCGACGCCGAACGGCGGCTCGCGCCTCCGGCCAACGGCCACTGGGATGCGAAGCGGCGCCGCATCCTCGGCACCGATCGCGGCGACATCGTCATCATCAACACGGTGGCGAACACGCGGCTCGACGTGACGCGTACGACCGGCGTTGAGTCCAACCCGCGCTGGGCGCGCGGCGAGACGCACGTGACCTTCGTGCGCGACAACAACCTGTTCATCGTGCCCGTCCAGGACGTAACTGCCGGGACGCTCGTGCAGTTGACCGATGCGGCCGTGCGTCGCGCCGACCCGAAGCCGACCGACAGCCAGAAGTACCTCAAGGACGAAGAGCAACAGTTGCTCGACTGGGTCGAGAATGAAACGGCCCGCCGGAAGCGGCGCGAGGCGCTGGATCGCGCCCGGGCGTTGCCGCGATTCGACCTGACCGAGCGCCAGACCATTGCCGATGCCGCCGTGTCGGCCGACGGGAAATTCGCGTTCCTGGTCGTCAACGACCGCGCCCAAGCCCGCGCCTCGCAGGTGCCGCGATATGTCAGCGAGTCGGCGTTCACCGAAGAGATCAACGCCCGCACCAAGGTCGGCGATGCCCAGGACCGCCGCCGCCTGGTGACGCTCAACCTCGAGAGCGGCGACGGCTTCTGGGTGGGACTCGAAGGCGTGAGCGATGCGATCGCCATTCCGAAACCGGTCGACGACGACACGAAACCGGCGCCTGCGGCCACCGAGGGGGCCGCGAAGCCCGCCGCGGCAGCACTTGCCCCGGGCAAAGTCGAGGGGAAACGTGACGTGCGTTGGGGCTCGCCCGTGCTGTCGCCCGACGGCAAGCACGCCGTGGTGTCGGTGCGCGCCGCCGACAACACCGAACGGTGGCTCGCGCTGGTGGATCCGGCGACTGGCCGGACCACGGTGCTCGATCACCTCAGGGACGAAGCCTGGATTCGCGACGGCGGCCAGGGCTGGCTGCCCGACAACAGCCGCGTGTGGTTCCTGGCCGAGCACGACGGCTGGATGCACCTCTACACGGTGGATGCGACCGCGGCAGCCCCGGCGCGCAAGCAGTTGACGATGGGGCAGTTTGAGATCGATCAGGTGGAGGTGTCGCTTGACGGCCGCACCTTCTACATTGAATCGACCGAGCAGCACCCGGGAGAGCGCCACCTCTACTCGTTAAGCGTGGACGGCGGCCCGCGGACGAAGCTCACGACCCCGGCCGGTGGCCACGAGGGCACGATTGCCCCCGACGGATCGATGTTCGGCCTGGTCTCGTCGTTCCCGAATCGCCCGCCCGAAGTGTTTCTCATGGCAAACCAGGCCGGGGCCACGGCCACCAAGGTCACGACTAGCTCGTCGGCCGAGTGGCAATCGTTCAAGTGGGTGGAGCCGCAACTGGTGACCTACACGGCGCGCGACGGCCAGCAGGTCTACGCGCGCATGTACACGCCAGAGATGGTCGGCGCCAGGCGCGATCCGAAAGCGCCGGCGGTGATCTTCGTGCACGGCGCCGGCTATCTGCAGAACGCACACAAGTACTGGTCGAGCTACTACCGGGAGTACATGTTCCACCACCTGCTCGCGTCGCAAGGGTATGTGGTGCTCGACCCCGACTTCCGCGCCAGCGCCGGTTACGGCCGCGACTGGCGGACCGCGATCTATCGCTCGATGGGCGGCCACGATCTCAACGACGTGGTGGACGGGGCCGGGTTCCTGGTGAAGTCGCAAAAAGTCAACGCCCGGCGCATTGGCGTCTACGGCGGCAGCTACGGCGGCTTCATCACGTTGATGGCGCTGTTCACCTCGCCCGACACGTTTGCCGCGGGCGCCGCGCTCCGGCCTGTCACCGACTGGGCCCACTACAACCATGGCTACACCTCGAACATCCTCAACGAACCGCCGGCCGATGCCGAGGCCTACCGCAAGAGCTCGCCGATCTATTTCGCCGAAGGGTTGAAGTCGGCGCTGCTGATCGCCCACGGCATGGTCGACGTCAACGTGCATTACCAGGACTCGGTCCGGCTGGCCCAGCGGTTGATCGAGCTGCGCAAGGAGAACTGGGAACTGGCGTCGTATCCCGTCGAGGACCACGGCTTCGTGGAGGCCACCAGCTGGGCCGACGAGTACAAGCGCATCCTCAAGCTGTTTGAGGTCAACCTGAAGAAGTAAGGACGCCGGGTTCATTTTTCGCTACCATTCATAGATAAATGAACCCAGCGTCTTTGAGTTGTCCCGGACTGGCGGATTTGATTGCCCGGCTCGACCGATCGGTCGATGCCGGCGACGCCGGCGCCGTCACCGCCGCCGTCAAGGCCGACCTCGAGCACGTGCTGGGCACGCGCGCGTTGGTGCTGCCGGCTCGGCTCACCAACCCGCGTCCCGACGCGTATGCGCGCCGGTTGCTGCATCGCGATCCCGCCGGCCGCTATAGCGCGATCGTCATGACCTGGGGACCAGGGCAGGGCACGGCGGTACACGATCACGGCGGCTTGTGGTGCGTGGAAGGCGTCGTGGACGGAGAGATCGCCGTGACGCAGTATCGCGTGGAGCCAGATGCCGAAGGCTTCTTTCGAGTGACGCCGATTGGCGCGCTGCTGGCCGGCACCGGCTCGGCCGGCTGCCTGATTCCGCCGACCGACCATCACGTGCTGGCCAACGCGCGGCCGGCGGCCGCGTCCATTACCCTGCATATCTACGGCGGCGACCTGGACGCCTGCAAGGTCTTCGTGCCGGCCACGCCCGATGGCCGTTACGCCGAAACCATGAAGGCGCTGTCGTTCCACGAATGAGCGACTACATCGATCTCCGGTTCCGTGGCAGCGATCGCGTGATCGCCACCGCCGTGCTGTCGGGGCCCGACGGCGTGACGCTGGTCGATCCCGGGCCGACGTCGTGCCTGCCGGCGCTCGAAGACGGCTTGCGCCAGCGCGGGCTCACGCTGCGCGACGTGCGCGCGCTGCTCGTCACGCACATCCACCTGGATCACGCCGGCGCCACCGGCACGATCGTCGAGCGCGTCCCCGGCATTCGCGTTTATGTCCACGAGCGCGGCGCACCGCACCTGATCGATCCCGCCAAGTTGCTCGCGAGTGCCACGCGGCTGTACGGCGACCAGATGGACACGCTCTGGGGCGCGTTTCTCCCGGTGCCGGCCGCCAACGTGAACGTGCTGCAGGGCGGCGAACGGGTGGCCGTCGCCGGCACCACGCTGCGGGTCGCCTACACACCCGGACACGCGAAGCACCACGTCAGCTACCTGGACGAGACCACCGGTACGGCCTACGTGGGCGATACCGGGGGCATTCGCGTCAGCGGCGATTACCTGCTGGCGCCGACGCCGCCGCCGGATATCGATCTGGCCGCGTGGCGACAGAGCCTCGACGACATCGAGGCGTGGCAACCGGTGTCGCTGTTCCTGACGCATTTCGGCGTGGTGACCGGGGCGAAGGCGCACCTCGCGCGGTTTCGCGAGGTGCTGACCCGGCAGGCCGAGGCCGTGCGCGAGTCGCTCGCCGCAGGGAATACCGACGAGGAACGGACGCAGGTGTTTGTGGAACGCTTGCGGCGCGAGATCCGGAAGGCGCTGCCCGAGCACGAAGCCCGGGCAACGGAATTAGCCGCGCCGTTCGATCAGCTGTGGCAGGGACTGGCTCGCTACTGGAGCAAGCAGCAGCCTACCTAGTCCTGGTTGGAGCAAGCGCCGTTTCCGTTATCGGTGTTAATCGGTATCTGTGGCCCTAGACGGCGATCGCCTCAACCAGTGGCGAGCGCCCGGCGATGGACATGACCCCCGGCTCGACCAGGAATCGCAGCGCGTAGCCCGAGGGGGTGCCCGTCGAGCGCCGGCACGGCGCGACGCGCCACACCGCCGACAGCACCTTGCCTTCGCGCATCCGCATCGGCAATTCGGACATGCGGGTCGAGCGCTCGACCTGCAGATGGACCAGGCGAAACAGCGGAATGGCGGCGCCCGCCTCGCATTCAACGAACACACCCGCCTCACTCACGTCGCGCGTCATCACCGAAATGAACCGCACGGCGCCAGAGGCATCTTTCCAGGTCAGCCGGGCCGGCAGGGCCAGCGCCCGCCGTTCCGACGACCGTTGTATGTTTTGTCCCGTCATCATTCGTTTGTCAGTCACGGGGAGACTCCAGGGAAACTAGCTGCCAAAATCAAAGGCTTGCAATGCGTGCAATCACTCCAAGATTCACGCCGATTCCGTGCAGCTTCCACTTCCGTGGATGGTTAGATACAGCTTGCTGCCAGTAGCAGACAATGAGGCACAGTGTGCCTGGGCTGGAAGGCTTGGGGACTGGTTAGCAGGTATCCACCAACAGCACTGATTGGCTACTTAGTATTCACTTCTGGACCGCCCTCGATGCCGAGGCGGCGCAGCTTCAGGTAAAGGCCGCGGCGCGTGAGGCCGAGGGCGCGGGCCGTTTCGGAGATGTTGCCGCGATGGCGGGTCATCATCTCGCGGATCAAGTCACGCTCGATTTCATCGACAACCGAGGCCAGCGTCTGGCCGCCCCGTAGCGAGACCCGGCCGCCGCTCGATGCCGACGAGGCGGGGGTTGCGGCCGCGGTCAGGTCGGCCGAGAGATGCTCCGGACCGATCGTGCCGCCGGCGGGGGCCATGGCCACGGCGCGCTGGACCTCGTTGCGCAGCTGGCGTACGTTACCGGGCCAAAAGTACTGGGCGAACAGGTCGAGGACTTCGGCGCTCAACTGCATGTCGGGCTTGCCCAGGCGATCCGACGCCTCGCGCAGGAAGAACGTGGTCAGGTGGGGAATCTCCTCGCGGCGCTGGCGCAGCGGCGGCACGTGAATGCGAATGACGCTCAGCCGATAGTAGAGGTCTTCACGGAACTTGCCTTCGGCCACGCGCTGTTCGAGGTCCGCGTTGGTTGCGGTGATCACCCGCACGTCCACGGGCTGCGGCCGGTTTTCGCCGACCGGCATGATCTCGCCTTGCTCGAGAAAGCGCAGCAGCTTCGGTTGCACGTCGAGCGGCAAGTCGCCCACTTCATCGAGGAACAGGGTGCCGCCGGTCGCGGTGCGAATCAGGCCGGGCTGGTCCGAGACCGCGCCCGTGAACGAGCCACGGCGATGCCCGAACAGCTGGCTGTCCGCCAGTTCGCGGGTCGTGGTCGTGCAGTTGTACGGCAGGAAGGTGGCCGAGTTGCGCGACGAGCCCACGTGAATGGCCCGCGCCACCAGCTCTTTGCCGGTGCCGCTCTCGCCGGTGATGAGCACCGTGAGGTCGTTGCCCTGCAGCCGCTGGATTTGATCGACCACGCGGTGCATGGCGGCACTGGCGCAGAGGAACCCGGGCAGCAAGGGTTCGAGGGGCCGTTCCGTGGTCGAGTCCACCGGCGAGGCCGGCCGGTCGCGCACGCCGCACAGGTCGAAGCCCTGGCGGGCGACCGCCGCCATCATCCGGATGCGGCGTTGCAGTGGGTGGCCCAGCGTGCGCGGCACGGCAATCACGACCTGGCGCGGGCCGTCGGGTTCGCGGCCAATCGCTTCGACAATCAAACTGCCGCCGCCGTACGCGGCGCCTTGCGTGGCCAGCTTGGCCATGGCCGCCGCCGCGTCGGCATCCCCGCCCGCGAAGGCGACGACGCGGACCTCGCCACCGGGGAGTGCAGTGTAGACGACGGTGAGGTCGGCGGTGACCGCTTCGAGCAGGGTCGCCGCCAGCTCGCGCGCCAACAGGTCCGGCAACACCGCCGCATCCACCAGCCGCCGCACCAGGGCATCGTCGGCGTCGGCGGGCGAGCCGACGTACTCGCCGGTACCGGGTGGCTGGGCCGCCGCCATCTCCGATTGCACCTGCTCGAGGTCGCGGGTGGCGCCCAGGGCGCGAAACACCTCAGTGGCGTACTGGTAGTGGCGGTCCGCGGTCGAACGCGCGCCGGCCTTGGAGGCAAGGCGGGCCAGCGCCATCTGGCTGACCGCCGCCTGGTAGCGCTCGCCGACCAGTTCGAACACGCTCGAGCTTTGGGCGATGTCGTGGTACGCCTCGGTCGTGCGGGTCTGCCGCGCGCGCAGGTCGCCGCGCAGCCGCAGGAACTCGCCCCATGCGCCCGGTGTCGTGCGCGGGTCCAACCGCGATTGCACCTGCGTGAGGCGGTGTTCGGCCTCGTCCACGCGGCCCGCGGACAGCAGCGCTTCGGCGGCGATCAGCTCGGCCTCGATGGTTTCGGCGGGTGGGGCGTTGGTGGACTTGGCAATTTCGTCCGCAATGGCCAGCGCTTCGTCCGGCTGGCCGCGGCGCGTGGCGAGCCGCGCGGTGATCACCCGCAGCGACCATTCGTACCACCGGCTGGTGTTGCGGCCGTACGCGCCGTACGCTTCGGCGGCGCGGCGCAGGTACTCCGCCGCGTTCTCGTAGTCGCCGCGCATGAGCGACATCTGCGCCAGCGTGTCGTAGACCGCGCCGGTCGTTTCGTGGAACTGCATGGCGCTGCGCACCTCCAGCGCGCGGTGCAGCACGGTGTCGGCGCGATCCAGGCTGCCGACGCGCACGCAGATCTGCCCGAGCGTGGCGAGGGCGACCGACAGGCCCGGCCCCTGGCCCAGGCCCTCGTGCAGCTTGACGGCGCGCTCGGCCAGCGCCAGGGCCTGTTCGTAGCGGTGCCGAATCAACGCGACGTTGGCCTGGTTGCCATACACCGTCGCGAGCACATCGTCAGCCTGCAGCAGTGACGCCATGCGTTCGGCCTGGCGAAGGGCGGCGTTGGCCTCGTCGTAGCGCCCGGTCTGCGCCAGCATCACGGCCGAGAGCGAGTGGACCATCGCGAGGTGCCGCCGGTCGCCGGCGGCATGGAGGGCCGCCGCGGCTTCGGCAATGTGCTCGCGCACGATTGCCATGTCGCCGACCTGGCGGTAACACTGGCCCAGGTAGAAATGCGCCAGGCCAATGGCGCGAGAATCGTGGGCGATCTCGGCCTGTTTGAGCGCGCGATTGTGCAGGGCGATGGCGCGGGACTGCTCGCCGCGGGCGAACGCGACGCGGCCGTGCAGGCGCCAGAGGTTGGAATGGAGGACCTGGGGCAGGCTCTCGCGAATGGTGTCGGGCGACCGGCCCAGCACCGTTCCGGCCTGTGCAAGATCCCCCTGCAAGAGGTACGATTCAGCCAGCATGACGCGGACAGCCAGCTCGTCGTCGCGGGTGAGCGCAGACGGTGTATGCAGCAGGGGCGCCAGGAGGTCGATGGTCGCTACCGCCTGCCCACGCTCGAGCGCGGTGTTGGCGCGGGCGATGACCGGCTGCAGCGCTGCATTAGCCACGGCCCCGAGTATACAAGGTATCCACAGGGCATAATCCTTACAGCGATATGGAGTTGACCGTAGGTAGCCGGACCGATACCGGTCCGCGCAAAATGAATCAAGACCACTTCGGCTGGTGGCCGGATCTCGGCCTGTTTGTGGTCGCCGACGGCATGGGCGGGCACAATGCCGGCGAGGTCGCCTCCCAGCTGGCCGTCGCGGCGATCCACCAGTTCATTGCCGACAGCGCCGCCGGAGCCGACGTCACCTGGCCGTTTGGCATCGAGGTGGCCCAGTCGCTCGACATCAACCGCCTGACGACTGCGGTCCGGCTGGCCAATCGCAAGGTCTACGCCGAGGGGTCGCGCCACGCCGAGTTAAGCGGCATGGGTACGACGGTGGTGGCGGCCCTGGTCAGCGGCGACCGCTTGACCCTGGCCAGCGTCGGCGACAGCCGGATCTACCGGCTCCGCGATGGCAACCTCGAGCAGTTGACGAAAGACGACACCTGGCTGGCCTCGGTGCTGGGGGCCAAGGAAGCCGAAGATGCCGACCCCGCGCACCCGCTGCGCCATGTGCTCACCAGCGTGGTCGGCACCCGTGATGATGTGAAGCCGGGCGCGAGAGAAGAGCAGTTGGTGCGCGGCGATACCTTCGTCCTGTGCTCCGACGGCGTGCATGGGCGTCTCGACAGCGCAGCGATCGCCGAGGTGTTGATGGGGGCCTCGACGGCGCCCGACCAGGCGACCCGGCTCGTGGATGAAGCATTGACGCGGGGCAGTTCCGATAACGCCACCGCGCTCGTGATTGCCGTCTCGTGATGCGCGCCGTCACCTTCATCACGATGGCGTGCCTGGTGGTGGCCGCGTGCGGCGGCGGGGCGCCGGCTCCGGCC